>SVGU01000014.1 GCA_015056155.1 Clostridiales bacterium
CGAGGGTGCTGTTTAGTTAAGGTCATTCGATGTTATAAGACGGCGTGAGATGCCCTTATTCCTTACGAATTAAATTATTGGGGAAAACACCCTTGACAAAACAACTCGAAAGACCGGATGCTCGTTTACTTATGTAACCCAATAAACGCAATGTACCGGAATGGTGCGTATAATTGCGCCCTCACAAAAGTATGGAGAAATGAGTTTTTCATCAGTCGACAAAATGGAATTTATCGCTTACCTGTTCGTATAAACTGAATCAGTTTTTCAACATCATCAAAGTCATCGTAATCTCCAGCAATCCCCTGGCGATGGTAAACAACTCCGTTGATTTCATTCGCTTCAAGGCAGTTCAACAAGGCTTCAATACCATACCTTTTAGCAAATACAGTGAATCCATAAGGCTTGATTTTAGTAAGAAGACCTTTCTTGCAGTCTATTTCACAAAGATAGCAGTTTTCTTTATTTCTTTCAATGGAGCAGCTTCGGTTTTCACACCATTCTTTATCGGGACAATCACCTGAATTACAGCCACGACAATGTTCGTTTTCAGAGCATAAGCAACAAGCAAGTCCGCAACGGGCAATACCGAGTTCTCTTTTCATATTTATGTCCCCCAATTTCAAGTATGCTTGACTATTCGTCAAATTCAAGTTTGTTGCTGTCATTTTATCAAAACAATGCAATAGCTGTGATCCTTAACTGGCTTACGGCAATGCGTGGGACAAATGATTCCTTTACGCCATTTCCCCTGGGGAGCGTCCGTTTTGTTTCTCACAGCAGCGCCTTGCGGAGCTCTGCGCCGGATTTGGGGGAGAAGTAGGCCGGGGGCACGTCGAAGATGGTCTTGCAGCCGGTCGCGCCCTCCCGCGCCATGCGGGCGACGGCGCGCGCGCAGCAGACCAGCACGCTGGCGGTGAATTCCGGGTTGGAGCCCAGCTTCAGGCTGTATTCGATCATCTGGCGGGTCTCGCCGTTCTCGCCGGTCACGCCGCTGCGCATCACGAAGCCGCCGTGGGGGATGCCGCTGTGGTCGCGGCGGAGCTCCTCCATGGTGATGAAATGCACCGTGGTGTCGTAATCGGCGAAGTAGTTGGGCATGGTGACGATCTCCTGCTCGATGCGCTTCAGATCGGCGCCGGGGGCAGGCACGACCCAGCACTCGCGGGTGTGCTTCTGCCGGGTGGTCAGCTGGGGGTTTTCGCCCGCGCGGACGCTCTCCAGCGCCGCAGGAACGGGGATGGTGTACTGCTTGGCGTCCAGCACGCCTTCGATGCGGCGGATGGCGTCGGAATGTCCCTGGCTCACGCCGCGGCCCCAGAAGGTGTAATCCTGTCCGTCGGGCAGGACGCAGTTGCCCAGCAGGCGCTGCAGGCTGAACATGCCGGGATCCCAGCCGGCGGAGATGAGCGCGACCTTGCCGCCTTCCTTTGCGGCGGCGTCGCAGCTTTCAAAGTGCTCGGGGATGCGGGCGTGGGTGTCGAAGCTGTCCACGATGTTGAAGAGACGGGCGCATTCGGGGCTCTGCACGGGCAGGACCCTGGCGCTGCCGCCGCACAGGATCAGCACGTCGATCTCCCCGGCATGGGCGGCCAGGTCATCCGCGTGATAAACGGGCACGCCGGGCGACAGGGTCTTGAGCGATGCGGGATCGCGGCGGGTGAAGAAGGCGGTCAGAGCCATATCGGGGTTCTGACGCAGGGCGAGCTCAACGCCGCGGCCGAGATTGCCGTAGCCGAAGATTGCGATGCGGATGGGTGCATTCATGTTGATTCCCCCTCAATAGATACGGTCGGGATGGCGCAGGAAGCGCTTTTATAGTGTACCACGAAGGAACGGGGGGATACAACTGTTTTTTGCCTCCGTGCGGGAAAAAAACAATCGGATGCGGCTGGAAGGCTGGCGACAGGTATCGGTCGTAGAAAACACTTGCGCAACGCGTTGCAAAGAGGTATAATGAATCATGGCGTTTTCCCCATTTGATGAAACAGATTGGAGACGATACATATGGCGATGAATCTGAAGCTGACCGGTCTGAACGGTTTCGTGGCCCCTGCGGAAATGGAAAACATGTCCGCGCTGGTGAACACGGTGAACGAGGTGCTCCTGTCCGGCAAGGGCGCCGGCAATGATTTCCTGGGCTGGCTGGATCTGCCGGTCAACTATGACAAGGAAGAGTTCGCCCGCATCCAGCAGGCGGCGAAGAAGATCCAGGGCGAGAGCAAGGTGCTGGTCGTGATCGGCATCGGCGGTTCCTACCTGGGCGCCCGTGCGGCGATCGAGTTCGTCAACGGCCAGATGTACAACGGCGTCCGTCCCGAGGGCATCCCGGAGATCTACTTCGCCGGCAACAACATCTCCTCTTCTTACCTGAACGATATCATCAAGATCATCGGCGACCGCGACTTCTCCGTCAACATCATCTCCAAGTCCGGCACCACCACCGAGCCCGCCATCGCCTTCCGCGTCTTCAAGAAGATGCTGGAGGAGAAGTACGGCAAGGAAGGCGCGAAGGGCCGCATCTATGCCACCACCGACAAGGCCCGCGGCGCGCTGAAGAACCTCGCCGACACCGAGGGCTATGAGACCTTCGTCGTTCCGGACGACGTGGGCGGCCGCTTCTCTGTGCTGACCGCTGTGGGCCTGCTGCCCATCGCTGCCGCCGGCATCGACATCGAGGCCATGATGAAGGGCGCGCAGGAAGCCCGCGAGATCTGCAAGGACGGCACGGTCGAGACCAACCCCTCCATGCAGTACGCTGCACTGCGCAACATCCTGCTGAACAAGGGCAAGACCACCGAGATCCTCGTCAACTACGAGCCCGCGCTGACCATGATGGGCGAGTGGTTCAAGCAGCTCTTTGCCGAGTCTGAGGGCAAGGACCAGAAGGGCATCTTCCCCACCGCTGCCAACTTCTCCACTGACCTGCACTCCATCGGCCAGTTCATCCAGGATGGCGCCCGCAGCCTGTTCGAGACCGTCATCTGGGTCAAGCAGCCCCGCAGCGAAGCCTTCATCGAGGAGGCGGCTGAGGACATCGACGGCCTGAACTACCTCGCCGGCAAGTCCGTGCAGTTCGTGAACTCCAAGGCCTACCAGGGCACCCTGATGGCCCACATGGACGGCGGCACCCCCAACATCATCGTCGAGATCGACGAGGCGGATGCGTACCATTTCGGCTACCTGGTGTACTTCTTCGAGAAGGCCTGCGGCATCTCCGGCTATCTGCTGGGCGTGAATCCCTTCGACCAGCCCGGCGTCGAGGCGTACAAGAAGAACATGTTCGCCCTGCTGGGCAAGCCTGGCTTCGAGGCCCGCAAGGCTGAGCTGGAAGCTCGTCTGTAATCGACACAAGCAAATCAACAGCGCTGATTCCGAGTGGCACAGCCGCCTTCCGGGGTCAGCGCTTCTTTTGAGGAGGAAACCCAATGCTGTACCTGCTCCTTGCCATCCTTTCCAGCACGGCGGTCGCTGTGCTGATGCGCTTGTCCGGCCGCTTCAGCAAGAACGGCATGACCATGCTCGCGTCCAACTATGCCATGTGCACCATCGCGGCGGGCGTTCTGGCGGGCTGGCCGCTGATCCCTGCGGGGGAGGGGCTTTCCTTCACCGTGCTTTCGGGCGTTTTCAGCGGCGTATTGTACCTGCTGGGCTTCGTGCTGCTGCGTTGGAACATGGGGCGCAGCGGCGTGGTGCTGCCGGCGACGTTCCAGAAGCTGGGCGTGATGCTCCCGACCATCGCGGCCATCACCGTCTTCCGCGAATCCCCCCGGTGGACGCAGCTGGTCGGCATCGCCATCGCCGCCGCTGCCATCGTGGTGATGCAGGAGCGCAGCGAAAAGGCGGAGCGCCGCAATCTGCTGGGGCTGATCGCGCTGATGGTCGTCTGCGGCAGCTGCGACCTGATGGCGAAGGTCTTCGAGTACTGGGGCAATCCGGCGCAAAACGACCACTACCTGCTGTACACCTTCCTGACGGCCTTCGTGCTGTGCGTGGCGCTGTGCATCGGGCAGAAGCAGGGGATCACGCGGGGCGACGTGCTCTGCGGCCTTGCCATCGGCGTGCCGAACTACCTCTCTGCGCGCTTCCTGCTGCTGGCGCTGGCGGCGATGCCCGATCTGGCGGTGGTCGTGTATCCGACCTTCTCCGTGGGCACCATCATCGCCGTGACCCTGGTGGGTGTGCTGGCCTTCCGGGAGAAGCTGAACGGCCGCAAACTGATCGCTCTGGGGATGATCCTCGGCGCGCTGGCGCTGCTGAACGTATAAGGAGGGATCGCGATGAAGCTGCTGATCCTTGGCGGAAGCGGTGCGCTGAGCCGCCGCGTGGCGGAGCTGGCGCTCCTGCAGGGGCATGAGACGTGGACGCTGACCCGTGGTGTGCATCCGCTGCCGGAGGGCGTGCATGCCCTGACGGCAGACCGCAATGATGACGCTGCCGTGCAGGCCGCGCTGGCGGGGGCGGATACCTGCTGGGACGCCTGCATCGACTGCACGGGCCGAACGCCCGAAAGCGCCCGGCAGGACGTGCAGATCGTCAGCCGGCATACGTCCAGGTTTATCATCGTTTCGACCGATTCGGTCTATGACCCGCACCACAAGACGGTCCCGCAGGACGAGAGCAACGAGCACTACCTGACCGACGGCGGCTACGGCGCGACGAAGCGCCTCATGGAGGAGGTCTTCATCAACGAGGGCGGGACGCTCCGGTGGACGATCTTCCGCCCGGGGCACATCTTCGGCGCGGGCTTCCAGCTCGGCTGCTATCCGGAGCACACCCGGCAGCCGGACCTGCTGGCGCATATCCGCGCGGGCAAGCCTGTGCGGCTGGTGGGTGGCGGAGCGTTCCTTATCCACCCGGTCCATGTGGACGACCTGGCGCTGGCGATGCTGGACGCCATCGGGAAGGAGGCCGCCTTCGGGCAGGTGTTCTGCATCGGCAGCCCCGACGTGGTGACGAACGCGGAGTACTATGCCGTCATCGGCCGGATCATCGGCCATGAGGTGCAGGTGGAAACGATTGGCCTGGACGGGTATCTGGAGGCGCATCCACAGTACAGCGGGCACCTTTGTCACCGCTGTTATGACCTGACGAAGCTGCGCCGTGCGGGCATTCGGATGCCCGCGACGCCGCTGGAGACGGGCCTGCGGGAGCAGATCGCGTGGCTGGAGGGGCAGGCATGACCCCGGAGCGCGCGATGCTGCACAGGTTGCTGCTGGAGGTCGGGGAACGGTCGTTGCTGGACGCGGAGGTGAATGCCTCGCTGGAGGCGGACGATCCGCTGGATGACCTGATCCTCGCGCTCGCCGTCTGCACGGACGACGGCGAAACGCTGCATGCCCTCACGGAGTACCTCCTTGACCACCCGGCGGACGAAGCGGCGGTGGAGTCGATGCTGCGGCAGGAGATCAGCACCCGCTATGCCGATGGGCGGATCGGGCAGGAGGAATGCCTGCGGCTGATGCGCGTTGTCGGCACCAGGACGGAGCTGGCGTTGGATGCCTCCGTGATGGAGGACTATCTGGAAATGGTGCAGGAGGGGCATCTGCATGCCGAGGCCGCACAGATGTACTTTGACGCGATGCTCCGGGGCGGCCCGCTGCCGGACATCTGGGCGCTGCACCGCCGGATCCGCCGGGAAAAGCGGAGCGGCCGCAAAGGCGTGGAGAATCCGGGAAACGGCATCATGCCCCTTGACATTCCCTGTGAATCCGCTACAATAGGGAAGCAATCAAATTCACAGAGGAGAAGCAGAGCCATGCTCACTGATCTGAAAAAGAAATTTATCGGGGACAAGGCGTTCTACCGCACCGTGATGGTGATCCTGCTGCCGCTGGTGGTGCAGCAGGGCATCACGTCCTTCGTCAATATGCTGGACACGCTGATGGTCGGCTCCCTTGGCGAGGAGACGCTCTGTGCGGTCGGCGTGGTGAACCAGATCCTGATGGTGTTCAACCTGACCATTTTCGGCGGCCTGTCCGGCGTGTCGATCTTCGGCTCGCAGTTCGCGGGCAAGAAGGACGTGGACGGCATGCGCCAGTCCTTCCGGACGAAGCTGTATTTCGGTACGGCGGTGTGCGTGCTGGGCATCACGCTGCTGGTGCTTCTGGGCGACCGGTTCATTGCCATGTTCATGGAGGGCGAATTGTCCGGGCAGGGCAACAGCGCTCTGTCGGCAGAGGAGCTGGCGCAGCGCGTGGCATGGGCCTCCGAGCAGGCGCATGACTATCTGTGGATCATGCTCTGGGGCCTGCCCGCCTTCGTGCTGGCGCAGGCCTATGCCGGCTCGATGCGCGAGATGGGCAAGACCGTGGCGACGATGGTCGCCAGCGTCATCGCGATCCTGACGAACCTGGTGCTGAACTTCCTGCTGATCTTCGAAACGCGCGAGATGGCGCTGTTCGGCGGCACGTTCACGGTCTGGGGCGCAGGCATGGGCGTGCGCGGCGCAGCGCTGGCGACGGTGATCGCCCGCGTGGTGGAGATGATCGTGGTGCTCACCTATGCGCACATGCACCAGAACCGCTACATTTTCCTGCGCGGCGCGTTCCGCAACGGCTATGTGCCCCTGTCGCTGCTCAAGCGCATCGCCATCACCGGCACGCCCCTGCTGCTCAACGAGGTGCTGTGGTCGCTGGGCATGACCTTTATCAACCAGTGCTATTCCCGCCGCGGCATGACCGCGCTGACGGCGCTGAACATCACCAGCACGGCGTGGAACCTGTTCTGCATCATCATGTTCGCGATGGGCAACGCGGTGTCGATCATGGTCGGACAGTATCTGGGCCGGCGCGACAAGAAGGGCGCCCGCGACGTGGATACGAAGCTGCTGTTCATCACCGTGGTCAGCCATATCCTGCTGGGCGGTTTGCTGATGCTTCTGTCCGGCGCGATCCCGCAGATGTTCAACGCCACGCAGGAATCCCGCGAGCTGGCGCAGAAGACGCTGATGATCGCCGGTGCATCCCTGCCGATCCATGCGTTCCTGCATGCGACGTACTTCACCATCCGCTCCGGCGGCAAGACGGTCGTGACCTTCCTGTTCGACAGCGTGTATACCTGGTGCGTCCCGGCGGTGCTGGCCTATGTGCTCAGCCATTACACGCAGGCCAATGTGGTGACGATGTACTTCTGCATCCAGTTCATCGACGTGGTCAAGCTGGTGATTGGCCTGTTCATGCTCCGCTCGGACTTCTGGGCGAACAATGTCGTGGATGCCACGGACACGACGGAAGCGTAAGCTGCATACGATACGCCCCCGGACGGAATGCCTGTCCGGGGGCGCTGCTGTGTTATCCGTTGCCTTGCTCGGTGATGTGGCGGACGTCGGGTTCGTCGGCGTGATCCTCCCATTCGCCCCAGGTGATATTGTAGCCGTGGACGGGGTTTGCGGGATCAGCCACGATGAAGACCTCCCAGCGGCAATCAACTACCCCGGGGTCGCCGGACAGGCTGACGCGGCGGCAGAAGACCTGGTAGTCCCCCAGGGCGGTCAGTGCCTCCTCGCCGCCGGTGCATACGAGATGGCTGAGGGCGATTCGGGCGGCCTCCTCCAGCGTGGTTTCGCCGGGCAGGGGCATGCGGTAGCTTTCCGGCTTCAGCCTGCACAGCACCTCCATCGGCCAGAAGCGCTCGTCGCTGCCGTAGCGGTCGGTGAACTCCTCATAGGTCATGGCCGGGGCGGGGATGCGCGTATCCCATTCGGAGGTCTCCGCGAACCAGCGCTCTGCGTCCACCGCCTCCGGGGCTT
The DNA here is from genome assembly GCA_015056155.1 of Clostridiales bacterium. Classification (GTDB taxonomy): domain Bacteria; phylum Bacillota; class Clostridia; order Christensenellales; family Aristaeellaceae; genus UBA11524. Next base: position 7,751 of record SVGU01000014.1, read on the forward strand.
CGATATATGTGTCGCCCAGCCCGCGGAGGAAGCTGCGGACGATGCCTTCCTGCTCTTCCAGGGGGAGCACGGCCGCCTGCATGCGCCTCACGGCCCGATCGAGGAGCCGGTAGGCCTCGTCGAAGGCCGTCAGGTCATCCGCTGTCCAGTCCGTGCGGGTGAGCAGGCTGCCTTCAGTCACGGGCTCCTGCCGGTGACTCTCGCTGATGGGCACGTGGGTGACGGCGATCACGCGGGTCGTGCCGGGCTCGAAGGACACCATGTACAGGCCGAGCTTGGTCACCCGGCAGAACAGCCAGTCGCTGAGGTTGTGGAGGAAGCCCTTGTTCATCAGGTCCCACTCCAGCTCGTAGGAGTAGTGAACGCACACGTTGTCCGTGCCGGTCTGCCAGTCGGGGATGGTCGCTACGTAGGCGAACCGCTGCAGGAGATCCGGGTCGAGGCCGCGCTCTGCCAGCGCTTCCCAGGCAGCCCGGACCTGCGCGTCCTCGTTGTCCGCGATGGCGCTCAGGGGCAGGAACTGCAGGTCCGTCGCGGCGGTCAGCAGCGCCTCGTGCAGGCGCTCGTCCTCCGCGATCACTCTGTACCCGCTGCTGGCCAGCTGCGCCGTCCAGTAGGCCTGTTGCTCCGCAGGGAGGGCGAAGAACTGTTGCCGGCCGTAGTGCCAGTGCACCTCGTCATAGCTGCCGCAGTCCCAGATGCGCTGGGCGCGGCTCCAGAAATCGTTGGTGTACCAGTGGCAGTAGGTGACCTCCTTCGTCTCGGCGTTGATGTACACGCGGTATTCGCCGGTGGGGCCGTAGTCGGTGTGGTCCAGATCAAGCTCCACATCCGTGCGGGAGCTGAAGTAGATATCCCACTCGGAGGGGTAGTCGTCCGTCAGGCCATCCCAGCCCCGCGCGAAATAGGAGGGGTACACGCCCATTGCGTCCAGCTCGCTCTCCGGCGTGCCGTATTTGGCGATGATGGCGCGGCGGGCAATGCTGACGGCCTCCTCCAGCGTGATCTCCGCCTGCGTTTCGTCCGAGGCGCTGTTGATCCAGCCTGTGGTGCGCATCCTGTCGAAGGACTGCTGCCACATCTCCTCGACCGTCAGCCCGACGGCCAGGGCGGTCACGGTGATCAGCAGCAGCGCGATCATCAGGACCGCGGCGGTTGACAGCTTCTGTTTCATTCTGATGTTCTCCTTTTCATGCGCCCGGAAGGGGATCTGGCGCAGAGCCGCCGGATCGGGTACAGCGCCGCCATAGGCCTCCACGGCCCGGTGAATGCGATCCCGGAGCATGCGGTCATCCATCATGGCAGCGTCACCTCCTTTGCCGGCACTTCCTGCGGGTCTGCGCCCAGCTGACGGCGCAGCATTTCCCGTGCCCGGGCAAGTCGTTTGGATATGTTGGATGGGGTGGTTTTCAGGAGGATTGCGCACTCCTGCAGCGTCATGTCCTGATAGTAGTAGAGCAGGACTGATGTACGGTACTTTTCGGGAAGTTTTGCGATGGCCTGCCCGAGGGCCAGGGCCTCTTCGTCCTGCGCGGGAGCGGGGATCGGCAGCTCCTCCGGTGTGACGCGCCGCTCCATGTGCCGGAACCACGCGGACTTGCGCATATCCCGGCAGACGTTGAGGGCGATGGAGGTCAGCCAGGTCTTTTCGCTGGCGTCGCCCCGGAAGGCGTCCAGTCCCCGGTATGCTTTGAGGAAGGTTTCCTGCATCGCGTCTTCGGCTGCTGCGTGGTCGCGGAGGATCATGCAGCACAGATGAAATAATGGAGTATAGTAAAGGGAGATCAATTTGTTTAAGGTATGTTCTGGGAAAACCTCGCGGCGGCCACCGGGTTCCACGAGCCTCGCCCTCCTTTCCGGCCGGTGCGGGTACCACGCCCGGCGCAGGGGCTGCTCAATGCCCCTTCACCTGATATGACGAGGCAGGGCTGGCCAATTTTCACCATCCTGCCGTTTACAAATGTAAAAACTCATGCCTTTTTCTCTGTACGTTCCCGGCTGAATGTGCTATAATCCTTCCACAACATTTGAATCAATCGGATAGCACCCTGTAAATGATGGAGAGGACGTGATCCCTATCGACCGCGTGAAGTACCGCTACCGCCATATGCCCATCGGGGGCGGCGGCTATGTGACAGGGTTCTTTTTTCATCCGGCCGATCCGCAGGTGATGTACAGCCGGACGGATATCGGCGGCATGTACCGCTTTTCGTATGAGGAGCAGCGCTGGATCAGCCTGATCGACCATGTGAGCCCGCTCGATCTGCGGGAGACCTGCCCGATCTCCGCGGCGCTGGATGCTGCGCGGCCTGGGCGGCTGTACATCGCCAGCGGCATGTATGCCCCGGACAGCCATGGCCTCCTGAGCGTTTCGGAGGATCACGGGCAGACCTTCGTCCGGCATGAGCTGCCCTTCTTCGTCCACGGCAACCTGCATGGCAGGGGCGCGGGGGAGCGGCTGCTGGCGGACCCGGTGCTGCCGGATACGCTGTGGATGGCCAGCCAGAAGGACGGCCTGTGGATTTCGCGCAATGGCGGGGCGGACTGGACGCGGGTCGAGGCCTTCCCGGAGAGCGGCTGCACCTTTGCCGCGCGGATCGGAAGGCGGCTGTTGGTGGGAGCGGAAGGTCTGGCGCTGCGGGACGGGGACCGGCGCGGACACAGCCTGTACCTGTCCATGGACGACGGCGCGAGCTTCCAGCCGGTCCCGCAGCCGGAATATGTGCCGGTCGAAGGCAGCCAGCTTCACGGGCTGGTGGCGCAGCGGTGCACGAGCGACGGGCAGTACCTGTACGTCAGCTTCTCGGCCAACGGCGCGCGCAGCCAGAACGTGGAGCGCGGCTATACTTGCGACTGCGGCGACTGCTCCTGCGGGCGCGTGGCACGCTATGCCCTGACGGGGGGCGGCCTTGGCGAAATGACGGATATCACGCCGGAAAAGGGCAACTGGGGCTTCTCGTCCGTGGATGCGAAGCACGGGCTGCTGATCACGGCGACCATCCACCGCCGGGACGGCGACGCGATCTACCTGTCCCGCGACGGCGGCGAAACGTGGAAGACCATCCTGCACCGGCTGGAGGTCGGGCGGATGGATTTCCGCCTGCCCTATATGCGCCCGGAATGCAACGGCGGCGGCAACCTGATCCACTGGCTGACGAACGTGTCGATCGACACGCATCGTCCGAATACGGCCTGGTTCAACACCGGCACGGGCGTGTTCCGCACGCAGAACCTGCAGGCGGAGACGGTCATCTGGCAGGACTGGTGCGACGGCATGGAGGAGACGGTGCACATCGGCGTGTACGCGCCTCCTGCCGGGAGGGTGCAGGTGCTGGACATGATCGGCGACCTGGGCGGCTTTGCCTTCACGGACGTCGACCGGCACTGCGACAATTCCTTCGCGGACGCGGAGGGCAACCGGTGGATCACCTGCCTGAGCTGCGACTGGCCGGATGCGGACCCGGAGCACATCGTCGTGGCGGCCCGCGGCAACTGGACCGGGCGCACAAAGGGCGGTCTGATCGTCAGCCGGGACGGCGCGCGGACGTGGAACAGGCTGGAAATGCCTTTCGGCCTGACGGAGGAATTGGACGCCCTGCTGTCGAAGATATCCGGAGTGAACACCAATGCCGGCTGGGTCGCCGCGGCGGCGGACGGCAGCGGATACGTGTGGGCGGTGGCGGAGAGGATCCGCCTGCATGCGCGCAACGTGATCGTCAGCCATGACGGCGGACGCACCTTCCGCCGCAGCCGCGTGCTGGACAAATGCGGAAACGCCGCGCAGGGGCTGATGAAGCCGCTGGCGGACCGGGTGGATCCGCGCCTGTTCTACGGCTTCGGCGAGGCAGGCCAAATCTATGTGAGCACCGACGGCGGCGATACCTTCCGCGAGCTCGCGGCGCCGCAGGGTTTCCCGGAGGTCAATTTCGGCCTCGTGGACTGCGCCGACCGGACGGAGATCCGCGCGGCGGCGGGGCAGACCGGCGTGCTGTATTGCGCCACCGGCCGGGGAGGTCTGTGGAAGCTGACCTATGACGCGGCGGCGGACGAGCTCACCGGAACGCGCCTGAGCGCGGCGGGGGACAGCGTGTTCTGCGTCGGCCTTGGCCTGGGCCGTCCCGGCGGCTGCTATGCCGATGAAAAGAAGGCGATCTACTTCAGCGGCGTTATCGGCGGCGAATACGGCTTCTACCGGACGCTGGACGAGGGGAAGACCCTCCAGCGGATCAACAACGAAAAGCAAATGTACGGCCAGATCCACTCCATCGACGGGGATAAGCGCAAGTTCGGGCGCTTCTACATCGCGACGGGGTCGAGCGGTCTGCTGTATGGAGAAATGGAGGAATAAGCCATGCGTATTGTTCAGGAAGGCAAGCGCCTTGCGATTTATGGAGGCGCGACACAGCTGTGGATCGACCCATGGGGCACGGACGGCGTCCGCGTGCGGATGACGAATGAGCCGCAGATGGACGGCAACGACTGGGCGCTGACCGAGCCGGTGGAGGACGTGACGCCCGTCATCACGTGGGAGGAGGTCGACACGACCGACCCGTGGTACAAGTCCGAGGAGTATGCCCATTACCACTCCACCGGCCGCATCTGGACCTTCGTGAACGGCAAGCTGACGGTGAAGGTGAACCCGGAGGGCTGGCTGAGCTTCTACAACCAGAAGGGCGAGCTGCTCACCGAGGAGTACTGGCGCAACCGCAACCGCATCAACCGTTACTCCGTATCCCTGCGCATCCCGGCGCGCGAGCTCAAGTGCATCCCCGGCACGAATGATTTTGCGCTGTCCGCCCGCTTCGAGGCCTTTGACGACGAGATGATCTTCGGCATGGGTCAGTATCAGGACAGGCACCTGAACAAGAAGGGCGCGACGCTCGAGCTGTGCCACCGCAACTGCCAGGCCTCCGTGCCCTTCTATGTCAGCAGCCGCGGCTATGGCTTCCTGTGGAACAATCCGGCCGTGGGCACCTGCACCTTCGGCACCAACCGCACCGAATGGACCGCCCGCTCCACCAAGAAGCTGGACTACTACATCACCTGCGGCGACACCCCGGCGGACATCGAGCGCAACTACTCCGCCGTCACCGGCCGCACGCCCATGATGCCCGAATACGGCATGGGCTACTGGCAGTGCAAGCTGCGCTACCGCACGCAGGATGAGCTGATGGCCGTGGCGCGCAAGCACAAGGAGATGGGCCTGCCGCTGGACGTGATCGTGGTGGACTTCTTCCACTGGCCCCGTCAGGGCGACTGGAAGTTCGACCCCATCGACTGGCCGGATCCCGACGGCATGGTGAAGGAGCTGCGCGCGATGGGCATCGAGCCCGTCGTGTCCGTGTGGCCTACGGTGGATGAGCGCAGCGAAAGCCGCGGCGACATGGAGGAGTACGGCTACCTCGTGCGCACCGACCGCGGCAAGGATACGATGACCTGGATGGGCGCGACGGTCTACTTTGACGCGACCCACCCCGGCGCGCAGAAGTACGTCTGGGAGAAGTGTAAGAAGAACTACTATGACAAGGGCATCCGCTGCTTCTGGCTGGACGAGGCGGAGCCGGAATACGACTGCTACGAGTTCGACAACTACCGCTACTGGGCCGGTCCCGCCCTGCAGGTGACCAACACCTATCCCGTCGGCTATGCCAAGGGCTTCTACGACGGCCTGAAGGAAGTGGGCGAGACGGAGATCATGTCCCTGACCCGCTGCGCATGGGCGGGCAGCCAGAAGTACGCCGTGCTGGCCTGGTCGGGCGATATCCACTCCTCCTTCCGCGCCATGCGGGAGCAGCTGCAGGCGGGCCTGAGCATGCAGATGGCGGGCATCCCCTGGTGGACGAGCGACATCGGCGGCTTCATGGGCGGCGATATCTCCGACCCCGGCTTTAAGGAGCTGCTGCTGCGCTGGTTCGCGTGGGGCTGCTTCAACCCCGTGTTCCGCATGCACGGCGAGCGCAGCCCGTGGTATGAGCGCGAGCAGGAGTTCCGCAACAACATCCGCCAGCTCACCTCCGGCCAGGATAATGAGGTCTGGGCCTTCGGCGAGGAGAACACGCCCATCCTGTGCAAGTACCTGTTCATCCGCGAGCGCATCCGTCCCTATGTCCGCCGCCTGATGCAGGAGGCCCACGAGACCGGCGCGCCCGTCATGCGTCCGCTGTTTTATGAGTTCCCGGAGGACAAGCAGGCGTGGCTGACCGAGGACTGCTACATGTTCGGCCCGGATATGCTGGTGGCTCCGGTGATGGAGGCCGGCGTGACCGAGCGCAGCGTGTATCTGCCCAAGGGCGCGACCTGGAAGGACGCCTACACCGGCATGGTCTACGAGGGCGGCCAGACGGTCACTGTCCCTGCGCCCATCGACGTGATCCCCGTCCTCTTCCGCGACGGTGCGGAATACCCGATCTACACGGAGGAATGAGCCATGCAGCCCATCCGCATCCTCGATATGCCGCCCTGCCGGATGATCGCATCGCCCGCAGGGATGTTCGGCGAGCCCGCGCTGGAGGATTTCAGCGAATGGATGTCCCGGCAGCCCCGGACGCTCCATCCCCGGGATTATCTCTTCTGGGATGACAGCGACCCGGCCTGCCCGGGCTTTCGCTGGCTGTACGAATGCCCGGCGGAAACGGCGCTGCCGGAGGGTGCGGCATGGGTGGATTTCCCCGGCGGCCTCTATGCCGTCGCGGTGGATATCGACCGGCAGACGGACAAGCCCGCGCTGGATGCGGCGGTGGCGGCGTTCCTTGCGGAGCATGGCTTTGCTGCCGACCCTGCCCGGCGCGAGCTGGGACGGATCATCACTCCGCCGGAGGTTTTCCAGCGGCTGGGATATGAACAGATGGAGTACTGGTACCCCATCGTCTGAAAGGAGGCGCAGAGCATGACGGATCTCGTCCGGGTGGCCTGCGCGATCGCCCAGAGGGCGCATGCGCAGCAGCTCGACAAGGCAGGACAACCCTACATCGGCCACATCGAGCGCGTCGCCGCCCGCTGTGTGTCGGAGGAGGCGAAGTGTGTGGCGTACCTGCACGATGTGCTGGAGGATACGCAGGCTCTGACCGAGTCGGAAATGCGCCGCATCTTCGGCGACCGGATCACCGACGGCGTGCTTTCGGTAACAAAGCGCGGGGACGAGGACTATGCAGCCTTCGTCCGCCGGGCAGGGGCGAACCCGTTGGGCCGCGAGGTGAAGATCGCTGACCTGATCGACAACAGCAGCCTGTCCCGGCTGCCGTATGTGACCCTGACGGATGTGTACCGCCAGCGCAAGTACAACGATGCGCTGCTGTACCTGCTCAGTCTGTGACATAAAAAAGGAGAGCGCAGAAATGCGTTCTCCTTTTCGTATGCCGTTATTTGAGGATCCGGGTCAGCACCCATTCCTGCAGTCCGGCTGGCAATGCGTTCAGCAGGAGCAGGAGCGGGTTCCGGTTGAGGTTGTATATGCGCCGGGGCTTTCTTGCCGACAGCGCCCGGTACACCCTGTCCGCCACCTTTTCCGGCGGAACGGAGCGGCTTTCGACGCTGTCAACGATGCGGCGGAAGCGTTCGGCATTGACCCGGTAGTACCGCGTTTTCCGGCAGAAGCGGTCCAGCGCCCGGGTGGAATCCCCCAGCAGGGGCGTCGTGACCGCGCCGGGACGCACCACGCTGACGGTGATCCCGCGCAGGGCCATTTCCGTCCGCAGAGAGGCGGCGACGGCTTCCAGCGCCTTCTTCGTCACCGCGTAGATCCCTGTGAAGGGCAGGGGATGCAGCGGCGCCAGCTCGCTTGTGATGAACACGATCCGTCCGCCCGCCGTCATCATCGGCGTGAACAGCCGGTTCACATGGCAGGCCGCGAACACGTTCACCTCGAAAATGCGGCGGAAGCGCTCGTCGTCCATCTCCACGAGGGCATCCAGATCATACACCCCTGCGGCATGGACGATCGCGTCCAGATGCGTTTCCTGTGCTTGAAGCCATTCCAGCGCGGCGGACGCGCCTGCCTCCGTGCGCAGGTCGCACACGAACGAGGCCGTCTCCGGCAATTCGAGGGGCTTGACATCCAGCGCATATACGCGCAGGCCCCGCTCCGCCAGCAGGCGGCAGATCGCTCTGCCCATGCCGCCGGATGCGCCGGTGACCAGAACGGTTTTCATCGCGATCGCCTCCTTGTGCGGAAGGACTCCTGCTTACAGCAGCGTGATGCGGGCTTCCTTGAACTTGCGGCGGGTGTCCTGGTCCCAGATGGAGGACTGCACTTCGCCGATGTGCGCCTTGCCCAGCAGCAGCATGCACAGGCGGCTCTGGCCGATACCGCCGCCGATGGTCAGCGGCAGCTCGCCGTCCAGCAGCATCCGGTGATAGGTCAGATTCCGGCGGTCGTCGCAGCCCGCGAGGGTCAGCTGGCGGTCGAGGGTCTCCGCGTCCACGCGGATGCCCATGCTGCTCAGCTCGATCGCGCAGTTCAGCGTCGGGCACCAGTAGAGCAGATCGCCGTTCATGGTCCAGTCGTCATAGTCGGGGGCGCGGCCGTCATGGGGCTTGCCGTTGGAGAGCTTGTGGCCGATCTGCATCAGGAAGGTGACAGGATGCTCCTTGACGAACAGGTTCTCGCGCTCCTTGGCGGTCTTGTCGGGATAGAGCTGGAGCAGCTCCTCGGAGGTGATGAAGGTCACGTCCTCGGGCAGCTGCGTCTGCAGCTTCGGGTAGCGGCCGTTGACGATCAGGCTCGCCTCATAGATGCAGCGCACGATGTCGCGCACGGCGTCCTGCAGCGTGCCCAGCGTCCGCATGTCATGGGTGATGACCTTCTCCCAGTCCCACTGGTCGACGTAGATGGAGTGGAGATTGTCCAGCTCCTCGTCGCGGCGGATGGCGTTCATGTCGGTATAGATGCCCTTGCCCGGCCAGATGTCGTAGCGGTAGAGCGCCATGCGCTTCCACTTGGCGAGGGAGTGTACGACCGCCGCATCCACGCCTGCCGCGGGGATGTCGAAGGAGACGGGACGTTCGACGCCGTTCAGGTCATCGTTCAGGCCGGAGGACGGCTCGACAAACAGCGGCGCAGACACGCGCTTGAGGTTCAGCGCCTGCGCGAGGCGGTCCTGGAAGGTGCGCTTGATCAGGCTGATGGCGGCCTGCGTTTCATAAAGGGAAAGCTTGGGCGAATAGCCCGCGGGAATAAAGGTCTTGTTCATGGGAGTCAGCCTCCTTGAAAGATTACGTTTTATTATAGCATAGTCGACGCAGAATGGAAGTTTTCTGTTTGTATTTTCTTTGGCGGCATGCTATCATGTGTGCAGAAGGATGTGATGAAATGTTCAGACGGATGCTGCTGGTGGTGGCGCTTTTGCTGCTGGCCGTTCCTGCCCTGGCGGAGGAAACGCCCGTGCTGCCCGGGCAGTTCCCGCTCAAGGGGCTGCCGGAGGACACGACCTTTGAGGTCCGCACGGGACCGGGAGAGGCGTATCACCATGCGGCAAAGGGCCGCGCGAAGGTCAGCACGAACGGCGATATCCAGTGCTACGGCCGCCTCGGCGATACCGGCTGGGTGCTGATCCGGTATGAGGTCAGCAAGAACCAGGTGCGTGTGGGCTGCATCGACCTGCGGGCGTATCCGCAGGTGTGGCAGGGCTGCCGGGAGCTGTCCCTCGGGGCGGAGGAATACCTGCTGGCTGGGCGGGCGGAGATCACCGACGATCCCTACCGGGACGGCGCGCCTGTCGGCAGGGTTTCCGGCCGGGTGACGCTTCTGGCGCTTCGCGGGCTGGACTGGGCGTATGTGGATGGCGTTCTGGACGGCACGGAGGAGCGGGTGCGCGGTTTCATCCGCCGCAGCGCCCTGAACGGGGCGGGTGTGCCGCCCCAGCTGCCTGCGAGTCCCCATGCGGGCGAATTCACGCTGGACGGCTCCTGTGCGCTGCATCTGCCGGAGGACGCGCGTCCCGACGGGATGGCGGTGTACCCGCTGCCGGACGGAACGTACCTGATCGCCTACAACTGTACGGGCAGCGACCGGCTGTGGCTGCGGGTCATCAGTGAAACGGGGAAGAAGCTGTGGGCAAAGTCCGTGCCGGACGGCTATTACGGGCAGATCGCCCTGACGGCGGAGGGCTTTGTCTGCCAGACCTTCGACAACTCCGAATGCGATTCCGGCATGCAGTATACCTACACCTGCAGGGGGCGGAAATGGACGGCGAAGAAGGTCCGCTGGATCGAGGAGCCGGACCGCTTCTACTGCGACAGCACGGAAAGCTACACCGTACGCTATTATCTCTTCTGCGAGGGGATGACCTACCCCTTCACTGTGAGCTGCAGCCCGTCCGGCGCCGTGGCGGAGCACCTGATGCAGTCCTACCACAGCGACCGGGGCTTCCTCTGCGAGATGGACGGCGAGCTGCTGATGCTGGCGAAGGACGAAATGAGCCGGTACGTCCTGCGCATCTACGGCGAGGAGGCAGAGGAGCTGGCGAGCATCCCTGCGCCGGAGGACATGGCGCCGCCCAATCAGGTCGCTTCCGCCGACCATGACGACAGCGCGGTGTATTTCTTCACCCATGAACGCAGCGGCTGGTATACCGACCCGGAGCGCGGATGGCGCATGTGGCGCTTTGACCGGGCCACGCAAACCTTCCAGACAGAGCCGGTCAACATCCCCATCCCGCAGCCCTGCACGCTGACTGCCATTGGCGCGGGGAGCGGCGGAGAGCACCTGATGCTGATGCAGACGGATTTCGGTTCCTGGCTGTGCGTTCTGGAGCCGGACGGGCAGCTCCTGCTGGACGGCGCCTTCCCGGGCAAGGTGGTCTGGAGTGCGCCCGCGGACAGCGGAATGATCCTCCTCCTGCAGGACGCGGAAGGGGAATTCCTCCTGCAGACCTATACCGTGGGCGGCGGATAACAAATGCGCCCGGAGCCATCGTGCCCCGGGCGCATCGGTATTCATGCGGTTGATCGGCTTCGTCAGTCCTGCAGCCAGCCTTCGGGCATCCGGACGCGCTCGTTGTTTTCGTCCATCACGAAGGTCTGGATGAGCGGCTCGGCTCCGGTCGTGCCGTCCCAGCGGTCGGGCGGGCAGAGCAGCGTGTGGGGCTGCCGGGTCAGGATGTGCTGCACCCAGTCGGCGCTGCTGTCCAGCGGCTTCTCCAGCCCCACGCCGTAGATGACGGAGTTCTCGTGGGAGCGGTGGTTGTCCGAGCCGGTGATGGTGTAGAGCCCCTTCTCCCTGGCGTAGCGCAGGGCGTAGATGTCCTGTGCCTGCGTGTTGCCGGCGTTGGCGACCTCCACGCCGTCGGCAAAGCGGTCGCCGATGTGGATGCCCCAGATATACCCGCGCATGCGGAAGGGGTGCGCCTGAATGACGCAGCCTCCTGCTGCGCGCACGGCTTCGTACTGCTCCTTGCGGCTCCAGCGCTCGCATTCCGGGTGGTCCAGGAGGAACTGCTTGTCCAGGCCGTAGACGAGGTAATCGTCGCCGTCGAAGGACTGCTCCCAGCCGAAGAACACGTCCAGCCCGACCTTCTGGCCCTCGTTCCAGGCGTCCTCAAAGCCGGAGCAGAACCAGTTCACCCGCTCCTTCCAGGGCAGGTCGCGGGGGACGGCGGTATTGCCGCCGAAGAAATGGTCGGTGACGAAGATGCCCTGATAGCCGAGCTGCCTGTAATAGCGGGCGTGCTCCGCGCCGGTGGAGGAACCGCAGGCGCTGCCCTGACAGGTGTGCAGATGAGTCTCGTAACGGTACATGGCCAAGCCGCTTCCTTTCGATCTTGCTGCATCAAGTATACCGCGAACCGCGGCGATTGGCAAGGGGTCAATCACCTGTGCGCAGCCTGCCCCCTTGACAACGCCCGCCGCCCCTGCTATCATGAAGGACAGAAATCGACATGGAAGGAGGCGGTGCAGATGGGTTGGCTGGGCTGGCTGATCGCGGGGCTGGCGGTGGCGTCGGCGGCGCTTGCGCTGACGCTGCGGCAGGTCAGGAACGAGCATGACCGGGACACGGCGCTCATCGGGCGCGTCAGGACGTCGGCGCTGTATACGCGGCTGTATCCGCTGCTGGAGCAGTGCGACGAGTGCTGCATAGAGCAGGTGCTCATCCGCGCGGAGGAGGTGCGCATCACCCTCTACAAGCCCATGAACCGCGTCGTCCGCTTCGTGTTCGAGGAGCAGGGGCTGGACCCGCTGGACCAGCCGCAGACGCTGCGGGCGCTGTCCCGGGCGGTGGCGCTGGACGTGGCCTGCCTCGGCGATCCGCGCAAGTTCTATTATGCGGAGAAGACGGCCCCGAGGGACGTGGGCGAAAAGGACCGCTGGTATGAATACAACGTGCAGCCGGACTACAAGGATCAGATGCTCCGGGCATGGTACGACCAGCGGGAGCCTGAGGAGGGCATCATCCGCTGAACAGGGGCGGAACAGGGAGCAATTTCGTCCGGCAGGCAGGAGTTGACCGCCTGCGCGGCGAATGATATGTCACAAGGTATGACCGATTCTCAAGAAAATGGAGGAAAAGCCCATGAACATTCTTTCTGTGTATGACGAGGCGTTCCGTCCCTATGGCCGCGTGGTCGAGGGCTACCCGGTGGAGGGCCTGCTGAAGGCGCTGGCCGAGACCCCCTGCACGGATACGGTGGTGTATGAGCCCCGCATCGAGGCGCTGCATCAGGCGGAGAACGCGGAAGCCATCGGCGAGGCGCTCTACGGCGGCATGCCCTTCCAGTTCGGCTTCTGCAACGGCGTGAACACCAAGCTCAACTGCCTGGAGTTCCATCGCGATTCCGAGTTCAACCTCGGCACCGAGGATTTCATCCTGCTGGTCGCCAAGCAGGGCGAGATCGTGGACGACAAGCTGGACACCTCCAAGGTGGTGGCCTTCAAGGCGCCCAAGGGCGTGCTGGTGGAGTGCTATGCGACCACGCTGCACTACGCTCCCTGCTCTGCCAAGCTGGGCCAGGGCTTCCGCGTGCTGATCGCGCTGCCCGACAAGACCAACACCGATTACCGTCCCGCCTGCAACGCCAACGGCATGGACAAGATGCTGTGGGCGCGCAACAAGTGGCTGCTGGCGCACCCGGAATCCTCCGAGGCGGCACAGGGCGCGGTCGTGGCGCTGACGGGCGAGAACATCGACATCGCCAAGGATATCTGATCCCAGAGATCACAGGGGAGCTGGCTTTTTCAGGGCCGGCTCCCTTTTTACTTGCTTTTTTGGCTGTTTCATTGTACAATAAGATGATTCAGTATATACATCTGTAATTGTGATGAATCAGGAGGATAAAGACAATGAAGGTAATTCTGCTGCAGGACGTCAAGGGCGTCGGTAAGAAGGATCAGGTGGTCAATGCGTCGGACGGTTATGCCCGTAACTTCCTGTTCCCCCAGAAGCTGGCGGTGGAGGCGACCCCCGGCGCGATGAAGGGCATCGAGAAGATGCGCAAGGCCGAGGCGGACCGCGAGGCGGAGCGCCGCGCGAAGGCCACCGCGACCGCCGAGAGCCTGCGCGGCAAGGTCGTCAGCATGACGGTCAAGACCGGCTCCCAGGGCCGCCTGTACGGCTCCATCACCAGCGCGGAGATCGCGGCCGAGCTGAAGAAGCAGCACGGCGTGGAGATCGACAAGCGCGACATCAAGTGCGAGAACATCCGCACGGTGGGCGACGTCGAGTTCGAGGCGAAGATCTACAAGGACATCAGCGTCAAGATGATCGCCCATGTGGAAGGCGTGGCCGCGAAGTAAGGGGCTTCGCCCCGTTTTGGCGCTCCCGCGCGGCGTTGCGTCCTTTGCGGGAGTCATGGTGCGCAAAGGGCGCAACGCGACGATTTACTGAAGCGTTTCAGTGGACAGGAAAAAAGGGGGGAGCATCTTGTCTGAGCTGCGCGGCGTGACGCCGCCGAACAATGTGGAAGCGGAGCAGTCCGTGCTGGGCGCGATGCTGCAGGACTCCGGCGCTGTGCTGCAGGCGGCGGAAACCCTCGTCCCCGACGATTTTTACCAGCCGCAGCACAAGGAAATCTTCGACGCGATGATCAAGCTCCACCGGGAGCAGAGCCCGGTCGACTTCATCACTGTGGACAGCGAGCTGTCCCGGCGGGGAACGATCGAGGGCGTGGGCGGCACAGGATATCTGCTGCAGCTGGTGCAGTATGTGCCCACCACGGCGAACGTCAAGGCGTACATCGCCATCGTGGCGGAGAAATCGACCCTGCGCCGGCTGATCAAGGCGTCGCAGGAGATCGCGCAGGAGTGCTACAGCCAGCAGAATCCCCTGCAGGAGACGCTGGGTCATGCGGAGAAGGCGATCTTCGACATCGTCATGAACCGCGCCTCCGGCGAGAGCCTGGTGCATGTCAAGGAAGTGCTCTACAACACCTACGCCAACATCGAGGAGCTGGCCAAGCTCCGGGGCCGGATCGCCGGCGTCCCGTCGGGCTTCACCGCGCTGGACAACCTGCTGACCGGCTTCCACGGCGGCGAGCTGATCATCCTCGGCGCGCGTCCCTCCATGGGCAAGACCTCGCTGGCGATGAACATGGCCGGATATGCCGCACTCTATGGCGGCAAGAGCGTCGCCGTGTTCTCGCTGGAAATGCCGCGGGAGCAGATCGCGCTGCGTCTGCTGTGCTCGGATGCGAAGGTCAACATGCAGCGCGTCCGTCAGGGCACGCTGACCCCGGACGACTGGATGCGCCTGGCCAAGTCGATCGGCCCCATGTCCAACAGCCGCATCTTCATCGACGATACGGCGGGTATCACGCCCACGCAGCTGCGCTCGCGCTGCCGCCGGCTGATGATGGACAGGGGTCTGGACCTGATCGTGGTGGACTACCTCGGCCTGATGCACTCCGACGGCAAGACCGAGAGCCGCCAGCTGGAGGTCGCGGAGATCAGCCGCCAGCTCAAGGCCATCGCGCTGGAACTGAAGGTGCCGCTGATCGCCTGTGCCCAGCTGTCCCGCGCCAACGCAGCCCGCGACAACAAACGCCCCACGCTGACCGACCTGCGCGATTCCGGCTCCATCGAGCAGGACGCGGACGTGGTCATGTTCATCCACCGCGAAGGGTATTATGACCCGGAGTGCGAGGAGAAGAATGTGGGCGAGATCATCATCAGCAAGCAGAGAAACGGTCCGCTGGGAACGATCAAGGTGGCGTGGCTGAGCGAGTACACGACCTACGCGAACCTTGCGCCCGAGGCCGGCGGCGGAGACGCGCCGTTCTGATTACGTGATACGAGGTTATTTGCATGGATATTACCATCAGCATGCTGGAGACCGGCATGCGCTATGAGGGCTTCCTGCTGGTGCGCAGCGCTGATCAGCGCGAGGGCAAGACCGGCGGCAAGTACCTGGACATGAACCTGACCGATCGCACGGGCGAGGTCAACTGCAAGATGTGGGACGGCACGGTCGCCCCGCCGCCGACCGGTACGGTGATCAAGGTGCGCGGCCTGGTGCAGGAGTACAACGGCCGAAAGCAGCTCCGGATCGAGCGGATGCGCCCGGCGGTCGATACCGACGGGGTGGATCTGTCCCTGCTGGTGCCCTGCGCGCCGGAAACGCCCGACAGCTACCGCGCGGAGATCGAGCGCACCATCGACGCCTTCGCTTCGGAGGATCTGAAGAAGATCGTGCGCGAGATGCTGCGCCTGGCGGGAGACAATATCGAGTGGTTCCCGGCGGCCCAGCGCCTGCACCATGCGGAGCGCACGGGCCTTCTGCACCACACGTGCTCCATGCTGCGCACGGCGGAGCACATCATCCAGGCGTACCCCTTCCTCAAGGGTGATCTGCTGCGTGCGGGCGTGATCCTGCATGACCTGTCGAAGATCTCCGAGATGAAGAGCGACGAGCTGGGCAACGTGACCGACTACACCCGCGACGGACTGCTGATCGGCCATCTGGTGCGCGGCGTGGCGCGGCTGGCGGAGGCGGCGCGCAACGTCAACGTGACGGGGGAGATCGTGGTGCTGCTGGAGCACATGATCATCAGCCATCACGGCATCCCGGAATACGGCAGCCCCAAGCCGCCGATGTTCCCCGAGGCGGAGGTGCTCAACTGGATCGACACGCTGGACGCCCGCATGAACGAGATGGAGGGCATCATGGCCCGCGTCCCCGCCGGCGCGTTCTCCGAGAAGATCTGGAGCCTCGACCGCAGGCTCTATCATCCGATTTACGAGGATGGCGCGGAATGATTTGTTATCGATGAATCGTTGATATAGTTGACGAGATCGATCAGGAGGTTTTGACGATGAAGAAACAGTGGTTCATGGCGCTTGCGATGCTCCTGTGCCTGTGCCTGCTGACTGCCTGCCAGACCAGCGAGCCGGAGAAGTTCACGGTGAAGACGGCCGGCGGCAACGCGCAGACCCAGCAAACCCAGCAGACGGCACAGAATCAGCCTGCCGGGGAGGAGTATGATCCTCTGGCGGAGGAGGACGATTACAGCGGCGATCTGGATTACTGGCAGGGCGAGATCGCGACGCCCGCGCCCGTGACGCCCACGCCCGCGCCGACCGTCCGCAGCGACTATGCGGGTGCGACGCCCGTGCCGGTCGATCCCATCGATCTGCCCACGCCCACCGCTGCGCCGCCGCTGCCCCAGTTCAGCTACAAGACCTACGACGCGACCAAGCTCGGCCTGTCCTTCGACGGCCCGACCGGCTGGCTGGTGGACGAGTCCGCCGCGGACTACTACATCATTCAGAACCCCAACGCGGCGGTGAGCTACCCCGCGACCCTGACGGTCCATGCCGAGAAGGTCAGCGCGCAGTATTCCGAGAACGACCTGAAGACGGTCATCCGGAACATGCTCAACGCCATCGGTCAGTCCGCGGAGCTGGCGGAGTACAGCCCCTCGAACACCGCAAGCCGTCCGCTGCTGGGCGCTACGGGCATCTACGCCAACTACACCGGCGTGCTGGACAACGGCGTGGAGATCGCCGGCCGCGTGCATGCCACCTGTGTGGAGAAGGTGCTGTACACCGTGCACATCACCTATCCCCGCGAGTACACCGAGGGCTACAAGGAGCAGGTCTATGACAAGCTCCGCGACACCATCCAGATCACGAAGTAAAACCATGCCAGCGGCGCTTCGGGGGCGGCGGGATCGCTTCTCCCGGGCGCCGCTGCGCCTGTCAGAGGGAGTATGAAGATGATTTCTGAACGGGAAAAGCAGGCGGTGCGCAACTTTGCGGCCGGGTGCAACTGTGCGCAGTCGGTGCTGCTGACCTATGCGGATGTGCTGGGGCTGACGCAGGAGCAGGCGGCGATGGTGGCCGTGGGCTTCGGCGGCGGCATGGGGCGCCTGCGGGACAACTGCGGCGCGTTTTCGGCGGCGGTGATGCTGTGCGGCGCGCTGGAGGGTGCGGATGGCGCGAAGAAGGAGCATCGCCCCCAGACCTACGCGCGGGTGCAGGAGATGCACCGGCGGTTCCTGGAGCGCTTCGGCACGATCAATTGCGCGGAGCTGCTCGACAGGGATCCTGGCCCGGAGGCTCCCACGCCCGAGGAGCGGACGCCTGCGTATTACAAGAGCCGTCCCTGCGGCCGGATCATCCGGCTGACCTGCCAGATCATCGACGAAATGCTGGAGGAGGCGAAGGGCGATGCGTGAACGGATGGAGCTCAGGACGCAGGGGCTGGCAGTGCTGCTGACGGCGGCATGGCCGATGGTGCTGGGTCTGGCGCTGATGGCAGCGGCGTCGTTTCTGAGCATGCCGCCCATGATGGCGCTGCAGGTCACGGCGGTGATGGCTGCCGTTGTTGCGCTGACGCTGGCGATCTGCATGCGGATGTATCTGGGCACGTACCTGTTCCTGCCGGCAACGGAGTACAAGGGCGCGCGGCTGATCGCGCGGCTCGGGCGGAACGAAACGGAGATCGCCGGCGTGTGTGCGGCGGAGATCATCGTGAAGCAGGGCTTCATTGAGAAGGCGCTGAAGGTTTGCCACATCCGCCAGAAGGGCACGGCGGTTTACCTGCGCGGCGTGCCGGAGCCGGAGAAGGTCCGGGCATGGATCGCCGCGAATTTCCCGGAAAAGACGACCGTCATGCGCAATCAGGAAGCGAAGGCCTCCAGAAAGCGGAAAAAGACGAAGTAAAGCAGGACAATTGCAAAGCAAACAGGCAGCGCTGCGGAAGGGATGTGCAGCGCTGCCTGTTTGCTATGTTGCTCAGAGGAGGCCGTTGGCGTTCCAGCGGAGGACGGTTTCGTAGCCGAGCCTGGCGTACCAGTGGCCGACGGCGGTGTAATGGATGTAGCTCAGGTCGTAGCCGTCGGCCTTGAGCTGGGCGGTCGCCAGCTGCACCATCTTCAGGCCGATGCCCTGCTTGCGGTAGGCCGGGATGGTGCCGACGCAGCCCGGCGCGCCGATCTTCAGCCCCTGATACTCGCCGCAGCCGTCCAGGATGCAGAAGCTGACGACCTTGTCGCCGTCGAAGGCGCAGAAGACACGGTCGTCCTTCTGGTAGTACTGCACCCAGTCCTCATCGACCTCGCGGACGCTGGACTGCAGCTGCGCGAGGTCGCCGGTGAAGAAGCCGTAGGTGATGTTCTCCGGCACGGGAATCGTCACCGCTTCCGGATCGAAATCCTTCAGCGTCATGATCTGCTCGACGAATACCTCCTCCGGCGGGAGCGATTTGATGTACTCGGCGGCGAAGAAATCCGGGTGGATGTGGTTGAACAGGTCAACGTAATTGATGCTCATGCGTTTTCTCCTTTGTTTGATCGCTTATCCGAAGTTGATCGCCAGCTTGGCGAAGAGGTCCTCCAGCACATAGCGGCTGTCCATGGTGTGATAGACGAGGATCTGCCGCCCGGGCAGCTCGGTCACGTAGGCGGTTTCGGCGTCGATGAGCCAGGCGCTTTGCATGCGGTTCTCGCCGCAGCCGGGGTGCAGCACTGCCGCCACGGAGGGATTGTCGCCCAGGGACCAGCTTTCGCCGGCCGTCCAGCCCGCGTAGGGGGTGTTGTTGTATTCGTCCATCTGCCGGAGGAGGTAAGCGCCGACTTCGCCGCAGGGGGCAACCTTGCGCTGCAGCTCCGCCAGGCCGACGCGCATCATGCCGTAGGCGCTGATGCAGATCTGCCAGACCGGCACGGTCGTGTCCCGGAGGATGAAGTTGATCGCGTCGGGGTCATTGCCCCAGTTGAACTCGCGGAAGGCCCATGCGTCTTTGCCGTAGCCGCGGCCGCCGATGGTGACGAAGGTCAGGCGGGCGGCGATGTCCGGCGCAGCGGCGAGGGCGGCGGCCAGCGTCGTCACCGCGCCCATGCACAGCACGAACAGCGGGCGGCTGTCCTCCCGGCGGGCCTCGTCGATGATGCACTGCGCGCCTTCGCTGATCTCGCCATCGACCTTCGGCCAGACCTGTCCGTGGAGCACCGGAACGCCGGAGCGCATGAGGGACAGGAGCTTCACTGCGGCGGCGTAGCTGCGCTCCATGGAGCCTTCGCTCATGAAGTGCTCGGCGATGACGGCCTTCACGTCCATCTTGGGAGAGAGCAGCGCGTGGGCGATGGCAAAGGGATCGTCCGCCTCGCAGGCCGTGTCGGAGGAGACGATGACGCGGACGCGCTTGTTTTCCGGAACGGTGAACTGGTATTTCATGGCGTATTTCTCCTTATCGCGCATAGTCAGGCGTGGGACGCAGGTCGGCGATCTCCATCGGGCAGCAGGCCTTGACGACCTCGTGCAGCTCCCTGGAATAGTCCGGCGCGATCAGATGGTGATGATGCAGGGCGTTGCCCGTGCGCCAGCGGCCGAAGATCGTCTTCGTTTCGCCTTTCTCGACGAAGCAGAGGATGACCGGCTTCTCGCCGCGCATGCCGTCCCGGTAGCAGATGCAGACCTGCTGGAGTGCGTCCCACGGCAGCAGCCGGGGTCGCAGCAGCGGCCGCAGCAGCGTCACGCCCTGGGCGGACACGCGGCAGCGGCTGAGATACCGCTGGAGATCCATGCAGATGTAGACGAAGAAACCGTACAGCAGCGCCGTGAGGCAGAGAAACATCAGCGCCTCGGACATGCTGCTGAAGCCGGGCTTCACCATGGTGGTGGTCATGTAAAAATGCAGGGCGATGAGGATGATCAGCCCGCAGGAGTGACTGATCGCGGTGAGGACCCGCAGCGACCTGCGCTGAAACAGATGAACGGTGATCTCAGGCATATTTGCCTCCATAGAAGTATACTCCCCGACAGAACGGCCGGGGAGCAGGGAGATGGTTTGCGCTCACTCCATCGCCGCGGAATCCGGTTCCGGGGTGGGGGAGGCAAAGATCTCCAGATGGGTGTAATTGTCGTCGGAGAGCCAGACCTGATCCTCCTCCGATTCGGGCACAGGCGTGCTGATGGGCACGATCACCGGCGCGTCCGCACTGCCGGGGCGCGCGAAGACGAGCGTCATCTGCACCCAGTTGCGGTGATCGCGGAACTGATTGGGGAAATAGGCGAAATACGCGCGGGGCTGGTCGCCCTGCAGCAGCTCGACCTCTTCCTCAAAGCTCGTCGAAGGGGCAGCCTTGATGGCGGCGGCATAGGCGTCGGTGATGCTGCGCGCCTGCTCGATGGTGACGGCGGAAGGGCTGGCGGCGTGGATGCAGGCCGCTGCGACGGCGGCGAAGCGATCCGTGTCGTGCATGCGGAGCTGCAGGGAGTGCACGCCTTCGCTGCCCATGGTGACGTAGATCTCCACCGGCATGGTGAAGGTGGACAGCGGGTCCTCCGGCATTTCGATGCCGTCCATGCCAAGGCTGGCGAAGGTGGAGTACATCTCGTACTTCATGTTGATCACGCCGGTGCCGCTGGCTTCCAGGGCGGCGTTCGCCGTCTCCAGATAGCGGCGGAGCTGCTGCTGTCCGGCGGTCATGTTGGCAGGCCATTCGATCTCCGCCAGTGCGGCGGCGGTCATCATCAGTACGCATAGCAGCAGGGCTGCAAGCTTTTTCATGCGATTCTCCTTTGGGTTACTTTGCGGCCTCGTCGCGCAGCTCGAGGAACTTCGCGATCAGCTCCACCGCGCCTTCCACGCCCAGCACGCCGGTATCGACCACGAGGTCGTAGTTGTCCACATCGCCCCAGGTGGCGGTGGCGTAGTAGTTGTAGTAGGAAGCGCGCTGCTTGTCCGCCTTGCGGATGCGCTCCTCCGCCTTGTCCTCCTCCACGCCGTAGTACTTCACCGCGCGGGCGATCTTGCTGGGCATGTCAGCCTTGACGAAGACGGACACGGCGTCGGGGTCGTCCCGGAGAACGTAGTCGCCGCAGCGGCCGACGATCACGCAGGAGCCCTCCTCCGCGAGCTTGCGGATGGCGTCGAACTGCGCGAGGAAAATGCGGTGGTTCAGCGGCATGTCCATATAGAAGGAGCCGCTGCCGACATGGTGCTGCATGCCGGTCACGAGGCTGAAGAGCAGCGAGCGGGTCGGCTTCTCGTCATGATCCTCGAGGATCTCCTCGCAGATGCCGCTGTGCTTGGCGGCCTCGGCCAGCAGCTCCTTGTCATAGAAGGGGATGCTGAGCTTCTCGGAAAGCAGACGGCCCACATAACGGCCGCCGGAGCCAAACTGTCTGCCGATGGTGATAATGATCTTCTTTGCCATGAACGTTCCTCCTGTCAATATGTATTCCGCAGGGTAGGTGGCTGATTCATATCCTTGTGTCATCAGTATAGCACAGAATCGCCGGGACGGCAATGTTTTTTCGCAAAAGGATGGCGAAAGTGGGCGTGAAGCATGCCGGAAACGCAGCGAAATGCCATCACCTTCCGGAATTGGTCGAAATTTTGTCGCGTATGCCATTGACAAGAGAAGCGCATTTTGTTACAATTCATTTTAACCCAAATACATTCAGGTGATTGGTGAGGAGGATTTACGCTCATGCTTCAGAAGGTTGTGCGGGAAGGTCTCACTTTTGACGATGTGCTGCTGGTCCCTGCCCGCAGCGAGGTTCTGCCCAAGGACGTTGATATGTCGATTCAGCTGACGCCTGTGATCAAGCTGAACATCCCCCTGATGTCCGCCGCGATGGACACGGTGACGGACTCCCGCATGGCGATCGCCATGGCGCGCGAGGGCGGTCTGGGTATCATCCACAAGAACATGAGCATCGCCGATCAGGCGGCGCATGTTGACAAGGTGAAGCGCTCCGAGCACGGCGTGATCACCGATCCCTTCTTCCTGTCCCCGAATCACCTGATTCAGGATGCTGAGAATCTGATGGGCCGCTACAAGATCTCCGGCGTGCCGATCTGCGAGGGCAACAAGCTGGTGGGTATCCTGACCAACCGCGATCTGCGTTTCGTCACGGATTACAATCGCCCCATCCATGAGTTCATGACCAGCGAGAACCTGATCACCGCGCCCGTGGGCACCTCTCTGGAGGAGGCCAAGATGATCCTGGCCAAGCACCGCATCGAGAAGCTGCCGATCGTGGACGAGAACGGCGTGCTCCGCGGCCTGATCACCATCAAGGATATCGAAAAGTCCACCAAGTACCCGAACTCCGCCAAGGACTCCAACGGCCGTCTGCTCTGCGGTGCGGCTGTCGGCGTGACCGGCGACGTGTTCGACCGCATCGACGCCCTGCTGGACGCCAAGGTTGACGTCATCTCCATCGACACCGCGCACGGCCATTCCGTGGGCGTGCTCAAGCAGGTCGAGGCGATCCGCAACCGTTATCCCAACATCCAGCTCTTTGCCGGCAACGTCGCCACCGCCGGTGCGACCCATGACCTGATCGCCGCTGGCGTGGACTGCGTCAAGGTCGGCATCGGCCCCGGCTCCATCTGCACCACCCGCGTGGTCGCCGGTATCGGCGTGCCCCAGGTGACGGCTGTCGCGGACTGCGCGGAGGAGGCCGACAAGCACGGCATCCGCGTCATCGCGGACGGCGGCATCAAGTACTCCGGCGACATCGTCAAGGCGCTGGCGGCTGGCGGCTCCGCGGTCATGCTGGGCTCCATGCTGGCCGGTACCGACGAGGCTCCCGGCGCGACCGAGATCTACCAGGGCCGTTCCTTCAAGGTCTACCGCGGCATGGGCTCTCTGGCGGCGATGGAGGCTGGCTCCAAGGACCGCTACTTCCAGGCCGAGTCCAAGAAGTTCGTGCCCGAAGGCGTCGAAGGCCGCGTGCCCTACAAGGGTGTGCTGGCGGACACCATCTTCCAGATGATCGGCGGCCTGCGTGCCGGCATGGGCTACTGCGGCGCGCCCACCATCGACCATCTGCGTCAGAACGCTGAGTTCATCAAGATCACCGGCGCCGGCCTGGCGGAGAGCCATCCCCATGACATCTCCATCACCAAGGAAGCGCCCAACTACTCCCGCAACAGCTGATGACAATCACCTCCGGTTCAGAGCGAGCCGGAGGTTTTTCTTGTGCATGGGCTGTGGATATGTTATGAGGGCAGGGGAGGTGGTATGATGACGGAGGAGCTGCGAAAGCAGCGTCTGGCCGAGGCGACGAAGGCGCTGGACGAGGTGCAGGCGGCGATGCAGGAGCTGCTCAGGTCGTATGGCTTCAGAAAGCATGGCCGCCTGTTCCACCGGTTTGTGGAGGGGGATATCTCGCAGGTGGTGGAGCTCCAGCGCGGGCAGGCCTACCGGGAGGAGACGCACCTGTTCTGGGTGAATGCGGGGATCCGCGTACCGGAATGCGCGCTGCGGACCTTTGTGCCCGGGGAGAATACGAAGAAGTACTACCACGAGTACGAATGCAGCCATCGCTGGACGATCGGCGAGCAGAGCAAGAAGAAAAAGCGGCGCGTACGACCTGCGCAAGCCTGTCGGGCCGATCATCGAGGACATACTGCACCGACTGAGGACGTCGGCGCTGCCCATGTTTGACGTGCTCAGCAGTCGGGATGGGATCATGGCGCACCGCATGGAATACCCGCAGCTGTGGCACGCACACCTGTTTCTGCTGGAAAAGGCGATGATCTGCGGCAGGCGCGGCGAGACCGACAAGGCGGCCGAGCTGTTCCGTGCGCATTACCGCGGCGAGGGAGAAACGCGCTGCCCGAAGGAGGAGCAGGTCAATCCGGGGCATCAGGCGTATCTACGTGAGCTGGCGGAGAAGCTGGGAATCGAAATCGGCGAATGACAGACGAACGCCCCGGAGGCATGCAGCTTCCGGGGCATTGCTGTTACGGCATGTCCAGTTTGAATTCGCCCTTGACGAGGTAGAAGGCGAGGTGTCCGTCCACGCTGACGGCATCGTGCAGCACGCCGCAGGTGTGGAGCGCGACGGTATGGACGGTTCCGTCCACGTCGGTGAAGGTGTAAACGGTATGCGGCGCTTCGTCGATCACGCTGTCTTCGGGCAGGACGCCGCTGACGCTGACGGTGATCAGGCGGTCGTAGGCGGCCTCGAAGGCCTCGAAGGAGCAGGCTTCGCCGTTGCGCGTGACGGTGACGTCATAGACGATCCGCCCGTCCGCGTCGTACACCAGATCGTTGTTTTCGGCGATCCGTTCTGTGCGGGTCAGGACATAGGCGGTGGAGCCCTCCGGGGCGTCGATGGTCAGCTGTGCGAGGTTGCCCAGCGCGGTCAGGACCGGGTAGCGGCTCATGCTGCTGCGGGGATCCACGCTCAGGAACACGCCCATGGTGAAGTGGCTGCTGACGTAGATGCTGTCCTCGTGGAGAACGTAGTCCACCATGTCGCTGCGCTGGCCGCCGATGACGAAGGTGCAGGTGCTTTCCGGCCAGTCCTCGGCGGTGAATGCGCCGTCCATGTCCGTGGTGCCGATGGTTCCCGGCGCCATGTGGATCCCGATGGTCATCCGGGGCGTATCGAAGCCATAGCGGGTCAGGTTGTCCGGCGTTGCGGGGGCGACATAGGCGCCGAGGCGCAGATTCGCGGCATTGGTCAGGATCGAGGACATGCTCTGCGCGTCGGCGGGGTAGGCGAAGGGCTGCGTGATGCGCCAGCGGTCGGAGGCGTCGCCGGCTTCGATGCTGCCCTGCAGCGCCCATTCGGCATGAACGCTGCCGTCGCCGCGGGTCAGGGTGATGCGGTCGATGCGCGCCCTGTGCAGCACGGGCTGTACCACGTCCACGAGGGATTCCCGGCTGACGAACAGCGCGTCCACAAAGCCCGTGCCGAGCGCGTAGAGGCAGTCGTCGCCGTCGATGGTCGTGTAGTACCAGGCGGCATTGTGGGCGGTCGCGCTGCCGACGCGCAGGGTGACGACGCTGCCGTCGGAGAAGGTGATGCTGGCGACGCGGCCGGGCGCATCCAGACCGAAATCGGCCAGATGCCCGGCGTATTCCGCGCGGTCCTGGGCGAGCACGGCCTCGCAGGTCATGTCGTGGGCGGCGTCGCGGAGCTTGGCGGTCTCCTGCTCGGACAGGGTGTAGCCGTCTTCGCCCGCGAGGACGAACAGCCCGGAGGCTTCGTCCTCCGTGACGGTCCACGGGGCCTCATGCGGGCGCTGCACGGTGATGGCCTTCACGTCCTCCGGCGCGTGAGAGAAGAGGGTTCGGGCGGTGCTGGCAGCCTGCGGCACGGCGGCGGGCGGCTCCTTCGACAGATGCAGAAGGAGGAGCGCCAGCGCGGTCAGCACAAGCGCTGCGGTCAGCAGGAGCAGCAGCCGGCTGCGCGGGCCAAAGGAGCGCCGCTTCCTCTTGGCGACAGGTTCCATCGTCACAGATGCCTCCTCGGGTACAGGATGATGAGCGCGGCAGCGAGGATGGCCAGCGGCAGGGCGACCAGCAGAACGCTGCTGAGGGTGATCGCACCGGAAGACAGCGCCGGACGGGCGGCCACCTTGGGCGCGATATTCAGGGACGCGGAATCGCTGCCGGTGAGGTAATCCATCACGCGGAGCAGGAATTCACGGGTGTTGGCGCTGCTGTGGGCGGCCTCGCTGATGAGCATGGACGTGGAGCCCAGGATGACCGCGCGGCTCACCTCGCCCGTCTCGGAGAAGCGGTAGGCTTCGATGCCCAGCGTGAAGGGGCCGGTTGGGTCGTCGGGAGACTGGGCGATGCTCTGGTTGCTCAGCGTCGTCTGGTGCAGATAGGACTTTTCGCCGGAGGTCAGCAGCGGAGCTGTGTGCAGCGTACTGGTGCTTTCCGGGGTCTCAAAAGCGCGGCAA
The DNA here is from genome assembly GCA_015056155.1 of Clostridiales bacterium. Taxonomy (GTDB): domain Bacteria; phylum Bacillota; class Clostridia; order Christensenellales; family Aristaeellaceae; genus UBA11524. The sequence continues at coordinate 33,837 of SVGU01000014.1, forward strand.
AGCGGCATGTACAGCTTGAGCGCGCCGGCGTACATCATGTCGAAGGTGGTTTCGGCAGCCTGCAGGTCTGCGCGCAGGTTGTAGCGGTACAGGCCGTCATAGCTGCCGGGCTCGCCGGCGGAGGCCCAGACCATGCCGTCCAGCGGGACGAAGCCGAACACGCGCAGCAGCTCGCGGTAATTGGGCATGCCCATGGGCAGCGCGGAGGAGCCGTTGATCGGGTCATCTGCGGAGGCGGCGAAGAGGAAGCTGCCGCCCGCGTTCATGAAGGCGGCGAGCTTCTCCAGCTCGGCGGCGGTCAGGTCGAACTGGGGCGAGAGGAAGACCACCACGTCGCCGCGCTTCAGCTCTGCCTTGGCAAGCGTCGTGTAGCGCACGTCGAAATGGCTGTCCAGCAGCAGCTCGTTCAGCAGCGCGGCGCTCTGGTAATCGGCCTCGCTGTGCCCCTGGATCATGTAGACCATGGGGATGTCGGTCTGCGTGACGTAGGAGATAGCGGCGGTGAGCGCCTGTTCATAGGTGACGGAGTCGATGTGGAGCCTGTTGGCCTCCAGATCGACGGTGGCGCTGACGAAGCTGCTGCCCGTCAGGACGCGGAAGCGCTCCGTGGCTGCGCAGTAGACCACCAGACAGTCGGAGGTGACCTGATCGTCCGAGGTGGTGCCGGAGAAGGCGGTGGCCATCGTCGGATGCAGGCTCAGCGGCGTCTGCGACCAGGAAAGGTGTTCGGAGGCGGCGCAGTAGCGGTTGAGGAGCTCCTGCAGCTGAGGGTCCTCATAGCCGCGCTCCCACATCGCGTAGATCTCGACCGGGGTGTTCAACCCGGACAGCACCTGCTCCGTAGCGTCCGAATAGGTGGTGATGCGGTTGAAGGAGCAGTCCACGCGCCACATGTACCGGTCCTCCAGCGCGGTGAACAGGCCGTTGAGCGCCACGAGCACAGCCAGAGAGGCGCACAGCAGCAGCGTGGACAGGCTGCCGTAGCGCAGCCGGGGGTTCTGCCAGAAGCGGAGATCGATCTTCTTCATCTTCATGCCCCCCTGTATCGGCGGCTGTCCAGCATGTGGATGGTCAGCACGAGGAATGCCGCGGTGATGGACAGGAAATATCCGGCGTTGGCGAAGGAAAGCTGCCCGATCATGAAGGCTTCGCTCCGCTCATAGAGGCTGAAGAAGGACAGCAGGCGGCGGATGAAGCCGCTGCTCACGGCGGCTTGCAGCATATCGAGGATCCACAGCAGGAAGTTCGCGCCGAAGGCCATCACGGCAGCGGTCACCTGATTGGCGGCGCAGCCCGAGAGGAACAGGTCGATGGCGATGAACGCGCAGCCCTGCAGGACAAAGCCGAGGTAGCAGACCAGCAGCTCCGCCGGGTAGACCTGCCCGTAGATCGCCACGATCAGCACGAACAGGAGCGTCAGCACCACGGAGAGGAGCATCACCGTGACGGCCGCGAGGTACTTGCCCAGCACGACGCCGGGCAGGGAGACCGGGCTGGTCAGCAGGAGCTGATCGGTGCGCTTCTGCTTTTCTTCCGCCAGCAGCCGCATCGTCAGCACCGGGCACAGCAGCATCCACAGATAGCTCAGCAGGCGGATAAAGGCCGGCAGATCGCTGGAGCCGCTTTGGAGGATGGTGGTATAGAACATCACGGAGGAGAGCAGCAGGAACACGCCCATGAACACATAGCCCACCGGCGTAAAGAAATACCCCTGCAGCTCGCGTTTCCAGATCGCACGCAATTCGTTTCACCTGTCCTGATCAGTATTTGTTGCCTCAGAGGGCTGCGTCGTCCTCGGACGTCAGGCGGAGGAAGAACTCCTCCAGCGTGTCCCGCTCCTGCGACAGCATGTGCAGCGGTGCGTTCAGCCCGCAAAGGAGGCTGAACAGCTGCGCCTGCGGGGCGGGAATCGCGTCGGGCGCGCACTCCAGCAGCACCTCGGTCATGTTCTTCCCGGAGCCGGGCAGCGTTTTGACCCGCCGCACGCAGGGGAGGGACTGCAGCGCAGGCAGAAGCTCCTTCTGTGCACCGGCGATCGAGGCCCGCAGGCGTAGGGAATCATCCCCGTCGGTCAGGGCGGTCATGTCGGCCTCCCGGATGAGCCGGCCCTTGTGCAGGATCACGACCCGCTGGCAAAGCTGCTGGATCTCCGGCAGCATGTGGGAGGAGAAGATGACGGTATGCTTCTGGCCGAGACGACGGATCAGCTGGCGAATCTCCGCGACCTGCCGGGGATCCAGTCCGACCGTGGGCTCGTCCAGCACCAGCACCGGCGGATCGCCGCACAGCGCCTGCGCGATCCCCACGCGCTGCCGGTAGCCCTTGGACAGGTGGCCGATGATCCGGCCCTGCACCTCATGAAGGCCGCAGACGTCCATGATCTCACGTACGTGCTGGCGGATCGCGCGGGGCTGCACCTCCTTGAGCTCGCAGACGAAGGCGAGGTAGGAGCGGACCGTCATTTCGTCATACAGCGGCGGCCTTTCCGGCAGATAGCCGATGCGGCGCTTGCATTCCCGCGCGTGGGTCAGCATATCCATGCCATCGACAAGCACCTGGCCGCTGGTGGGGGGCATATATCCGGTGAGGATGTTGAGGGTCGTCGTCTTGCCTGCGCCGTTCTGGCCAAGCAGACCGATGATCTGCCCCTCCGGCGCGCGGAAGGACAAATCGGAGACGGCCGCCGCAGCGCCGTAGCGCTTGGTGACCTGCTTCAGCTCGATCATGGCAATACCTCCTGACATACCTCAACCATTATAACAGATTTCCCGGCGCAATGCATGAACAAAGTGTAAAACTCCCTCATGCCAGCAAAAAGGCCGGACATATGCCCGGCCAGTGATATACGCGTTACGCCATTTTCAGGCGGTAGCCATGCTTGTAGACCGTTTCGATGCAGGAGGGGCCGAGCTTGCGGCGCAGCCGCTGCACATGCACGTCGACCGTGCGCGTTTCGCCCACGCCCTGATAGCCCCATGCGGTGCGGAGCAGCTCCTCGCGGGACAGCGCCGCATCGGGGGACTGCATCAGCGCGTGCAGCAGGGAGAATTCCTGCGCCGTCAGGGTCAATTGCTCACCGGCGAGGGTGGCTTCGCGGCGCTCCGTGTCCAGCCGCAGCGGACCGATGGTCAGCAGGCGGTTCGTCTCGGCCAGCAGGGCGGAAACGATCGTACGCAGCTCCTCGGCGGTGAAGGGGGCGGGCAGGACGCCGCAGCACCCCTGATACAGCGCCCGCAGATGGGTCGCGTTCCCGGCTTCGCCCGCGATAAACAGCACCGGCCAGCCGCGGTCCTCCAGCACGCGGAGCAGCCGGAAGCTCTCCGTCCACGGCAGGCGGGTGTTGAGGATGGTCAGCATCCGGGGGCAGTCCTGCAGGATCTCCGCGCATTCCGCAATGGACGCGGCAATGCGGCAGCGGCAGCCTTCGCTTTCGAGCGCAGCATTCATCAGATAAGCCTGGTGCAGATCGGGTTCGATGATCAGAATATCAGACATGGTATTTCTCACCTCATTGTGTGGTGCGACCGGTGTGCGTCGCGGGTTCGGCGGGCGGCTGAGGAGCCGCAGCGCCTGCTGTGTTCATTCGATATCGGGCCGGGAGGGGGACGTCTGCAGCTCCCGGCGCTTTCACAAGTAATGACGAATAACGGAGGCGTTTCGTTTCATTTGGTCACAATTTTGTGAATTTCGAACAAAAAAAGAGACCGGAACTGAGTCGGTCTCTGGTAAATGTGATGGATACTTATGCGCGCTGCACATCGGCGATAATCAGGTCGTGATGGGTGATGCGGAGCATGTCGCCCTCCTTGAAATCAGGGAAATCCTTCAGGGCGTCGAAATAGAACAGCCGGTCATAGGGGCGGCCCTTGCCGTCATAGTCCAGGCAGAATACGGCGTGGCAGTTCACGCCGTCCACGAGGCTGATGTCCTCGCTGATGGAGATGAAGGGCAGCGTCGTCTCACGGGATCGGCCGTGCAGCATGTCGTGCAGGTGGCGCTTGTAGCAGCGCAGGGGCTTGATCGCCAGGTCATACGCGGCGATGAGGATCACGCCGATCAGCACCGTGCAGGCGGAGGTGACCCACTCCACCCGGTAGATCAGGGATACGATCAGCAGCGCCAGCAACGCCGCGCAGGGGATCGCGATGAGCGTCCAGCGGTGGTTCAGCTGCTGGCTGATGGCCTCGTGATCCTTCTCGGAATAGATGCTGCTCTGGTTCTGTGCGCTCTTGGCGGATGCTTCCATGGCAGATGCTCCTTTTGCGTCATAAATCTTCTCTTCTATGATACGACAGGTTTGTGAATTATGCAAGAACAAAGTTCCGGGAAATGCAGCGGTAGAATATTGTCATGATATGTCTGTTATGCTACAATAGACAGGATTGGATGGAAGGAGCGCTGCGCATGAGCCGGCGCAGCAGGAAGGAGGCCAGCCTTGAAACGGATGCGTGAGCAGGCGATGTTCATTACGCTGACGAGCCTGTATGCATATATTTTCTGTATGATGTGTTCGCAGGCGCTGACGGGGATGCCGGTATATGGCGGTGCGCTGTTTATGTGCGCGCGGGTCGCCACGGTCTCCGGTCATATCTTCAGCGCCGGTACGAAGCAGTATTTGCCCCGGGGGATCAAATTGTGGCGGTGGGCGCTGCTGGGCGTCATGCTGCTGCTGAATCTGTGCGTGGTGGTGCTGTACCCCATGTCGCTGCAGAGTCCGCAGATCTGGCTGCTGTTTGCGCTGGTGCTGTCGATGCAGGTGCGGGATACCGTCTGCCAGCGGCTGGCGCGCGTGAATGCAACCGGCGGGCTGTCGGAGCGGCGATTCCTGGTGTATGCGGCGCTGTGGCATGGCGCCGCGATGGCGACGGTGCTGGCGGTGCTTCTGTCCAGTCTGACATGGCAGCTGGCCGTCACGATGTTCGGCGGATACCTGCTGTGCAGCCTTGTGTCCTACTATGATATGCTCAGATGCCGCGACCGGATGAAGGAGGCGGCAGAGAAGACGCCCCCCGAGCCGGAGGAGCGCTGGACCGATGTGCGCAAGGCGAACGCCTTCGCCGTGTTTGAGCAGCTGACGATGCTGATCATGGCGGCGATGGAAATGACGCTGATCGTCATGTATACCTACCTTGCCGCGACGGCGGAGCAGCTGCTGATCCGCATGGCGATGGCCGTGCTGACAACGCTGGTCGGCAGTGAAGCCGCAGGCTGGCTGCTGCGCTGGTGCAGGAAGAGGAGCCGTTTCGACCTGAGCAGCCTGATCCTGGCGGGCCTTGCAATGTGGATCGCCGGGCTGTGGAGCTTCAGCCGGATGCTGGGCGAGGGCATGCCGGAGCTGACGCGCACCTACATCTGCCTTGGCTTGTGTTCGGTGGGCAGCGCGCTGTGTACGGCATGCCTGGAGGGCATGGAGAAGCCTATGTTCGCGGTGGCGCGCTTCACTACGGGCGACGAGCTCCGCGGATACCGGCAGCTGCGGACGGTGAACAGGGAGCTTGCGTCCCTGCTGGGGCATATGCTGGCGCTGGCGGCGCTGACGATCCTGTGCTTCGTGACGACGGCGCAGGAGCTGCCGCGCACTGTGGCGGAGCTCGCGGCGCAGTTCAAGCCGGTGATGGTCGCGCCGGCGCTGCTGACGGTGCTGATGGCACTGATCTGTGCGCTGCGCTTCCCGCTGAATAACCGCTACATCGGCAAGGTCATGCGCTTCCTGCACATCCGGGAAAGCGGCGGGGAGAATCCGGCGCTGGAGAAGCAGCTGGAATCCGTGGTGATCCAGCGGCATACGCAGCCGTGGCTCATCCGCGCGCTGATGGCCGTCCTCCGCCCGGCATTCCGCCACACGCTGAAGGACGCGGAGAACGTGAAGCCGGACGAAAGCAACCCCATCGTGTTCCTCTGCAACCATGGCGAGGTGTACGGCCCGGTGGCGGGCATGCTGTTCTGCCCGGTGCCGGTGCGCTCGTGGAGCATCAGCGACATGATGATCGACCCGAAGGAAGTGGCGGAGTATTCGTATAAGTACACCTTCTCGCAGGTGCGGTGGCTTGGTCCGCTCCGGTGGCCCGTGGCGCGGGCACTGGGCTATGTTTCCGTCTGGGCGATGAAGAAGCTGGAGGCCGTGCCGGTGTTCCGCAACAAGCCCCGCGAGCTGATGACCACCTTCCGCAAGTCGGTGGAGGCGATGCAGGCGGGGGACAACCTGCTGATCTTCCCGGAGAACCCGGACGCGGATCCGGATGCGCCGGGCTATGAATCCGGACGGCCGGGCGAACTGTTCCGGGGCTTCCCGATGCTGGCGCAGGTCTATTACAGCAAGACTGGCAAACGCTGCCGGTTCCTGCCGATGCTGGCGCACAAGGGGATGCGGACGCTCTCCTTCGGCACGGAGATCATCTACGACCCGGAGGCGGCGCCCATCGACGAGCGCGACCGCATTGTCGAGGAGGCCTCGCGGCAGATGCAAGCGCTCTTCGACCGCGAGGAAGCGCTGTATCAGAAGCGGCGCGACAAGTGAACAAAACGACCCCGGCGGCTCTGCAAGGAACCGTCGGGGCTTCGTTATGCCTGATATTCGCGGTGGCATGCGCCGCCGAAGTCCAGCCAGCGGAACAGGCCGTTCTCCAGCGTCATGTATCCGTGCCAGCTGTTCTCCTTGGGGATGGAGACGCTGCCGGGGTTGAGGATGGTCACGCCCTCCTGGTCGAAGCAGACCGGCACGTGGGTGTGACCGTGCAGGAGGAGATCGCCGGGCATCAGCGGCGGCAGATGCTGGGCGTTGTAGACGTGCCCGTGGGTGCAGTACAGCAGGCGGTTGCCGACGGGCAGGACGGCGTAGTCCGCGAGGATCGGGAAGGGCAGCACCATCTGGTCTACCTCGGTGTCGCAGTTGCCGCGCACGCAGAGGATGCGCTCCTTGCGCTCGCTCAGCATCGCGATGACGGCCTTGGGGGCATATTCCTCCGGCAGGTCATTGCGGGGACCGTGGTACAGGATATCGCCCAGCAGGAGCAGCCGGTCGGCCTGCTCGCGGTCAAAGGCGGAGAGCAGCTCACGCGTGTAGCGGGCGGAACCGTGAAGGTCGGAAGCGATCAGCCATTTCATGTTCATCATCCTTTCTGTGCTCCTATTGTGCCGGATATGCGCCGGAATGTCAAGCGGAATTTCTGAGCACAGAACAAAAATGGAAATGAATGGATGCCCGCTCGCAGCGTTTTTTCCTTGTCTGGCGAGCGGTCATGAGGTATAATGACAGTGCATTGATGAAAGGAGGACGGAAAGATGATCCGCATTGAAGGAAAGCACAACACCGCGCTGTGCTACACCACGATTCTCGAAGAGACGGCAGAGGCGCAGATCCGGCAGGTCTGCGACCAGGCGGCGTTTGCGGATTGCAGAATCCGCATCATGCCGGACGTGCATGCCGGAAAGGGCTGCACCATCGGAACCACCATGACCCTGACGGACAAGATCGTGCCTGGAATGGTCGGCGTGGATATCGGCTGCGGAATGGAAACCGTCCGCCTGGCGGAAAGGGAGATCGACTTTGCGGCGCTGGACGCGGTGATCCGCGCGCATATCCCGGCGGGACGCTGCGTGCGCGGAAGCTGCCATCCGCTGTGCAATGAGATCGACCTGTCTGCGCTTCGCTGCGCGGAGGGGGTGGACCTGAACCGCGCGTATCTGAGCATCGGCACCCTCGGAGGAGGAAACCACTTCATCGAGGTCGACCGGGACGAAGAGGGGCGGCTCTATCTGGTGGTCCATTCAGGAAGCCGCCATCTGGGAACACAGGTGGCCGGATGGTACCAGACGGCGGGATGGAACGCCCTGAAGGAGAAGGCGACCCGCACGAAGGCGGTCGTCACGCAGATGAAGCAGGAGGGGCGCGAGCGGGAGATCCAGGCGTACCTCGACATGACCCGCGACGAGCGCGTGCCGGACGTTCCCAGGGAGCTGGCGTATGTGGAGGGCGCGCTGTTCGACGACTACATCCACGACATGCGCATCACCCAGCGGTTTGCGGCGCTGAACCGCAAGGCGATGGTCGATGTGATCCTGATGGAGATGGGGCTGCACGCGGAGGAGGCGTTCACCACCATCCACAACTACATCGACACGGAGCACATGATCCTCCGCAAGGGATCAGTGTCTGCGATGGCAGGAGAGAAGCTGCTGATCCCCATCAACATGCGCGACGGAAGCCTCATCTGCATCGGAAAGGGCAACGAGGAGTGGAACTGCTCCGCGCCGCACGGAGCGGGAAGGCTGATGAGCCGCTCCGCTGCGTCGAAGACCCTGACGATGGAGGCGTATCGCCGGGAGATGGCGGGGATCTACACCACCAGCGTCGATCAGTCCACGCTGGACGAATCGCCCATGGCCTACAAGCCGATGGAGGAGATCGTCCGGCAGATCGGCCCGACGGCGGAGATCGTCTGCCAGATCAGACCGGTCTATAACTTCAAGGCCGGGGAATAAAGAACGAGACCGGAGGCATGGCGCTTCCGGTCTCTTTGCGTGTCAGAAAAGGGACTCCACCTTCTCAAGGAAGGTCGTGGAATCAACGGGGATCGCGTCGGCGGGCGGCGTGAAGCAGGCGGGCGCGGTGTCCATGGTCAGCTTGTACTGAGGGATCGCCGTCAGCTCCGTGCCCTCGAACAGCTCGGCAACGAAGGCAGTTTCGTTGTTCGTCAGCACCAGCGTCGCGATGACCTCGCCGTCCAGCGCGATGGTCGCGCCGGCCTGACGGCTGTCGGCCATGTCGATGGTCGTGATGGTGTACAGCCGCTGGTTGTATCGGATGTTCATGTCCTCAGCGTCGAGCGTGAGGCCGTAGGCATCGCCGTCCGGGGTGTTGAGGTATGCGGTGCAGCTGCCGGCATAATCGTCGCGGTCAAAGCCGAAGGTCGCGCGGCGGATGGAGGAAACAGGGAGGTAGCCGTTCACCGTGAAGCCGCGGCGGGTCCGGGCATAGTCGAAACCGCCGATGGTGGAATCGAAATTGGCGGCGTACTCGCTCGCGTGCAGGTCGGCGAAGAACCCGGGCATGTAAAGGTTGAGGTGTGCCACATCGTCGTCATCGACGCGGAAAGTCAGGCTGACCGGGCCTGCCTTGCACTCCAGGTACTGCTCCTCCTCCGAATAACCGGCGCGCAGGGCGTTCGTGTCGGTGGTCAGGTTCCAGTGGAAGTCATAGGCGTCCGTCAGCGTGAAGGTGATGCTGTTGAACAGATCGAACATCATCTCATTGGCGCGGAGGGTGACGGTGTGCGTGTAGGCGTTGAATGCGTAATCAAAGTCGTAGACGAGGGGCAGGAACGAATTGCCGCAGGCCAGGGTGAGCGAGATGGTACCGGAGGGCTCCATGGCAAAGCTGCCGGCTGTGATCATGCCGCTGAGCCGGTAATGCGCCAGATGTCCGTTCACCTGGGTCGTGTGGTTGAGGGTATCGGAAGCGAGGGTCAATTCGCCCTTTGCGGCAGGCAGGGTGATCAGCTCGCCCGCGGAGCATTTGCTGATCAGATGAGCGGCAGTCAGCTCCTGCGCCAGCGCCGGATCAAACAGCGCGATCCAGCCGCGATACCGATCCAGCAGCTTGTCCACGGAGGCGGTGTTGTCCGTGAGAACCTCCGCAAGCCCACGGTTCAGGTCAGCGGCGAGGAGCGTCGTATCCAGGCGGATGGTCGTGGTGGTCTGCAATACGTAGGACGAATATGCCGGATCGGGCGTCGCGGTTCGTTCGATGCTGAAGGCTTCGTCGCTCACCTTACCGAGCACCGTGGTGACCATCTCTGCCAGCGTCAGCAGATCCTCCGTATCGAAGGCATAGCTGACGCCCCCGGCGGTGGTGACGTCAAAGGAGAAGCCGTCCTCGCGGATGCTGACAAGGAAGTTGTTGTCGCTCAGAGAGCCGATGAGCGTGATCGTCTCGCCCATCTGCAGGCCGGTCAGCGTGAGGCTCAGGCCGGTGTTGACGCGGTCCAGCCCGAGGGTCGCCCAGCTTTCGGCCAATTCAGCAGAGGTAAACACGCGGCCGGTCAGGACGGGCGTGAACTTCGCCAGCGTGGCGTCGAAATAGGATGCATATTGGGTCAGGACCTGCGGAACGATGGTATGCAGCTCGTGGGCGAGCCGGTCCAGATCGATGGCGAAGCCGATGCCGGAGTTCATGGGCGTCACGCTGAGCGCCCTGGGCGACACGCCCTGCATCACCGAGGCGATAAACAGCGCAAGGGAGGTTTCGTCATCCTCCGTGATTTCCGGCAGATTCTGCGCAGAAAAGTACAGATGGGCCAGCTGGGAGACGGGGACCGTGTAGGTACCGGTGCCGTCGGAAACATAACCCGCCTCATTGGTCATGGTCAGCCCGACGCCGTTGGCGCTGAAGAACAGGGCAGGCTCGCCGTCGGCGCTTTTGTTCATGCCGGCAGAGATGGATGTGCCGTCCGCTGCGTCGAGGGAGAAGACCATCGGCGTGATCTCTGCTCGCGTTCCGTCGGAGTAGGTGACGGGGCTGAGCAGCATACACATGGCCAGCAGCAGTGAGATGAGCTGATTGGTGAACATCATGCGCGACCTCCATGGAATGATTTGCCTTGATTATAGCACAGCAGGTATCGGGCGGCAAGGCGGGCAAATGTAAAAAATGCACGAAAAAGCCGTCCCCCTGTGCGGGAGGGACGGCTGTGTGCTTTGATGCTTTGCTTTTGATGTGTGCGGTGTTAACGAACATTGATCGGCCGAGGCGCGATCAGAAAAATCAGATCAGGTCCTGATTACAGGATCTCCAGGATGACCATCTCGGCAGCGTCGCCGCGACGGGGTCCCAGCTTGTAGATGCGGGTGTAGCCGCCCTTGCGATCCTTGTGCTTGCGGCCGATCTCGAACAGCTTCTCGACCACGGGGTACTTCACGTCCTTGGTGCGGGCGCGGTACTCGGCCTTATTCTCGTCAGCCAGCTTCTCCTCGGGCATGTTGTAGAGGTAGGCCAGCATCATACGACGGGCGTGCAGCTTGGAGGGGGCGTCGTTCTTGACGACCTCCTGCACCAGCTGCTCCTTGTCGTTGTGGAATTCCTTGGTCACTTCAACGGTATTGTCGCACTCCTTGGCAGCCAGAGTGATCAGGCGCTCAGCAACGCGGCGGACTTCCTTAGCCTTGGACTCGGTCGTCTCGATCTTACCGTACTTAATCAGATTCGTCGTCAGGCCACGCAGCAGCGCCTTGCGCTGATCGGCCGTACGACCCAGTTTGCGCTGGTAAGCCATGGGGTATTTCCTCCTATCATGGGTGGGCGGCAGGGGAGAGGATCATCCTTCCGCTGCGCTTGTATGCCCCGTCTTATTCATCATTCGGTCGCAGGGCGAGGCCCAGCTCCTGCAGCTTCTGCTCGACTTCCTCAAGGGACTTGCGGCCCAGATTACGGACCTTCATCATGTCCTCCTGATTGCGCTGAACCAGCTCATACACGGTGTTGATGCCCGCGCGCTTCAGACAGTTGTAAGCACGCACGGACAGCTCCAGCTCCTCAATGGTCATCTCCAGAACCTTGCCCTGGGTGTCCTCTTCGGGCTGCACCATGCTCACGGGCATCACCTGATCGGTGAGGCTCACAAACTGGGCCAGGTGCTCGGACAGGATCTTCGCGGCGCAGCTGATCGCCTCTTCGGGCTTCAGCGTGCCGTTCGTCCACACCTCCAGCGTCAGACGGTCAAAGTCGTTGGACTGGCCGACGCGCTTGTCTTCCACGGTGTAGTTCACCTTGTGGATGGGGGTGTAGATGGAGTCCATGGGGATGACGCCGATGGGCATCGTGGTATCGCGAGCCTTGTTCTTGTCCGCGCTGACGTAGCCGCGGCCGCGCTCCAGGCGCAGCGTCATCTGCAGATGCGCGTCTTCGTTCAGCGTAGCGATGTGCATTTCAGGATTGATGATCTCGATCTCCTCGTCGACCTTGATGTCGGCCGCGGTCAGCTCACAGGGGCCAACCTTGTCCACGATCACGGACTTGGGAGCATCGGTTAACATCTTCACGGCCAGGCCCTTCAGATTCAGGATGATCTCCGTCACGTCCTCCTTCACGCCGGGGACGGTGGAGAATTCATGCTGCACGCCCTCGATATGCACCGAGGAAACAGCAGCACCGGGCAGGGAAGACAGCAGGACGCGGCGGAGAGAGTTGCCCAGCGTATGACCGAAGCCACGCTCCAGCGGCTCGACAATGAACTTGCCATACTTGCCGTTGTCGCCGACCTCGACACATTCGACCTTTGCCTTTTCGATTTCTACGGCCATTTCTTTTACCCTCCTTGCTCAGGTTCGGAGTGAAGGGATGCTGCTGCGGGGACAGTTGCTGCTTGCGCTCCATGCTCCCGCAGCATCCTTCATTAACGGGAGTAGAACTCGACGATCATGCTCATCTGCGGCTCGAAGTCGACGTCCTCGCGGGCGGGGAGCGCAACGACCTTGCCGGTCAGGTTGGGAGCGTCAAAGGTCAGCCACTTGGGGGTCACAACAGAGGTGCCCTCGCGCAGGCCCTTGAACAGCTCGGACTCAGCGCTCTTCTGGCGCAGGGTGATCACGTCGCCCACCTTCACGGAGTAGGAGGGGATGTCCACCTTCTGGCCATTGACGCGGATGTGGCCGTGCACGACGATCTGACGGGCGGCACGACGGGTCTTGCCCAGGCCCAGACGGTACACAACGTTGTCCAGACGCTGCTCCAGCAGCTGCAGCATGTTGTCACCGGTGATGCCCTTCATGTTGGTGGCCTTGCTGTAGTACTTCTCGAACTGCTTCTCCAGCACGCCGTACACAAACTTGACCTTCTGCTTCTCCTTCAGCTGAGCGCCGTACTGAGAAACCTTCTTGCGGCGGGTGCCGCCGGGATTGCGGGTAGACTTCTTATTGCCATAGCCCATGGTGGCGGGGGAAATGTCGAAAGAGCGGCACTTCCGCGCAACGGGCTGCTTGTTGATAGCCATGTTTCAATGTCCTCCTTCGTTTCCTTACACGCGACGGCGCTTGGGCGGACGGCAGCCATTGTGGGGGATGGGCGTCACGTCCTTGATCATGCTCACATCCAGACCGGCGGCCTGCAGGGAGCGGATCGCAGCCTCACGGCCGGAGCCGGG
>SVGU01000121.1 GCA_015056155.1 Clostridiales bacterium
TATCCACCACGTCGCCCAGGACGTTGAAGATGCGGCCCAGGGTCTGGCGGCCGACAGGAACAGAAATGGATGCGCCGGTATCGGTCACGATGGAATCGCGCTGCAGGCCGTCCGTGGAGGCCATCGCGATGCAGCGGGCGGTGTTGTCACCGATGTGCTGCGCGACCTCACAGGTCAGCTTGCGCTCGCCGATCATGACGGTCAGCGCCTGATGGATGGGCGGCAGACCGCCCTTGTCAAAACGGACGTCAACAACAGGTCCCATGACCTGCGCGACCTTGCCCGTATTATTCGCCAAAGGGATTCCCCTCCTTTGTTACAAAATACATTACGCTCCGCTGCCAGCCACGATCTCGGTGATCTCCTGCGTGATGGCGCCCTGGCGGGCACGGTTGTACTGCAGCTGGAGATCGTCGATCATCGCGCGGGCATTCTTGCCTGCGGAGTCCATAGCCATGCGGCGTGCAGCAACCTCGCTGGCGAAGCTCTCGCGGATCAGGGCCATCAGCAGGCCCGCGATATAGTCCGGAACCGTTGCGTTCAGGATCGTCTCCTCATCCGGCTCGAACAGGACGCTCAGCGTGCCCTCCGTTTCCGGACGGGTCAGGGGCAGCACCCACTTCACGTCAGCTTCCTGCGTCAGCATGCTGACATAGCGGGTGTACACAATGCCCAGACGATCATACTCCCCTGCCACGAACTCCGCGCAGAGCTTGCGGGCCAGGGCGGTTGCCTGTGCGCCGGTGTAGTATTCGCTGGATGCAAATTCGCCATGATAGCGGTCGCAGGCGCGCTTGCCGATGGGATAGACCGCCTCGCGCTCCATGCTCTCAGTCAGGCGGAACACATTGGCATTATAGCCGCCCGCCAGGCCGCGGTCGCCCGCAATGACGATCAAGCGGGTACTCTTGCCGTCCGTCTTGCGCATGTAGGGGCTGCCAGCACATTCAGGGCTCGCTGCCAGCACATCCACCACGTCAGCAAAGGCAGCGGCATACTGTCTGCCGCCCGCCATGCGCTCGTTGGAGCGGCGCATTTTGGAGGATGCGACCAGACCCATGGCGCTGGTGGTGTGCAGCGTGGAATCAACGGAACGGATGCGGTTTTTCAGGGCTTTGGTATTGGCTCCCATCCCTGTCACCTCCGCATGGACGCAAGCGCCCCTTCCAGTTCCTTCACGTCGTCGTCAGTGAACAGGCCGCTCTCCAGACGGACCAGTAGGCCGTCATGCTCGGCTTCCATCTTCTCGTACAGGCGGTTCTCCCATTCCTGCACCTTGCTGACCTCCACATCGTTCAGGTAGCCATGGATGACCGCATACACGATCGCCACCTGGCAGCCCACGCGGATGGGAGCATTCTTCTTCTGCTTGAGCACCTCAACAATGCGGGCGCCCAGCGCCAGACGGGCCTTGGTATCCGCGTCCAGATCGCTGCCGAACTGGGCGAAGGACTTCAGCTCCAGGTACTGCGCGTAGAGCAGCTTCAGTTCGCCGGCGACCTTCTTCATGCCCTTGAGCTGCGCGCTGCCGCCCACTCGGCTGACGGAGATGCCCGGGTTGATGGCGGGCATGATGCCGGAGTGGAACAGCTCGGTCTCCAGGAAGATCTGGCCGTCGGTGATGGAGATGACGTTGGTCGGGATGTAGGCGGAAACGTCGCCCGCCTGCGTCTCGATGATGGGCAGCGCCGTGATGGAGCCGCCGCCGAAGTCAGGATGCACGCAGGCCGCGCGCTCCAGCAGGCGGCTGTGCAGGTAGAAGACGTCGCCCGGATACGCCTCGCGCCCCGGAGGACGGCGGATCAGCAGGGACAGAGCGCGGTACGCCACGGCGTGCTTGGACAGATCGTCGTACACGATCAGCACATCCTTGCCCTGCTCGCGGAAGTATTCCGCCATCGCGCAGCCGGAATAGGGCGCGATGTACTGCAGGGGCGCGCTCTCCGCCGCAGAGGCGGAAACGATGATGGTATAGGGCATGGCGCCGGCGCGCTCCAGCTCATTGGCGATCTGCACGACGGAGGTGCGCTTCTGGCCGATGGCGACGTAAACGCACAGCACGTCCTTGCCCTTCTGGTTGATGATGGTGTCGATGGCGATGGCCGTCTTACCGGTCTGGCGGTCGCCGATGATCAGCTCGCGCTGGCCGCGGCCGATCGGGATCATGGCGTCGATGGCCTTGATGCCGGTCTGCAGGGGGCGGTTGACGCTCTGGCGCTCGATGATGCCGGGGGCCTCGGACTCGATGGGGCGGGTCTGGGCGCACTGCGCGGGGCCCTTGCCGTCGATGGGCTCGCCCAGCGCGTTCACCACGCGGCCCAGCAGGTTCTCGCCCACCGGCACAGCCAGGGGCTTGCCCGTGCGGTACACGGCGGAGCCCTCGCGAATGGTGTCCTTATCGCTCAGCACGGCAACGGAGACGGTGTCCTCCTCGAGGTTCTGCGCCATGCCGTAGCTGCCGTCCTCAAAGCGGAGCAGCTCGTTCGCCATGCAGGAGCGCAGGCCGTAAACACGGGCAATACCGTCGCCAACGGTGATGACGGTGCCGGTCTCAGCCATCTCGATCTTGCTCTTATAGTTGCGGATCTGCTCCTTGAGGATGCTTGAGATCTCTTCCGGTCTGTTGCTCATGAGTTCATCACTTCCTTGATTTGTTGCAGCCGATGCTTCAGGCTGCCGTCGATGACCTTGCCGTCCACGCGGACGATCATGCCGCCCAGCAGGGACGCATCCTCATCGCACACGAGGCGGATGGTGCGGCCAAGCTTCTTCGTCAGCTGGGCAGTCAGCTCAGCCTTCTCGGCGTCGGTCAGCGGCACAGCGCTGGTCACATGGGCGGTGGACAGCTTCTGCGCAGCGTCATGCAGCTCCACATAGGCCGTCAGGCAGTCGTCCAGCTCACGGATGCAGCCGTTGGCGCACATGACGCACAGCAGGCTCATCACATGCTCGGGCAGCGCGTCCCCGAAGGCTTTGGTCAGCACAGACAGCCGCTCGTCCTTGGGGATCGCCGGGGACGCCAGCAGGTCGAGGGCGCCCTCCGTCCGGTACAGTTCGTTGCGCGCGAAGCGGAGCGCTTCAAGCGTTTCAGGGATGCTCTTTGTTTCCGCAGCGAGGGAAAACAGCGCATCCGCATAGGATCTGCTCGTTTCCGTCATTGGGCATCACCGATCCCCTGCAGGAAGGAATCGATCATCTTGCGGTGATCATCGGTCTTCATCTCGCGACTGAGCAGCTGCTCAGTAAGCGCGGCAGAGACCTCGGTGATCTCGCGTTTGATGGATTCCTGTGCCTTCTTCTTCTCCATGGCGGCCTCGAGTTCGCCCTGACGGACGATGCCCTCCGCCTTCTCGCGGGCCTCTGCGACGATCTTGTCGCCGCGGCGGGTCGCGCTGACGGTGGCGTCATGGATGATGCTATCCGCCTCCGCCTGGGCGCCGGAGAGCTTCGCGGCGTACGCATCGCGGGAGGCATAGGCAGTCTGCTCCGCCTCGCTGGCGGCGGCGTACTGCGCGTCCAGCTCCGCCTGACGAGCGGCGATGACGTTCTTCACCGGCTTGTACAGGAACTTTTTCAGGAGCTTGTACAGGATCGCAAGGTTTGCAAGGGAGATCAGGATCGTCCAGATATTTACGGAAATGATTTCCAAATATTCAGGGGTTTGGAAAAACGTTTTCACTTCCGTCACCTCGTATTACAGACCCAGGGTGTTCTTGAGGGTGTTCACCATGGTGATGGGCGCGACGAAGATCAGGAGGATCGCGATGACCAGGGCGTAAATACCGGTGGTCTCAGAGATGGCGCAGCCCATGATCATGGTAGAAGTGACAGAGCCCTTCGCTTCGGGCTGACGACCGATGGCCTCACAGGCGTTGGCAACAGCATGACCTTCGCCGATACCGGGGCCCACAGCGCCGATGCCCATGCAGATACCTGCGCCCAGTGCGCAGCAGCCGAGAATGATAGCAATTGCGATAGCTTCCATGTGAAAATTCCTCCGTTCAATTTGATGTTGTTGTCAGACCGCTTATGCGGTGTTCTGCTTTACTGTGCCAGCTTTGCCTTTCGCTGCTTCCTCGCTGCACGTTCGGCGAGCACATCGTCGCCGGGATACGCGCCGGAGATGTTGAGCATGGTCAGCATGGCGAAGATGTATGCCTGAATGCAACCAGAGAAGATATCAAAGTAGACGCTGAGGATTGCCGGGATACCGACCTGCAGGAAGGGGATGTCGCCAAGGAAGCCGGGCAGCCAGCCCAGCACCAGATTGGACAACCCTGCCAGCGCCCAGGCAACCAGCGCCGCGATGACCGTACCGGACAGGACGTTGCCGAAATGACGGAAGGTCATCGAAACCGGCGTAGCAACCTCGCTGAGGATGTTCATTGGCAGCATGACCGGAATCGGCTCCAGGAACCCCTTTGCATAGCTGCCGATACCCGCCTTGAGCTTGTTCTTGGTGATCAGGGCGAATACGAGAATCGACCAGCCTGCAATGATGTTCACATCTGCCGTCGGGGGGAACAGACCCACCAGCGACATGAGGCTCGAACAGGCAGAGATCGCCAGGATCGTCATGATGAAGGGCGCATAGCCGGCATGGAAGACAGGCTCCATGTTATCCCGGATGATGCCATCCACCTTCGTTACGACCCATTCTGCAGCGATCTGTCTGATACCGCCGCCCTTGACCGTCAGACCATGGGTCAGGTACAGACACACGCCGACGATGGTGATGATGATCAGCCAGGAGTTGACCATCGCCTCCGTGATGAGGAGCGGCATCAGCGGCATGGGGATTTCCGCAAACACACGCGCACCCGTAATCGACAAGCCCTCTCCTCCCGTAGGAAGCTCGGTAAAGATCTGCAGCAGGATCGCAGCCAGAAGCGGCAGGATGATCATCGCCAGATAGCCCATATCAACCAGCCGGAAATGCATATCCCTCTCCTGCGTCTTTCTTTCACTCATTCATTTATCACCTCCTTACACGGATATTCCCATTGATGACCGGTTTACTTTTCTTCCTTCATCAATACGCCGCTGAGCTTTGCCCCGATACTGGGGAACACCAGCGGAATCACCACAGCGAAAATATCGAAGCACGGCGCTGCACCACCGATCAGACAGATGACCAGCAGCATCAGCATCCGCAGGCTGTGGGATGAGCGTACACGCTTGCTTGCGTCTTCAGGCGCCATTTCCAGAGATCGCTGCACCGTCAGCGCCATGATGAAGAAATTGGCGATCGCAGTCGCTGCGCCCAGCAGGTTCCCCAGCAGCACCGTGTAATCCCACCGGCCGATGATGAGGAACACCGCTTCCATCAGCAGACTGCCGATCAGGACAACGAGGGCGATATACCGCGTGCTTCGCATCACCGTCGCGTCCACGTTCTTGAACAAGTCTGTCAACACCTCCTGTCAGCGCAGGCTCAAGGCCATTTTTGCGCTGATTATACCTATTATAATCGCAATTCCCCTTTCCTGCAATAGGCATGGACAATTTTCTTCGCTTTTTGACCATATGATATATTTTTGTCAGACTTACAGGCCAGAACACAGCTTGCATCAAAAACGCGTACAGGAGAAGCATTCCCTGTACGCGCGAGTATGATCGGTATGAAATTACAGCTTGAAGTCCTCGCCGTAGCCGTAGTGCTCGACGACGTAATCGACGTCCTTGTCGCCGCGGCCGGACAGCGTCACCAGGATGGAGCCCTTCTTCATTTCCTTGGCCTTCTTCATCGCGAAGGCAACGGCATGGCTGGACTCCAGCGCGGGGATGATGCCCTCGTACTTGGACAGCGCATAGAAAGCCTCGACCGCTTCCTCGTCCGTCACCGCGTCGTACTGCACGCGGCCGAGCTCACGCAGGAAGGCATGCTCCGGGCCGACGGACGGGTAGTCCAGACCGGAGGCGATGGAGTACACAGGAGCGGGCTCGCCGTTGGCGTCCTTGAGCATGATGGAGTTGAAGCCCTGCATCACGCCGGGGGTGCCGAACATCATGGACGCCGCATGGTCGCCGAGGTTCGAACCCTTGCCGAGGGGCTCCACGCCGTAAAGCTCGACCGCGCTGTCCAGGAAGGGCACAAAGGTACCCAGGCTGTTGCTGCCGCCGCCGACGCAGGCACAGACCACGTCCGGCTCATGACCCATCATATCCTTGAACTGCTCGCGCATTTCCTGGCCCACGACCATCTGGAAATCGCGCACCATCATCGGGAAGGGATGCGGGCCCAGGCAGGAGCCGATGCAGTAGATCGCATCCTTGTACTCGCGGGCATACGCCTCGAAGGCCGCGTCCACCGCTTCCTTCAGGGTCTTCAGGCCATGGCTGACCGGCACCACGCGGGCGCCGAGGATCTTCATGCGGGTGACGTTGGGCGCCTGCTTGGCGATGTCGACCTCGCCCATGTAGATGTCGCACTCCAGGCCGAAGAACGCCGCCGCCATCGCCAGCGCCACGCCGTGCTG
>SVGU01000015.1 GCA_015056155.1 Clostridiales bacterium
CGCCGCTGCAGGAAAAGATAGAGCACGAGGATGGGCACGATGCACAGGAAGGTCGCCGCCATGAGCATGGCCTCGTTGAACATGATGCCCTCGATATCGTTGGACTGGATCATGGTGTGCTGCTCCTTGTTCAGCTCTGCGTAGAGGTTGGGCAGGCTGTTGGGGAGCATCTTGAGCCAGACATCGTTGAAATAGATGCTCGGCTCGAAGTAGTCGTTCCAGTGCCAGACGATGGACAGCACCGTGCACACCAGCAGGGAGGACTGGCTCATGGGCAGCATGATGTGGGTGAAGGTGCGGATGGGGCCGCAGCCGTCCACGCGGGCGGCCTCCTCCATCTCGTAGGGCATGCCGGAGAAGAACTGGCGGAACAGGAAGATGAAGAAGCCGCCATTCAGGCCAAAGCCCAGGAAGGAGGGCACCACCAGGGGCAGGTACTGCTCGCTGTTGATCCAGTTCCAGTTGGAGAACTGCATGTACTGGGGGATGATGATCGTCTGCACGGGCACCAGCATCGTCAGGATGACCAGCGTGAACAGCAGGCCCTTGAAGCGGAACTTGTAGCGCGCAAAGGCGTAGCCGGTCAGGGCGCAGGAGAGCACATGGCCCAGGGTGCAGACGATGGCGACGCGGGCGCTGTTCCACACGTAGGTCTTGAACATCAGCTTGCGGTACGCCACGGAGTAGTTGCTCCACGTCAGCTTCGAGGGCAGCCACTTGACGGTGATGTTGATCAGGTCGTCATCCGTCATCAGGGACTGGGTGATCATCTTGATGAAGGGGTAGAGGAAGACGAAGCTCAGCGCGCAGAGGAGGAAGTAGAAGCCGAAGCGGATCACGCCGTCGCGCAGAAAGCGGGTCCAATGGCTGCTGTTATGCCGGACGTTGGCATTTTTGTTTTTCGCCATGCTTCTCACTCCTTTCCGCCCGAGACGAACACGTACCTGCCCACCACGCCCATGCTCACGCCGCACATCAGCAGCGCAAAGGCGAAGTAGACCCAGCTCATCGCAGCGCCGTGGCCGAACTGCTGGTTGGTGAAGGACTGCTCGTAGATGTAGTCGATGATGGGGTTCGTCGCATCGGTGAAGAAGGCAACGATGGTGTAGACCAGGTTCATCAGGATGACCGGGGAGATCATCGGCAGGGTGATCTTCCAGAACATTTCCCACTCGGTCGCGCCGTCCACGCGGGCGGCTTCATAGAGCGAGGTGGAGATGCCCTGCAGACCCGCCAGGAACAGCACGATCTGCACGCCGGACTTCCACAGCACCACCGTGATGCGGTCCAGCACGCCCTGCAGGAAATCCGTCAGGCTGTGGCCCAGCAGATCCGCAATCAGCTCCGGCACCACGATGCCCGTGGTGATGGTCGTGCCGTCCGCGCCCATGCCCAGCATCTGCTTCATGACGTAGCCCGCGCCCAGCAGCACCGGGATGAAGAACGCCGCACGGAAGAAGCCGCGGCCCTTCATCGGGCGGTTGATCAGGATCGCTATGACCAGCGAGAACACCAGGCAGATGGGGGTGTTGAGCAGGGTGTCAGTGACCGTCTGCAGGAACATGGGGACGAAGTTGATGTCGTAGAAGAAGATGTGCTGGTAGTTCTCCAGGCCGACGAAGCCCATCTGGAAGCCGTTCATCTTCACGATCTCCGAGAAGGACAGGCGGATGGAGGTTCCGATCGGGCCGAGGAAGAACAGGCACAGGCCCACCAGCCACGGCGCGAGGAAGATCAGCGCCTCGAGGGAGCGCTTCTGCTCCATCGTCAGGCGGCTGCCGGCCTTCCGGAAGGGGGTGGTCAGGAAGCGCCACACCCACTTCAGACCCTTGCCGATCATCCGGCACAGCCAGCGCAGCCCGGTCACCTGATACAGCCACTTCAGGCCAGCCAGCAGCTTGTGCCAGCACCAGCCAAAGAAGCCGCCGATGGGGGCAAGGATCTTCCGGCCGATCCACGACTCACCAATGATGCGCGGGATGTCCGTGTAGGCAAACACGAAGATCAGCGCCGCCGCCGCGATGGCGGTGAGCCAGTCATGGTAGGCGACAAAGGCGATCGCCGCGACGATGAGCAGGAAGAGCGCAGCCTTGCCCAGCGTCTTCAGCGCCTTGTTCATCGCGGACGGCTTGCGTTCCGCGTTCACAGCCTTGCTGGCACTCACTTTGCTCCCTCCTTCGTCACCAGATAGTCGCGGGCGGGGATGGTCAGGCCGTCCGCCTGCGCATCCGCGCTGCCGTAGTTGACATAAACGATGCAGCCGTTGTCGTAGGTCACCTTGTACAGGTCGGCCGCGATGCATTCATGCTGCATGATCATCGCCGTGCGCACGTCCTTCAGGTCGCCCACGGTGAAGGCTTTGGCGATTTCCGCCACCTCGTCGATCCACGCGGTGTACTGCGCGGTGAAGAGGTTCTGGTACTCCGTGTACATCAGCTCTTCCGTGCTGTCCCAGGTCAGCTCGAAGTAGGGCATGTAGCCCATCTCGACCCAGCGCAGCGTTTCGCGCTCCAGGTCGCTGGAGAGGTTGCCGGGGACGCCGGTGTAATCACGCACGCCGTGCATCACGATCTGGTAAAAGGGCACGGAGGTCGTGGTGAACTGGAAGCCGCTGTCGTCATAGGGCACCTCCGTCATCAGGTCCGCGTACTGAGCCAGCGCCACCGCGCCGCCCACCACGCTCACATGACCGAAGGCTTCCCGGGACTCCTGAAGCATCTTCAGGCAGGTCGCCAGGCTGTCGGCAGAGGTGTGATAGTGACCGTTGTTGTAGTTGAAGGTGAGGCAGTCGCCGATGAACTCGAACCGCAGTCCGTTCACGCCCAGCTTCTGCGCCTCCCTGCGGAACTCCGAGAACTTGCGGTACATCGCTTCCGGGCTGAGGATGAAGGTGTCCTCCTCCTCGTTGGTCAGGATGGCGTAGTTGCTCAGGTAGACCACGTCGTTGCGCTTGGAGTAGCCCCAGGAATCCTTCGAGGCCTCCACGAAGTTGGCCGTCAGGCTCAGGGTGCTGCCCATCTGCTCAGTCTTGTCCATCAGGGCGGTCAGGCTGCCGGCGCTGCCGACGGACCGTTCCACGGGCAGGTTATCCGGGGTGTTGCCGTATCCGCCCTTCGCCCAGCCCTTGAGGGACATCTGGATCTTTTCGACGCCCTTTTGGGCCAGCGCGTCGATGATCTTTTCCGCCTCGTCCAGCGTGGTGACGGTGCGCTGCGTGTCGAACAGCAGCCCCTTCTCCGGCGCGGACATGAACAGGTCGATCGCCACCGCCTGATCGTTCAGCCGGGGCTCCCAGCCCTGATCGTTCAGCAGGTAGTCACGGTAGGCCACCGCCATGTCGCTGTAGGTATCCTTGCCCTCGGGCAGGAAGATCAGGCGCAGGCTGTAGTCCGTTTCCATGGCCTTCTTGTCGTAGGTCTTGATCTGGCGGCTTGTGACGCGCATGTCGTCAAAGCCGCGGCGGTACTGGAAGTTGGCGAACACGTAGTTCAGCGCGAGGATCTTGGTCGAGGAGTTGACGGAGATGCGGGCCGCCTCCGCGCCCTCCTCGATGACGGCCAGCATGGCGTTGCCGCCGGTGGAGATGCCGTAGACGGGCATCAGGACCGTGGGCTCCTCCTGCTCAAAGAAGTCCAGGACGCTGTTGTGCTTCTCCAGATTGCCGTAGACGCTGAAGAGCTGCGTGGTCTCCTTGAAGTGGGCATAATCCTTGAATTCGAGGATCGCGCCCGAGCCGTCGGGGTAGAACAGGAAGCCGTCGGTGTTGTCCGAGGCGGAGCAGAGGAAGGGCATCATGTCGATGGACACGATGGAGAAATCGCCGTAGCCCTCGATACGCTCGTAGGGCACGCGCACCAGCACCGTATCGCCCTGCAGCAGGATCTCCACCGACACGCGGATCATGTTCGCGCCCAGATCGTAATCCACCCGGACGCCGCCCTCGATCAGCTCATAGCCGGTCGCCAGCTGCTTGTCGTTGAGCAGCACGGCGTTGGTGATGGAGCCGGCGCCCTTGACCAGGTTGGTGATGTTGACGGTGAGAAGGCTGTTGGCCTTCTTCTGGTTCAGACCGGCGATCTTGCCGGTGAAGTTCGGGTCGTTCATGGAGGAGGACCAGACCGTGCCGGTCAGCTTGTCCTCCACGTCGATGCCGCAGTGGTCCGCCTTGAGGTACAGCGCCAGGCGCTCGTTCTCCGCCACGAAGATACGGTCGTCCGTCTCCGCCGCGGCACAGCCCAGCGCCAGCAGCAGCATGAGGCACAGGACGATTAACTTTTTCATCATCTTATCCCTCCTGCATCAGTCGATCCGGTAGACCACTTCGTAGAACATCTCCTTGACCATCTGCACGAACTGGGAGCTGATGGTGTACAGGAGGATGACGACCGCCCAGATCATCACCATGGTGAACAGGGACAGGCCGATCATCAGGACCGTCTTGCCGACGGTGTAGCCGTTCATTTCCTTCAGGGCAATGATCATCAGCATCACGACCCATGCCAGGATGCCGAACTCAATGACCACATACAGCCCCAGCTGGTTGCCGTCCATCAGGCGGGAGGCAATGTTCAGGATGGGCGTAAAGAGGATGTAAGGCGTGAGCGCGTAGGAGGAGAACAGCAGCGTCTCCCGGAAGAGCGTCTCGCCGTCGAGGATGGTGGTCATCGCGTAGGAGGCCAGCACCCACGTCAGCACGGGCACGAACAGCTTGCCGCACTCCAGCAGCAGGTTCGCCTTGCGCACCTCTACCGCCGCCAGCGGGTAATGCGTCACGTAGATGGAGAAGACGCGTACCATCAACGCCAGCGCCAGCAGGATGATCACCGGCCACCAGTTCATCTTCCTTTCGCGCTGCTTCTTGATGTGCTCCGTCACGACGATCGGATGGAACAGGGTCATCAGACAAAGCTTCAGGCTCTCGACCATGTTACAGCCCCCTTCCCATCTGTACGTCGTCCGCCCACTGGTCCGCCTTGCGCTTGGCAAGCCCCAGGAGCTTGAGCAGCAGGAAGCCGCCCACGAAGATCACCGCCACCACGGGCACGAAATACTTGCGGAACAGCTCATGCCGGTATTCGCCGAAGGCCTTCGAATAGCCCTCCTTGTCATCTGCAAGCCGGTAGGATTCCAGCGCTTCCTCCCACTTTTCCTGCTTGCCCATGACCTTCGCCACGCCCTGATGCGCCAGTGCGTAGTTGCTGTCGATCTCCAGCACCTGCTCCCAGTACCCCAGCGCCTCCTCGTAGCGGCCCTCGCCGTGGAGTGTGACCGCCTGATGGATCAGCTGGATGAAGTGCGTGGGCTCAAAGACGGTGATGGAGCCGGTGTTGTAGTCCAGGACGTAAAGCCGGCCGGCGGAGTCCGCGTCGATGCTCACAGGGATCTGGAACAGGCCGCCCACGGTGCCGATGCCGCCGAAGGTGCACAGGAGGTTGCCCTCCTGGTCGTACTGGTAGATCAGGCCCGTCAGACGGTCCACAACGGTAATGATGCCGTTGTTCTCCACCGTGATGTCCGCCAGGGTCGGCGTGAGGGGCTTGCCCTCGTCGTCCTCCAGGGTGAAGCCGTACTTCTCCTCGGGGTAGGTGTTGTTGCCCACCGTGTTCAGCTTGCGGATCTGGGCGGTATCCTTGTTGGAAAGGATGCCGTAGATCATGTTGTCCGTGCCGATGAAGAAGTTCGAGTAGCTGGCCGGCTCCTGCTTGACGGTGCGCTCGACCTGGGACTTGGAGCCGAACATGCGGATCAGCGTGCGGGACAGGGAGAAGCCCACGTCGTCCGCGCCGAGGTAGCCGCGGAAGTTGTTGCCCTCGTCCAGGGTGATCAGGTTCGCGCCCTTGAGGACGTAGATGTAGCCGGTGTTGGCCACGAAGAGCTTCTGCACGTCGAAGGTGAAGTTGTTCTCCAGCAGCGCAGAGTCCGGCTTCACAAAATCCTTGCGGTGGGTGCGGTCGGCGTTGAGGACCGTCAGGCGCAGGTTGCCGGTATCGGCGATCCACACGGACAGGTCGTCGTCCACATACACGCCGCGGGGCTTGTTGAGCTTCTTGTCGCCGGAGGCGGTGATCTCCTCCTGCACCTCGCCCTCCAGGTTCAGCTTGAGGACGCGGTTGTTTTCCGTGTCGGCCACATAGAGCATGTCGTCAGGACCCACGAACAGGTCCTCGGGATGCTTGAGGAAGTCGTATGCGCCCAGATTCTTGTAGGTGGTGTAGACCTCGTAGGCCGTGGGGATCGGGATGTAGGTCTCGTCCTTGTCCGCCACGAAGGCGTCCATGCCCACCACTGCGGAGGCGCCCGTTGCGCTCATCGTCAGCAGCAGCGCCATCAGGAAGGTAACAAAGCGTTTCATCATCTTTCTCCCCTCCTTAGGACTTGATGCCGGAGTAGGACATGGTTTCCATGACCTTGCCGCGCATGAATGCAAACACGAGGATGGAGGGCAGCGTGGTGAGGAACGTCGCCGCGCCGACCGTGCCCGCACGGGCCACCACGCCCGCGCCGCCTGCCAGCGTCTGCAGCGCCAGAGGCATGGTCTTGAGCGCGTTGGACTGGATGAAGATCAGCGGGGAGAAGTAGTCGTTCCAGTTGTTGACGAAGGAGAACACCGCCAGGGTCGTCCACGCGGGCTTGAGCAGCGGCATGGCGATCTTCCAGAAGATGTACAGCTCCTTCGCGCCGTCGATGCGCGCCGCCTCCAGGATGGAGTCCGGCAGCTGCTCGCAGAACTGCTTCACGAGGAAGAAGTTGTACGCCACGGCGATCTTGGGAATGATCAGCGCCCAGTAGGTGTTGACCATGTGCAGCTCGTTGACGACGAGGTAGTTGGGGATCTGCGTCACATGGGGCGAGAAGGACAGCGCCGCCACGACGATGGCGAAGATGACCCCGGAGCCCGCCGGCTTATGCTTGACCAGACCGTACGCGCCCAGCGAGCAGACCATGATGGAGGCGATCACCGTCACCACGGTCGTGAACAGGGAGTTGAAGATGTAGCGCGTGAAGGGAACGGTCGAGGAGGACAGGGAGGTGAGCAGATCGGAGAAGTTGCGCAGGGTCGGCTTCTGCACGATGATGCGCGGCGGGTACAGGTACAGTTCGTCCAGCGGCATCAGCGCGCGGCACACCATCGCAAACAGCGGCAGTCCGCAGAAGATCACCATCACCGTCAGGAACAGGTACAGCATGACCTTCGAGAAGGAAGGCCGGTGAAGCCGGTAGCGGTTCTTGCCGATCTTCAGGGACGGCAGCGGGTGCCGCTGCTTGCGGTTCAGCTTGATCGCAGTCATTTTGGCCCTCCTTTCATCAGGTGTCATCGCGGAACACGCGCATGCACACGCGGCCCAGCACGAAGGTGATCAGGAACAGCACCATGGCGACGGCCGACGCATAGCCCATGTTGAAGCGGGTGAAGGCGTAGTCGTACAGGTGCGCGACGATGGTATGGGCGGAGTAGTTGGGGCTGGGCATGCCGGCCACGGCGGTCGCCACGTCGAACACGGCAAACGCGCCGACGATGGAGTTGATCGCGCCGAAGAGCATCTGGGGCTTCATCAGCGGAATGGTGATGAAGCGCAGCTCCTGCCACTTGTTCTTGATGCCGTCCACGCGGCCCGCCTCGTACATCGACGGATCGATGTTCTGGAAGCCCGCCAGGAAGCTGAGGAAGCCGTTGCCCATGGACATCCAGACGGAGATGATCATGATGACCGGCAGGACGTAATTCGCGTCCTTGGTCCACAGGATCGGCTCCATGATCACGCCGAAGCGCAGCAGCAGGTTGTTGATGTAGCCGTAGCGGTCGCCGGAGAAGAGGATGAGCCAGATGGTGGACATGGCCACGCCGCTGGTCAGGGAGGGGGCGTAGAACGCCAGGGAGAAGAAGCCGCGGCCCTTCTTCACCAGCGTGATGATCCACGCCATGATGAAGGAGGCGAAGTAGCCCAGGGGGCCGGTGACCACGGCCAGCAGCAGCGTGTTCTGGAGGGAGATGAGGAAGACGTCGTCATCCAGGATGAGCTGCGCGTAGTTGTCCAGGCCCACAAAGTCGGGCGTCTGGATCATGTTGTAGTTGGTCAGGGAGTAGTACATCGCCACGGCCACGGGCACGATGACGAAAACCGAGAACA
Organism: Clostridiales bacterium; assembly: GCA_015056155.1. Classification (GTDB taxonomy): domain Bacteria; phylum Bacillota; class Clostridia; order Christensenellales; family Aristaeellaceae; genus UBA11524. The sequence continues at coordinate 8,130 of SVGU01000015.1, forward strand.
GGATCAGGAAGGGCAGCAGGAAGGCGTAGCCAACCGCATTTTTCCGCAGCCACTCCTTCATGCCGCCATTGGGGTTTTTCTGGCTGATGGCAGTCATAAGCTGGCCCTCCTTATCATTCGAGTCCGAATTCCTTGCGCTTGTTTTCAAGCTCCTTGTTGATGTCCTTCACCGCTTCTTCCAGAGAGTCGCGGGCGTTCTCGTTGTTGACGACCACGCGGTTCCAGGCGTTGATGATGTGACGGCCGGTGAAGTAGCCGCCGGGAACGATCAGCTGCTCCTCCGCCTCGTCCATCTGGGCCTTGATGATCTGCGCATGGCGCTGGTCCCAGGGGAGGGAGAAGAAGGCTTCCACGTTGGCGGTGTTCCAGCGCGCGCCGGTGCCCAGGATGGCCTCCAGCTCACGGCCGTAGCGGGTCTGCGTCTCTTCGCTCATCCACCACTTGAGGAACTCCCACGCAGCCTCCTTCTTGTCGGACTGCTCCAGGATGACGCCCGCCGTGGCGGCGGTGGTGCCCACCGCGTGGCTGACGGTGCCGTCCGCCTGCAGCGTGCCGGGCACGGGCGCGATGGACCAGCGGCCGTACAGCTCAGGCGCGCTGGTGAGCAGCTGCATGTAGGTGGTGAAGTTGCCGATGCCCACCGGCATCGTGCCGGTACGGATGCGGGTGAAGAAGTTGCTCTCGGCGTCGATGCCGTAGTTGGCGTACATATCCGTCCAGAACTTGAAGGCCTGATAGGCTTCGGGCGTATCCAGACCGGAGGATTCGCCGCCGTTGTTGTAGTAGTCGCCGCCCATCTGCAAAAGCAGCATCGTGAAGCCGCGCAGCGCACCGGGCGAGTTGGAGGACACGGAGGTGTCCACCGGCAGGGAGAAGGCCATGTTGTTCTCGTACAGGCGGGGCAGAATCTGCTGATACAGATCCGTCCACGTCTCCGGCAGGCCCACGCCCAGCTCCTGCAGCACGTCCTGGCGGTAGACCATGACGGTGAAGTCCATCGTCTCCGGCAGGGCATAGACGCCGCCCTGATAGGTGTAGGGGATCAGGCTGGACTCGTAGAACTGGGAGGCGATCTCCTCAAAGCCCTCGAACTGGGACAGGTCCGCGACCGCGCCGCGGAAGGCGAATTCGCCGGGGAGGTTGTAGTCCACGGAGAGGGCCACGTCCGGCGCGGTGCCGGAGGTGACGGACAGCAGGATGGTGTTGACCGAGCCCGTGGCCAGCTGGCCGGAGGGCAGGACATGCAGGTTGACGACGATGCGTCCGCCGGTCGAGGGCGTGAAGTCCTCGTCGCACATTTCCTTGAGGATCTCGCCCCATTCCGTGCCGCGGCCGATCCACACGTCCAGCACGATCTGCTCCTGCGCAGCCTCCGCATTCTCGTCCACGATCAGGCCGACGGAGTCGTAATCCTTGTAGAAGGAGGCGATGAAGTTCTCCGCCGTCACCGCCAGGCGCTCGAAGAAGTTGGAGGCCGGGACCTTCACCTTCTTCTCCGGCGACGTCAGCAGGATGTAGTCCACCGACATCGGGCACTTCTCCATGGAGGAGATGTAGGTGCCCAGGTTGGACTGCGCGTTGTCCAGATCGCTCAGCGCGCGCGGGATGCGGTCCACATCCTCGGCGAAGAAGTTCAGCTGGTCGATGATCTGCCGGTAGTTGTTCTCCATGGAGGTCGTCTCGTTGGAGATGGAGGCTAGCAGGTCCGCACACTCGGTCAGGCGGCCGGCCAGGTAGGTCAGCTGTCCGCTGAGCTCCGGCATGGTGCGGTACAGGTCGTATTCATAGTTGTAGTCCGGCTCGGTGCCGGTGATCTTGACGATCTCGCGCTGCACCGCGCCCAGGTAGGCGGTGTCCGCCTCCGTGCGCGTCATGATCTCGCCGATCGGGCCCAGCTTGACCGTCGCGGTCAGGGTGTGCGTGCCCTTCTCCAGATAGAACATGTAGGGCTTGCCATCCTCGCCGTGCAGCGTCTCGCCGTACCAGTCCTTGCTGTAGGGGAAGGCGTACAGGCGCATCTCGTCAAAGGGGATCTCGCCGTCGATCATGATCTGGCGGTAGGAGGGCATGCCCGGATCCTGCGCCTGCGCGACCTTCATATGAATGGCGTACAGGCCGGTCTCCGGCGCCTCGATCTCCCACGTCACAGCAGCGTTGCCCAGGCGCCATCTCCAGCCGCCCACCACGTTCAGCACGCGGTTCGCGCCGGAACGGGGTTCCGTTTTGGGATCCGCATCGGATTCGCGGCGGATCACGTTCTCGCTCCGCCACAGGCTGTTTTCCGCCTGCAGCTTGACCTCCACGTCGCCGGAGACGGGGGCATATCCCTTTTCGGCATATTCAGCCGCAATTTCCGAATATTTGGGGTAGGTTCTGGGAGCCGCAAACGTCATCGTGCCGAGGATGACGGGCTGATCCACGTACTGCAGCTCGATCGTGTGGGTACCGGCCGTGAGGTAGAAGCGCAGGGGATCCACATAGATGCCCTGGCCGTCCACCGCGCGGACGGTCTGCCACAGGCGGATCTCCGTCTGCTTGGGCCAGACCTCGTCGTCGATGGAGTTCCTGCGGCCGATCTCGTCGGCCGCCTCCTCGTAGCGGCGGTACAGGCAGAGGTTGTTGGCCTCCTCGTAGGGCACGGCGCCGTCAATGAGGAGCTTGCGCTGGATCTTGGCCTCGTTGCCGCCCTCATTGTAGTAGCTGATCTCCAGCTCATACAGGCCGTCTGCGGGGACCTCGATGGTCCATGCAGCGGTTCCCTCCGCGTCGCCCAGCGCCAGCACCTTCGCGGTCTGGCCGTCCGGACCGGCCATCTCCGTCAGCGCCGCGTCGCCCGTGAGCGCCGCAGCCTCCGGCGTCAGCTCGATCCTGGCGTCGGCGGGAGCATATGCATACGCAGCATATTCCTCCAGCGCCGTTTCATAGCCGACCGCAGAATCGGTACTGAAGGCATACAGGTCCGACCAGTCCTCTGCCATGGCCGGGCAGACAAAACATACACAGGCCAGCAGCAGAGCCAGCATTGCGCTCCGTTTCACTTCGGCGCCTCCTTTTGCCGGTCAACCGCCGGCGCAGTAATCATTTTCCGGCAGAGCATCCCCTGCCGTCCCTCAACAGAATTCTCTCACAGCCCCGCCGCTTTTTCAATCCGCAAAAAGCCCAGTTCCTGTCTGATCCGGTCATCATTTTCCCCTTTTGTCCAGTTTTCCGGCCTCAAAAATTGTAGATCAGGGCTTTTTGCATATTCATTTTTTGAGATTCCGGTGTAATATTGAACAAAAACGACATCCGTGCTATAATGAATCCGCGTTTTCCTCAACGACTGCAGAAGGGATGGCGTTGATGCGGATGCTGAAGCGCTCCAGAACCTACTACAAATACCTGATGTCCTACGTGGCGCTGCTGCTGACGGCCGTGCTTGCACTGGTGGTCTTCTCGCAGGCCTTTTTCGTCGTGCAGCTGAGGAGCAGCCTGATGGAGATGCACCACAGCCGTCTGCGCCAGACCGTGCAGAAGCTGGACAGCGACATCCAGCAGATCTACACCATCGATTACCAGATCTCCAGCGTGAACGAGAACTTCCTCTCCTACTACCTCTCCGACCAGAGCCCCATGCGCGACCTGCGCATCGTCAACGAGTTCAAGAACCTGCTCGCGCCCCTGTCCTTCATCAGCGAAATGGCGCTGGTGGAGCGCGATGCGGAAAACGTATACACCTCCACCGCCGTATATGCCAAGCGCCTGTTCTTCAACACCATCTTCGTCTTTGACGAATGGGCGGATCCCGAAACGGACCTGGCCGCCCTCAGCGGCCGCATCGTCCGCCCGGCAGAGCGCATCAACGCTTCCGACCGCTACATCACATTTATCAACGAAGCGTCCGTTTTTTCCCGCCTGCAGGACACGGTGCAGATGTACTTCGTGAAGGAATCCTACTTCATCGACCAGCTGTCCCCCGCGGACGAGGCGGGACAGGAGGGCGCCATCTGGGACGCCTCGGGGCGGCTGATCGCCTCCACGCTGCCCATGGATACGATGCCCACGGGCAGCCGCCTGCTCCTTGACGGCACGGACTACCTCGTCCTGAACGAGCCCTCCGGGGTCATGGACTGGACCTACACCTTCCTGCTGCCCGCTTCCATATACCTGGCGCCCATCACCCGCGCGCAGATCACGCTGCTCGTATTCATGCTGGTGCTGCTGGTCATGGGCGCGCTGGTGATCCACTATGCCATGCAGGTCAATTACAAGCCCATCAAGGAGCTGACGCAGGCGCTGGGCGCATCGACCCAGGGCGATGAGCTCAGCTCGCTCAAGGACGTCCTCAGCTCGCTCTCCGCGCAGAACGAGCACATGCGCGCTCAGCTCATGTGCTCCCCCGACGGGCAGGCGCTGCGGGACACGCTGCTGTTCTCCCTGCTGAAGGGCAAGTTCAGCTCCTTTGACGATTTCAATCAGGAAGCCCGCCCGCTGGACATGACCTTCGACAAGCCGTGGTATCAGGTGATCATGCTGCGCCATTTCGGCGAGGGCGAAGAGGTCCCGCGCGCTGTGCTGACCCGCGTGCTGACCGACGTGCTGGGCGAAGACTACACGTTCCACTTCCGCGAGCTGTTCGAGCCCTCGACGATCGCCTGTCTCGTGGGCATGCCGGACAACCGGGAGGACGACCTGCACCGGCGCTGCCAGCACCTGCTGGAGGTCTGCGCACAGGAGCACGCCCTCTCCTTCACCATCGGCATGAGCGGCTGCTACCAGAACATCAGCCAGATCACCGCCGCCTGCTTCGAGGCGACGCAGGCCGTGCGGGAATACTTCATCCGCGGCCGGCACCAGCTGATCCGCTACAGCGAGCTCAACCGGGCGCTGGACACGCAGGACAATATCCTGCACCAGCTGCGCGAGCTGCCCGGAAAGAAGCCGGAGCAGCAGATGGAGCTGCTGCAGCAGTTCGTCGCGGCCCTCAAGGAGCGCAAGGTCTCCGCCCTGCTGGCCAAGGGCTACTGCAACTCCGCCGTACAGCTCCTCATGTCCTCCAGCTCCGGCCGCCCGGTCAACATGGAGGATCTGTTCACCATCAGCTACCTGCGCACCGCGGACGACTACCTCGCCTTCATGCTGCACATGCTGGCCCCGGAACCGGAGCCGGAAGCGGCGCAGCCCCATCAGGAGCCCGTCCCCGAGCTGCTGGGCCGCATCTATGCCTGCATCGGCGACAACTACGACGACTGCAACTTCTCCATCCAGGACGCCGCCGACCGCCTCGGGCTGTCCGGCAGCTACCTGAGCCAGTATTTCAAGCAGCAGACCGGCAACACCCTGACCGGCTACGTCGCGGACCTTCGCATCCGCAAGGCCTGCACGCTGCTGGAGACCACCACGATGCCCCTGCAGATGATCTCCGAATCCGTCGGCTACTACAACCTGAACTCCTTCATCCGCCGCTTCAAGCAGATCACCGGCGTCACCCCCGGCGAATACCGCAAGGCGCACCAGTAAGCGGCGCCACCTGTCAGGCCCTGCGCGGACCAGCCGTCCCGCAGGGCCTGTTCCATGGGGACGCGGATTCGCCTTCCCGGTCCGTGAAGAATCTGTAAAAATCCTGCGTTGAACAGGTGTGCGATTGACTTTCCACGACCGATATGCTATCCTGCAAATGATATCAGAAACAACCGACCCGAACGAAGGAAAGGCAGAAGAGACATGAAGAAGCTCCTCACCGGCATGCTCCTGACCCTGCTGCTGCTGTGCGTCACCGGCCTCGCGCTGGCGGCGGAAGCGGTGGATATCACGGATGAATGCAAGTTCAAGGTCGCCTATACCGGGCGCAAGTATACCCAGATGACGGACAAGAAGTACACCTCCTACTGGGAGAGCAAGTCCGTCAAGAACCCCTTCATCGCCATGTCCGCACCCGACGGCAAGACCATCGCCGGCGTGTACATCTGCTTCGGCAACATGCCCACCTCCTGGGAGGTGCAGGTCTCGGACGACGGCGACGACTGGTTCAAGGCCGTCGAGGGCGATACCCGCTTCCTGCACAGCTACGTCAAGCTCCCCGAGCCGAGCCAGCATGTGCGCATCATCGTTTCCTCCGACAAGAAGTACACCCTGCGCGTGAACGAGATCTTCGCGCTCTCCGAGGGCGATCTGCCCGACTGGGTGCAGGTCTGGGAGCCCACGCACGAGAAGGCGGACATCCTGTTCCTCTCCACCCACCCGGACGATGAGCTGATCTTCTTCGGCGGCGCGATCCCGACCTACGCGGCAGAAATGCAGCGCAAGGTCGTCGTGGCGTACTTCTCCCGCTCCAACACCACCCGCTCCTCCGAGCTCCTCAACGGCCTGTGGCACATGGGCGTGCGGCACTATCCCGTCATCGGCGATTTCCGCGATTCCAAGGCCAAGAACGTCGCCACGGCCTACAAGAACGCCGGCGGCAAGAACGCGGTCAACGAGTGGGTCGTGGGCCTGTACCGCCAGTATAAGCCCGAGGTCGTCGTGACGCAGGACGTGGACGGCGAGTACGGCCACACCCAGCACAAGATGGTCTCCGAAGCGGCCCTCGCCGCCATCGAGATCGCCAAAGACGAGGATCAGTTCACCGACCTGACCGTCGCCTGGGGCACGTGGGAGGTCAAGAAGTTCTACCGCCACCTGTGGAAGGAGAACCAGATCATCTTCGACTGGAACGTGCCGCTTCAGAGCATGAACGGCTACACCGGCCTGGAGCTGGCGGACGAGGCGTACCGCATCTACCACAAGACGCAGGCCGCCTCCGGCTTCAGCGTGATGGAGACCGGCGCGGAGTATGACAACCGCGTCTTCGGCCTCGTACACACGACGGTGGGCGAGGACGTGCTGAAGAACGACTTCCTGGAGAATATCGAGCTGACGGAGACCGCTCCTGCGGAAAAGAAGGAGCCCGTCGCCGATACCACCCGCTATGCCCACCTGCTGCCGGAGCTGAACGAGCGCGGCTTCATGGACGAGGGCGAGTTCATCTACTCCTCCGAGGAGGAGGGCCTGTGGCTCTTCATCGACGAGACGAGCAAGATCATCATCGAGCGCAAGTATGACGCGACCCAGCCGCTGACGTGGTTCGAGGCGGATATCTACACGGATGTGGCGGCGGGCGAAATGCTCCGCAGCATCTGGAACGACGCCGAAAAGACCACCAAGATCCGCGTGGACGCGGCCGAAACCGCGCAGAAGCACGGCGTGGTCTTCGCGATGAACACGGACTACTTCACCTACCGCGTGGACGTGGGCGCCAACGGCCGCAACACGGGCGTGGTCGTCCGCGACGGCGAGATCCTCTACGACGATCCCTACTCCGAAAAGAAGGCCAACACCAGCGGCATGTTCCCCAACCTGGATATGTGCGCCTTCTTCGAGGACGGCAGCATGGAGGTGTATCGCTCCTACGAGATCACCGCGCAGGAGCTGGTGGACCAGGGCGCGTACATGGTCTACTCCTTCGGCCCGTACCTGATGAAGGACGGCAAGCTGTCCGCCATGGCCTATGACAGCAACGAGAGCAAGAACCCCCGCTGCGCCGTGGGCATGGTGGAACCCGGCCATTATGTGGCCATCATGGCGGAGGGCCGCCTGAAGCGCTCCGAGGGCGTGACGGTCTCCTACCTCGCCAAGCTCATGCGCGCCAAGGGCTGCGTCAACGCCATCAATCTGGACGGCGGCCAGACGGCGGTCATGATCTTCATGGGCAAGCAGATCAACCAGATCGGCGCCTACGACGGCGGCAAGACCAACTCCCGCAAGACCTGCGAGGTCATGGGCGTGGGCTATTCCGATCAGGTCGGTACGTACGAGGTCAAGTAATTATTCGGGCAGTCGGCTCCGGGATGGAGGCGGCTGCCCTTTTGCGTGGGAGGGCTCCCTCAGTCGCCTGCGGCGACAGCTCCCTCGGGGAGGGAGCCTTTTGGTGCGCTTCCTTTGCGGCGGGTGGGGGCTGGGGCACGGCTCCCTCAGTCGCCTGCGGCGACAGCTCCCTCGGGGAGGGAGCCTTTTGGTGCGCTTCCTTTGCGGCAGGTTGAAGCAGGGGCGTGGGCTCCCTCAGTCGCCTGCGGCGACAGCTCCCTCAGGGAGGGAGCCTTTTGGTGCGCTTCCTTTGCGGCGGGTTGAAGCAGGGGCGTGAGCTCCCTCAGTCGCCTTGCGGCGACAGCTCCCTCGGGGAGGGAGCCTTTGGATACACTTCCTTTGCCGCGCGGCAAGCGTCGCGCCGCACCCTCCGTGCGGCGTGACTCCCGCAAGGAAGCCCGACCGTCCGCCTCAGCGCAGCCCCACGCGAGCGCAACCCAAACCGAAGGCGCGCAACCCGATCGCGCAATGGGAGTCCAGAGGGGCTGTGTCCCTCTGGCGGGATCCAAGGGCAGAGCCCTTGGGATGGAATGGTTGCGCAAATTCGTTAAATGGTGTAGAATATAATTTCCGGAGGTATCGCTTATGATGAAGCGTATTTTCATTCTGTGCCTGACGGCAGTGCTGCTGCTGGGTGCGGCGGCAGCGGAAACGACCATGACCGCAGACAGCGTGCAGGTGCATGACGTAGCGCTGGACATGCTGGGCAGCACGCTGCACTATCCGCAGCTGACGGGTATTGCGGACGAGGCGGTGCAGAAGGCCGCGAACGACGCCATCATGACAGCCGGGCAGATCGAGAAGCGCATCAACCGCATGGCGGCGCTGCTCACATCGCCCGTAAAGCTGCAGGTCAGCTATGCCCATACCCTCGCCGGGAACGTGTTTTCCTGCGCCATCCTCGCCGACGGCGCGGTGGATACGACCCGCGCCACGCAGGTGTGGAGCACCGTGACCCTCGACCTGACCACGGGGGAAAGCATCCCGCTGGATGCGCTGTTCACCGACGCGGACGCCGCCCGGGCCCATATCGGGGAATACCTGACCGGTCAGGTCGCGCCGGAGCAGTCCGCCCACCTGGCCGCCGGAAACCTGACGCCCCTGCCGGAAAGCTTTTCCGTCTCCCGGGAAGGGCTGACGCTGTATTACCCCATCGAGCAGTTCCGCACCCTGTCCGACCGCGCCGGCACGGTGACGCTCCTGTGGACGGAAATGCGCGAATACCTCGACCTCAGCGAGGGCAGCGTGCTGTGCTCGCTGGGCGTTCCGGAGACGCTGCGCCTGAATGATGCCCTCGCGCGCACGCACCTCACCGATGCGCTGTCCGCCGGCGGATTCCCCGGCGTCCCCGCCGTGATCGGCCAGTCCGTGAAGGAGCTGACCGACCGCTATGCCCAATTGACCGACAACGAGCTGTGCGAGGCCGGCCGCATGTTCATCCTGGAGGACGGCGCATTCCGCGGCACATGGCTCATCACCGATGCGCTGACGGACAGCTGGGACAAGAGCACCGTCAGCATCATCCGCACCGACCGGCTGAACCTGCACGGCCTGTGCACCGGCACGACCACCATGGCCGAATGGCGGCAGGCGCTGGGTACGCCGGACGCGACCGTCACGACCGGCGCAGCGCAGGCGGACAGCTGGCGCATCCTGCCCGGCACGAGCGATTATTACCTGCTGGGCGAATACCGGCTGCGGCTCCATGCCGACGAAAGCGGCGTGCTGCGCAGCGTGTTCCTGATGCAGTGACCTGACAGACACATCCGGCATGCGAGGGGGGATCGCCCCCTCCTTGTCATCCCTGCGGCAGAATAAAACGGTCTGCCCCGCACCAAAGCAAGCATATGTATTGAAACGGAGGATCGCATGGCTCAAAACAAGAAACCAAAACAAGGGAAACGCGCCCCGGCTTATTCGGCGGACGGCATGGTCGTCAGCCTGATCGTGGGGCTGATCCTGATCGCACTGGGCGTGCTGATCCTGTTGTCCAACGTGCTGAGCCCGGAGATCGGGCAGGCGGAGATCTTCGCCCTCCTGCGCACGCTCAGCAGCGGCCTGGCCGGTTCGCTGGCCATCGCGCTGCCCATCGTGCCCGTGTGGGGCGGCGTGCTGATCATCATGTCCACCCAGCGCAAGGCGCCCAAGCGGGAGTACATCCTCGGCTGCGTGCTGCTGCTGCTGATCCTGACGACGGTGACGCTTTTCACCTTCATGAGCAGCGGAAGCTCGCTGATGGAGGCGATCCTCTCCGACGTCCGGCAGGATCACGTGGGCGAAGGGATGTCCTCCTTCCTGTCCGACGCCTTTGAGTACGGCAGCGGCAGCAAGCGCAACGACGGCCTCGCCATCGGCGGCGGCTTCCTGGGCATGCTGCTGGCATGGCCGCTGTGGAAGGGCTTCGGCGTCATCGGCGGCGGCGTGTTCACCATCCTGCTGGCGCTGGTGGTGTTCTGCTTCCTGATCCGCCTGGACGTGAAGGGCATTTCCGCCGCCCTGCAGCAAAAGCACGCCGACGCCCGGATCCGCCGGGAGGAGGAGCTGCTCAGGCAGCACGAGCAGGAGCTGATCTGGCAGCAGGAGCAGGCCGCCCGGCAGGAGCAGATCCGCATCCAGCAGGAGCAGATGCGGCAGCAGCAGATCCAGCGCATGCAGCAATCTCCCCCGCCCCAGCCGCAGCCCCAGCCCGAACCCCTCGACCCCTGGAGCAGCATGATGCCCGCCGGCACCGCCAACTGGAACCAGACGCAGGGCCGCATGCAGCCCGTGCAACCCATGCAGGGACCGCGGGGATCGCAGCCCTCGCAGCCCGTGCAGCCCATGCAGGGACCGCAGGGATCGCAGCCCCCGCTGGTGCAGAAGGTCGAGCCCCGGTCGCAGAAGGCACAGAAGTCCCGCAAAAAGCCGCAGGTCGGCTTTGAACCTACCCCTGAAGAGATGGGGCAGTATTCCCCGCCCCAGTCCATGCCGGAGGTCCAGACGGACGCTCCGCGCCGCAAGAGCCTTTTCCGCCGCGAGGAGCCGGAAGCCACCGGCGAAAAGCCGCGCCGCAAGGGTATCTTCGACCGCCCGGTACAGGACGAACCCCTGCCCGGCGAGGCCACCCAGCCCACGCGCCGCGAGCCGCCGCGGGCCGCCGCTCCCGCACGTCCTGTGCGTCAGCAGGAGCCTGCGCCCGTGCAGCCCGTGATCGCCCAGCCCGTCCCGGAGGAGGACGACTGGTACACCCAGGACGCGCCCCCGGTGCAGGAGGCTCCCTCCGACTGGGACGTGCCCGCACAGCCTGAACCGCCCGTCCGCGCCGAACAGCCCGCAGCCCAGGCTCCGGCAGCCCGCAGCCCCTTCCAGAAGCCCGCACAGGCGCCTGCCACCCAGCCGGACGATCCGCTGGACGCCCAGACCCCCGTGCGCGAGGGCAGCTTCATGGCGCGCCTCCGGGCCGCCAAGGCCGCCGCAGAAGGCCAGCAGGCGCCCGCCGCCGCGGAAGCTGCCCCGGCCCCGGCGCAGCCCCGCAAATCCCGCAAGGACACCCCCTCCGCCTGGAGCCAGCCGGATGCAGACGCCGGCAGCGCCTCCTGGCGTCCGGAAGGCGGCGCAGCGCGTCCCGCCCGCCCGGTCGCCCGCAGCGCCGCACAGCCTGCCCCCAAGCCCCAGCCCGCATGGGAGGATACGCCCCCGTGGGAGGATTTCCCCGGCAATGAGGAGCCGCAGCAGCCCGCCGCCCCCGTGCTCAGCCGCGAGACCCCGCAGGACAGCATGTGGCAGCCGGAGATCAAGACGCCGCCCCGCCGCAGCATGGCTTCCATGCCCGACGGCGCGCTGATGGAAACGGAGGAGGAGCGTCCCTACGTCTTCCCGACGATGGACCTGCTCAAGGCCCCCGAACCCCAGCGGGGCATCAGCGAGGAGGAGGACGCGCTGCGCTCCCGCCGCCTGGAAAACACACTGCAGTCCTTCCGCGTGCCCGCCAAGGTGCGCCACATCACCCACGGCCCCGCCATCAGCCGGTTTGAGCTGGAGCTGGCCCCGGGCGTGAAGGTGTCGAAGGTCACGGACCTGAACCGCAACATCGCCATGAACATGGAGGTCAAGTCCGTCCGCATCGAGGCGCCCATCCCCGGCAAGTCCCTGGTCGGCGTGGAGGTGCCCAACCGCGAGCGCGCGACCGTCACCCTGCGCGAGGTACTGGAGTCCGAGCCGATGCGCAAGGCCACGAAGCCCCTCGTCGTCGCGCTGGGCAAGGACATCGCCGGTACGCCCATCGTCTGTGACCTGGCCAAGATGCCCCACCTGCTCATCGCCGGCGCCACCGGCTCCGGTAAGTCGGTGTGCATCAACACCATCATCAACAGCCTGCTCTACCGCTGCAGCCCCAAGGAAGTGCGGCTGATCCTCGTTGACCCCAAGGTCGTCGAGCTCCAGTGCTACAACGGCATCCCGCACCTGCTGGTGCCCGTGGTGTCGGATCCCCACAAGGCGTCCGGCGCGCTGGCATGGGCGGTGGGCGAGATGATGGACCGCTACAAGCGCTTCCAGGAGGCGGGCGTGCGCGCCATCGACGGCTACAACGAGCAGATGCCCGAGGACGAGAAGATGCCCCGCATCGTCATCGTCATCGACGAGCTGGCTGACCTGATGATGACCTGCAAGAAGGACGTCGAGGAGCGCATCTGCCGCCTCGCCCAGCTGGCCCGCGCGGCAGGCATCCACCTGATCGTCGCGACCCAGCGTCCCTCCGTAGACGTCATCACGGGCCTGATCAAGGCCAACATCCCCTCCCGTATCGCCTTCAAGGTGTCCTCCAACGTGGACAGCCGCACCATCCTCGACCGCATCGGCGCGGAGCAGCTGCTGGGCTACGGCGACATGCTCTACATGCCCACGGGCGAGTTCACGCCCATCCGCGTGCAGGGCTGCTTCCTCTCCGACCCGGAGGTCAACCGCATCACCGATTTCATCCGCGAAACCTGCCCGGCCTCCTACGACCCGGTCGTGCTGGAGGAGCTGGAGAAGCTCCAGAGCGACTCCGACACGGTGGTCATCCCCGATTCCGCCTCCGGCGACGACTACACCGGCGGCGACGGCAGCCTGCTGGCCCAGTGCATCGAGATGGCCGTCAACGACGGACAGGTTTCCACCTCCCTCATCCAGCGCCGCCTGAAGCTGGGCTACGCCCGCGCAGGCCGCCTCGTAGACGAGATGGAGAAGCGCGGCATCGTCTCCCAGAAGGACGGCGCCAAGCCCCGCATGTGCCTCATCTCCCGCGAGGAATTCGAAATGATGAAGGACTCCGGCCAGCTGGACTGACCGGAGCCCGGGGGGCATGCCTGGCCCGGCAACCCGCCTGTACCCGACCCAAGGGAGGGATCATATGGCCAACATGATGGATTACCTTGTCTGGCGCGGCGACGTGCCGCTGGAGGTTTCCCCGTGGAACGACGTGGACAGCCTGATCGCCGCAACGCTGAGCTACATGACCTACCCTGCCGAACCCACGCTGCTCGTGGACGCCGCCGCCAGCATGCCCCCGCCGCCGGAGATCGAGATCAACTTCATCAAGGAGGCACGCGCGCTCCTCTCCGCCGCCGGCATGACCGGGCGCTTCAGCGGCCTGACGCTCCACCATGCGCAGGCGCAGACCGACCCCGACCGCGACATGCAGTTTGCCGCCGTCACCATCGACCTGCCCGGCGGGGTGCACTACGTCGCCTTCCGCGGCACGGACAACACCATCGTCGGCTGGCGCGAGGACTTCAACATGGCCTTCGAAAGCCCCGTTCCCGCCCAGACAGCCGCCTCTGCCTATCTGACGCAGGTCGCCGCGGACACGGAAGGCCCGCTCATTCTGGGCGGACACAGCAAGGGCGGCAACCTCGCCGTCTATGCCGCCGCCCACGCCGACCCCGCCATTCAGGCGCGCATCCGCGCCATCTGTTCCTTCGACGGCCCCGGTCTGGACGACGCCACCATGGCCTCCGACGGCTATGCGGCCATCGCCCGGCGCATCCGCTCCTTCGTGCCCAAGTCCAGCGTCGTGGGGATGCTGCTGGCCTATCACCCGGAGTACACGGTCGTCAAGTCCGACGCGCTGGGGCTTTTGCAGCATGACACCTTCACCTGGCAGGTGCTGGGGACGCGGTTCATCGAGGCCCCCGAGGTGGATGTGGGCAGCCAGCTGGTCAACCAGACCGTGCACGCATGGCTCTCCCGCGTCACCCCCGACCAGCGCCGTCTCTTTGTGGATACCCTGTTCGACCTGCTGGAGGCCACCGGCGCCTCCACGATGAAGGAAATGATGACCGACGTGCCCGGCCGGGCCGCGGGGATCATCAAGGCCCTGCAGAAGGTCGATTTTGACACCGCCCGCATGATCGCGACACTGCTGGGGCAGTTCATGACCATCGGCGCACAGAACATACTCGGGCTGCTGCGCGCACGCCGCGCGGAGGAAACGCCCGCCATCACGGAAGGAGAAACCTCCAATGAATGAGATGACCGAACTGAAGAACGAGATCTATGCCGCCCTTGACGCGGCGGTGGACGCGCTGTGCAAGGCCGGAAACATCCAGCCCGGCGGCGTGATCGTGCTGGGCTGCTCCACGAGCGAGGTGGCCGGTGCGCGCATCGGCAAGGGCAGCGTGCCGGAGCTGGGCGAGATCATCGCGGAGGCGATGCTGTCCGCCTGCCGCGCCCGCAGCGTGCATGCGGCCTTCCAGTGCTGCGAGCACCTGAACCGCTCCATCGTGATGGAAGAGGCGGTGCTGCGCAGCCGCTGCCTGATGCAGGTGAATGCGGTGCCCCAGCCCAAGGCCGGCGGCAGCGTCCCTGCGGCGGCGTGGAAGCGCCTGACCAGGCCCGCCCTGGCCGCCTTCATCCAGGCAGACGCCGCCATCGACGTCGGCGACACCCTCGTGGGCATGCACATCCGCCCCGTGGCGGTGCCCCTGCGCATCGAGTACGACCACATCGGCCACGCCAACCTCGTCATGGCGTACAGCCGCCTGCCCTACATCGGCGGCAGCCGCGCGGTGTATGAGTAAGCCCCCGCTGCAAAATGCCTTCCGGCATGCGACCCACGCGGCGCTGCTGACGCTGGCGCTGGCTGCCGTCTGGCTTGCCGTCCGGAGCGGGGCGCTGCCGGACGGAACCGCGCTGCTCATCAGCGGCGTCCTGTTCGGCTTGAGCGGCCTCGTCGCCCTTGCCGCCGTGTTCCTCACGCCGGAGCTGCCGAGGCTGCCACGCGAGCTGGGCCGCACGCCCGCATATTACGAGCTGTGGGCCGTGCTGCTGTTCTACCTCTGCAACGTCTTCCTGCTGGCGATGGACTATGTGTATCTGACCGACGGCCAGCCTGTCCGCTGGGCAGGAGCCGGCGGCGTCCTGTCCGTCTTCGCCGCGTGCCTCGCCGTGGCCAACCAGCGCATGTGCATCTGCTGGAATGCCGGAGGCTTTGTGCTTCGAACGGCACTGGGGAATACGCACCGCTTCAGCTGGAGCGACCTGACCGGCCACAGCACCTACAAAGGAACGCTGTATCTGCGTGCCGCCGGCCGCTCCTATGTCGTCAATCTGGGCGTCTCGCAGATCCCGCGCTTCCTGTATTCCGCCCGCAGCCCGCATTAAATCCAAAACAGCAAAGAGCGAGCCCGCATCCATCCCGATGCAGGCCCGCTCTTTTTTCAGTTGCTCTGGCTCGCCTTCACGCAGTCGATCGTCAGCACGATCGCCAGCGCCAGCAGCTCATCCGCCGGGTCAGCCACGTCCAGCTCATAGCTGTCGCCCCAGGTCATCCACTCCTTGGAGATCCGCACGACCGGGCCGCGGGACTGGCTGCTGACCTCGTAGTCATGCGCCCACCAGTCGCCCTCCACCGTCCAGTCCGGGCCGATGATCTCGTATTTCGGGTGGAACCAGCTGAACTTCTGGTGCACCTCCGCCGCATGGCTGCCCATGATGTGCACATGGTAGCGGGGCATCCATGACCAGACCTCCTGCGCGATGTAGACCACCTCGCGGCCGTCCATGTCACGGACATGCAGCTTCCGGCCGATGGACATGATCTCGCCCTCCACAGTGTAGCGGTCGTTGCCGTCCGCGTCCTTGACCGTGAAGCGATCCTTCCACGACCATACCTTCTGCTTGATATACAGCTTCATTCGTGCGCTCCTTATGCCAGGGTCTGGCTCATGGCGATGACCAGCACATCATCCGTGGAGGGGTTGGTGACGAAGTAGTCCACCGTTTCCACCAGGCGGTAAATACCGTCGTCGCCAAGCTGGCGCGTCACGACGCGGACGCTTTCCTTCCCCTGCGCGAAGGCCTGCAGCAGGTTCTCGCGGCAGAAGGTGGTGCGGAAGCGCATCTGATCCTCTGCATGCATGGTGATCGCGCCGCCCTCGATCAGTTCGTCAAACACACCCGCCGCCGGGCAGGTATGCGTGGTGAAGCTGTCGTAGGCCATCATGTAGTAGCTGTTGCGGGTGATATTCGCCAGGATAATGAGCGGGAACCGCTTGAAGATCGCCTCAGCCAGCAGGTTCATCGCGCTGGCGCTGGACTGCATCAGCAGCACGTCGCCGCTGTCGGGGTTGGGCTCGGCGCACAGACGGGCGTACTCCTCCTCCGGCATGGGCTTGGCCATCAGGAAGCCCTGCACGCGCTTGCAGCCGCTGGTGCGCAGGAAGTTCAGCTGCTCCTCCGTTTCCACGCCCTCGGCGATGGTGGTCATGTTCAGCCGGTGGGCAAAGGAGATGATGCTCTCGAGCATCACGCGCTCCCGCTCGCTTTCGCAGTTGCTGGACAGCAGATTGCGGTCCAGCTTGAGCACGTTGACGGGCACGTCCTTGAGGAACGCGAGGGAGGACAGGCTGGAGCCGAAGTCGTCCATGGCCACCTGGAAGCCCGCCGCCTTGACCGCGTTCACCCAGTCCACCACGTCCGGGCCGTGCGCCACCGCCGCGGATTCGGTGATCTCCACGCTGATCAGCTTGTGGGGCAGCTCATGCTCGTCCACCACGGCGCACAAGCGATCCAGGAACTGCGGATCGTGGAAGTGCCAGCGGGAGAAATTGACCGCAATGCGACGGCGCTGAGCCACCGGCTGACGGCACAGGAACGCACAGGCCTCCCGAAGCATATACCAGTCCAGTTGGCAAATGGCGTCCGTGCGCTCCATCACGGGCACAAAATGACCCGGGGAGAGCACGGTACCGTCCGGCAAGATCCAGCGTGCCAGCGCCTCGACGCTCTTGAGCTTGTTCGTCAGCACATCATACTGCGGCTGATAGTACGCCTTGATCTCGCCGCGGGCCATCGCCTGCAGCACGTCCTGAACGGTGATCCTCGTATCCATACGATCGCCTCGCAATTCTATCCGGCTGTCGGAACTTCCGGGCGGCACAGACGCGTTTCATCCGCGCCGCCCGGTCGTGCATTACTTGTGGATGATGACCGTGTAGGGCTTGGTGGAGTCGGTCTCCACCTTCGCTTCGCCATTGACCATGGTGACGGTGAAGGTGGCGGCGACGTTGCCCTTCAGGTCGGGAATGACCACCGTCTGGCTCTCGCCGTCCTCCAGCTGGTAGACGTGGAGCTCCAGGTCCTGCAGGTAGTCATAGTCGGGCTTGTTGTCCACCGCGCCCAGGGGCAGCACCGTGCCGGGGCGCACCATCAGCGGCATGGACATGAAGTCATGGATCTCGGTCTGCCACTTGCCGCCCTCGACCTTGCCGTCGTCCAGCAGGCACGTCCAGGTGCCCTCGGGCAGGTAGTACTGCACCTGACCGTCCTTGCGGAAGATGGGCGCCACCAGCAGCGCATCGCCCATCATGTACTGACGGTCGAGGGTGTCGCAGGCGGGATCGTCCGGGAACTCCAGGATCATCGGGCGCATCATGGGCCAGCCGTTCTCATGCGCCTCCACCGCCTTCTGGTACAGGTAGGGCATCATGCGGCACTTGAGCTTGGTGAACTTGCGGCACACGTCCACGGACTCCTCGTCGAAGAGCCACGGCACGCGGTAGGAGGTGGAGCCGTGCAGACGGCTGTGGGAGGACATGAGGCCGAACTGCAGCCAGCGCTTGTACACGTCCGCAGGGGCCGTGGACTCGAAACCGGAGATGTCGTGGCTCCAGAAGCCGAAGCCGGAGTGGGACATGCTCAGGCCCGCGCGCAGCGTCTCCGCCATGGAGATGTAGGAGGCGGAGTTGTCGCCGCCCCAGTGCACGGGGAACTGCTGGCCGCCGACGGTGGCAGAGCGCGCGAACAGGATCGCCTCGCCCTCGCCCTTGCGGTCCTTGACCACGTCGAAGACGACCTTGTTGTACAGGTAGGTGTAGTAGTTATGCATCTTCACGGGGTCGCTGCCGTCAAACCACTTGACGCCGCGCACGGGGATGCGCTCGCCGAAGTCGGTCTTGAAGCAGTCGATGCCCATGTCCATGAGCTTGTACAGGTAGGAGGCGTACCACTTGCAGGCGTCGGGGTTGGTGAAGTCCACGATCGCCATGCCAGCCTGCCACATGTCGGTCTGCCAGACGTCACCGTTCTCCTTGCACAGGAGGTAGCCGTTCTTCATGCCTTCCTCAAAGAGGGGGCTGGCCTGACCGATGTAGGAGTTGATCCAGCAGCACAGCTTCAGGCCCTTCTCGTGGTAGCGCTTGAGCATGCCCACGGGGTCCGGGAACACGTCCTTATCCCACTCGAAGTCGCACCAGTTGAAGCCCTTCATCCAGTAGCAGTCGAAGTGGAAGACGGACAGGGGGATGTCGCGCTCCGCCATGCCGTTGATGAAGGAGGAGGTGGTCTCCTCGTCATAGTTGGTGGTGAAGGAGGTGGACAGCCACAGGCCGAAGGACCACGGCGGCAGCAGCGCCGGACGGCCGGTCAGGGCGGTGTACAGATCCAGGGTGTTCTTCGGCTCGCCGCCGTAGATCACGTCATACACCAGCGTCTCGCCCTCGTGGGAGAACTGCACGCGCTCCACCTTTTCGCTGGCAACCTCGAAGGACACGTCGCCCGCATCCTCCACCAGCACGCCGTAGCCGCGGTTGGTCATGTAGAAGGGGATGTTCTTGTACGCCAGGTCAGAGGCCGTGCCGCCGTCCGCGTTCCACATATCGACGGTCTGGCCGTTCTTGACATACGCGCCGAAGCGCTCGCCCAGGCCGTACACGCACTCGCCCACGTCCAGCTGCAGGGAGTCGGACATGTAGGAGCGGCCGTGGGGCAGCAGGGACACGTCGGTGCCGTCCTTGGCCAGCGCACGGCCCATGCCGCGCCAGCCGGTGGTGGTCAGGATGCGGTCGCCGACCATATAGTCCACGCGCCACTGGCCATGGCCCTTGTACACGCGGGCGGTCAGCTCGCCGGAGGTGAAGGAGGCGTACTGCTCATCCTCGGTGATGACGGGGGTCACGTCCTCCTCGAAGGTCTCGAACTTGGGGTCGCGCACCTTGGTGCCGGCGAAGTGCGTCACCTTCACGCGGATGATGTTCGCGCGGGGGGCGGTGAAGGTCACGGTCATCGCGCCGCCGTCCAGGATATCGCCGCGGTGGCCGATGGGACGGCAGGCAGACAGCACCTGCATGGACTTCTCCGTCTTGTTCACGCGCACCGCGTGGGTCGCGTAGGACATGACATAATTCTGCTTGATCATCCAATAACCCTGGGTGAATTTCATGGGAATCTACTCCTTTAAGTGAATTCGGAATGATGAATTCGGAATTCGGAATTGAATATGTGATCCATCCGGAGCATCGGGCGGAAACTCCTTCGTGAGAGCAGCCTGCCGCCCGCACTTATGAATTCCGAATTCCGCATTCCGAATTCCGAATTTGGTGAACCTCGTCAGTCCGTGACGATCTTCACGACGACGGGCATGTCGCTGCGCCAGGCGCCCAGGTCAACATGCAGCGCTTCTTCGTCGCGCGTCCACTTGCATTCGCCGCAGCCCAGCACCTCGACCTTTTCGATCACGCCGTGCCACAGGGGCAGGTGGCTCGCGTCGGCCTCGCGCAGGGACTTGATGTGCATTTGGCCGTCCTCCGGGCACACCAGGCAGGTCGCATACACGCGGCTGCCGTTGCAGGTGAAGCGGAAGTCCTCGCTGGTGTAGCCGCGGGCGGCGCCGTCGGCAAACTGGCCCTCCTGGATCTTCGTGGGGCCCTCCTGCGCGATACGCCAGACGGACGTGCCGTGAATGGCCTCGTCGTTGACCTTCATCCACGCGGCCATGGCCTTGAGGATCTCGATCTCCTTCTCGCGGAGCTCGCCGTCGGGCTTGGGGCCGAAGTTCAGCAGCAGGCGGCCGTTCTTGCACACCACGTCCACCAGATCGCTGATGATCTCCGCCGGGGACTTGAACACCGCCTTGCCGGGCTGCTCGGAATAGCTCCAGCTCCAGCGCATCACGGAGGTATCGGACTGCCACAGGAAGGGCTTCGCCTCCGCGAACGCGCCGCGCTCGATATCCGGCACGCCGATGCCAAAGGGCATCGCGTCATGCTTGTAGTTGATCACGCAGCCGCCGTACTCCTCCATGCGGTTGAAGTAGTAGGCCGCGAAGCGCTTCAGGTAGGGCTTGACCGCGCTGTGCTGGATCCACCAGTCGAAATAGATGATGCGCGGATGGTACCTGTCCACGATCTCGCAGCAGCGCAGCAGCCAGTCGGTCAGGAACTCCTCGGTGGGCGTGGGCTCGGAGAACAGGTCGTGGTGATTCGCCTCGGGCATCGCGGGCCACTCGTAGTCGCCCAGCTGCTGGTCGCCGATGCCTGCGGTCTCCTTCGCATGGCCCAGGAAGAACCAGTGCTCCACGCGGTGGGTGGACGCGCCCAGGGTCATGCCCACGCGCTCCGCCTCCCGCAGGAGGTCGCCGGTGATGTCCCGGTGGGGACCCATCTCGGCAGCGTTCCAGTGGCTCAGCTCGCTCTGATAGTTCTGGAAGCCGTCATGATGCTCCGCCACGGGAACGATATAGTCCGCGCCGGCCTCCCGGAAAAGCTTCGCCCACAGCTGCGGGTCGAACTTGTCCATCTTGAAATCGGGAATGAAGTCCTTGAAGCCGAAATCCTTCGGGTCGCCGTAGTGCTCCAGGTGCCACTTGTACTCCTCGGAGTCCTTGATATACATGTTGCGGGCGTACCAGTCATGATACGCAGGCACGGAAAACACACCCCAATGCAGGAAAATGCCCAGCCGCTTTTCCTTGTACCACGCGGGCACAGGATGCTTGGCAAGAGAGTCCCAGTCGGGGTGATAGCGGCCCTCGCGGTTGACCCGGTCGATCTCGGCGAGATAAAGCTGTCGGTCCATTACCGTTCCTCCAATTTACAGGAAGTTATATGGATATCTGATTAAAACATACGACACCCTCCCCCTTTTCCCCTGCCGGAGCGATAACGAAATTTGCCGAAATTTTGTCGAACGGTTGCTTTTGCATCGGAAAACAGGTATCATAAGCATACTACCATCCCGTTGATCCGATCCGATATTATAAAGCGAATCAAGGAGGAGCATCCGATGAGCAATGAACAGATCCAGCAGAAGGTGGAAGCCCTGCTGGCACAGATGACGCTGGAGGAAAAGGCCGCGCAGATGGTTCAGGTGCCCTACACCGTCGCGGGCCGCGAGGAATCCCTGCGCTGGGCCCGTCTGGGCGCCGGTTCCTTCCTGCACGTGCTGGGCGACGATGCCCGCGAGGTGCAGCAGACCGCGCTGAAGGAGAGCCGCCTGGGCATCCCGGTCATCTTCGGCATCGACGCCATCCACGGCCACGGCCTGAATCAGGACGCCGCCATCTTCCCCAGCCAGCTGGCCTGCGCCTGCTCGTGGGATCCCGCCGTGGCGGAGGAGATGGGCCGCGTGACCGCCCGCGAGGTCGCCACCGACGGCCTGCACTGGACCTTCTCCCCCGTGTGCTGCCTCGGCCGCGACACCCGCTGGGGCCGCATCGACGAGACCTTCGGCGAAGATCCTTACCTCTCCGGCGAAATGACCTACGGCATCGTCCGCGGCTATCAGGGCGATTCCCTGGACGCGCCGGACTCCATCCTCGCCTGCGCCAAGCATTACATCGGCTACGGCGAGGCCGTGGGCGCCCGCGACGCGGTGGACACCCAGATGACCTACCGCAAGATGAAGGAGGTCTTCGTGCCGCCCTTCCAGCGCGCGGTGGACGCGGGCTGCGCCACCTTCATGACCGCCTACGGCTCCATCGACGGCACGCCCTTCACCGCCGACCCCAAGACCATGAAGACCATCCTGCGGGACGAGATGGGCTTTGATGGCTTCGTCGTCACCGACTGGAACAACTGCCAGAGCCTCCTGACCCAGCAGTTCGTCGCCGCGGACATCGGGGAGGCCTCCATCCTCTCCGCCGAGGCCGGCAACGACATGATGATGACCACCCTCGACTTCTACGACGCCGCCATCAGGGCCGTGCGCGAGGGCCGGCTGGACGAGAAGGTGCTGGACGACGCCGTGCGCCACATCCTGACGGTCAAGTTCCGCATGGATCTGTTCGGCAAGCCCGAAAAGGCGGGCATTCCCGGCTGCATCGGCTGCGAGGAGCACCGCCAGGCCGCCTACCGCGCCGGTCAGCGCAGCATCACCCTGCTCAAGAACAACGGCGCCCTGCCCCTCAGGGACGTGAAGAAGGTCGCCGTCATCGGCCAGAACGCCGACGACATCCAGTCCCAGTACGGCGACTGGACATACCTGACCCACCCCAATTCCGAAACCGCCCGTCCGCCCCGCCGCCCCTATGTGACGGTGAAGGAGGGCTTTGAGCAGCTGTGCGAAGCGCACGGCGCCCAGTGTGTGTACCACCACGGCTGCGCGGTCCGTCCCCTGCCGCCGGAGGTCATCGCGATGATCGAAGGCCCCGTGCTGGCCGACCCCGTCGCGGAGAACATCCGCCAGCAGAGCATGCGCCGCATGCCCCCCAGGGATGACATCCCCGGCGCCGTGGCCGCCGCGAAGGACGCGGACGCGATCGTCCTCGTCGTCGGCGACACCATCGACCAGCACGGCGAATACAAGGATCGCGGCAACCTCGACCTCTCCGGCGAGCAGATGGCCCTCTACCGGGCCCTGCGCGCGCTGAACATCCCGCTGACGGTGGTGCTGGTGTCCTCCAAGCCCCTGTGCATCGGCGAAATCGCCGAAACGGCGGACGCGGTCATCGTCGCCTTCAACGGCGGACAGTACGGCGGTCTGGCCGTGGCGGAGGCTGCCTTCGGCGTGTTCAACCCCTCCGGCCGCCTGCCCATCACCTTCCCCGCCCATTCCGGCCAGCTGCCGGTGTACTACAACAGCCTGCCCGGCTGGCACGGCGGTCGCTACATGGACCTGCCGCGCACGCCGGTATATGCCTTCGGCGAGGGCATGGGCTACGCGCCCTTCTCCTACGCCAACCTGGTTTTCGACGCCGCGGCCCTCACCGCCTCGGTGGATGTGACCAACGCCGGCGACGTCCCCGGCACGGAGGTCGTGCAGGTCTACATGCATGACCTGGTGGCGAGCGTCATCCGCCCGGTGAAGCAGCTGATCGCCTTCACCCGCGTGGACCTCGCCCCCGGCGAAACGAAGACCGTCACCTTCCGGCTGCGGCGGGAGGACTTCTCCCTCGTGAACCGCGAAGAGAAGCGCATCGTGGAGCCCGGCGAGTTCGACCTGTTCATCGGCCACTCCTCCCGGGACGAGGACCTGCTCCGCACACGGTTTGCCCTGTAATGCATCAGCCCGTGCCGGAAAGAACGGTGCGGGCTTTTTCCATGCAAACCCGGCCGCTCCATAGCCGCACAGGCTTGCCGGATTCATCAATGCGTGATAGAATATCCACGAAATGTCAATATATGAGGTGAGTCTGTATGCTGTTCAACGAATTCGGAAACCGAGAAAACCCGCCAGTTCTGCTCCTGCATGGCATGATGCAGGACTGGCGGAGCGAATACGAGCTGCTCAAGCCCCTGGAAGCGCACTATCGCCTGATCATCCCTGCACAGGACGGCTTCTATGACGGGAGCGCCGACTTTACCTCCTTTGCCGACCAGGCACGGCAGATCGAAGAGTATATCGACCGTCATTACCACGGGAAGATCCACGGGGCATACGGTGCGTCGCAGGGCGGACTGATGCTGACCGAGCTGCTCACGAGAAACAACGTCGACCTCGGCACCGTGATCATGGACGGCTGCTATATCGCCCATCAGGGCTGGATCGCCGGCTGGGTGACGTACAAAATGTTCTGCAGGATCAAGAATACCGGGAAGCTCCCTGCGATCATGAACGTCATGATCGCGCTCATGGGAACCAGCAAGGAGGACGTGACCGGCGGCTTCATGGATGCGATGTACATGAAGGCCAGCGATGAAACAGTCCGCCGCAATTTCTTGGAGAATTACACCTATCGCGCCCGTCCGGAGATCGCACAGGCACAAAACACGGTGCACCTGTGGTGCGGGAGCAAGGAACCCTACGCCCTGAAGTCGCACCGAATCCTCAAGAAGCATCTGAAACACTGCCACGAGGAGATCATGGACGGCTTTGGGCACGGCGAGTTCCTGCTCAGGCACACGGCCGACTGCTGCGAAAAGATCCGACGGACCCTCGATAACCCGTGAGGAGCCGGAAACCGGCACGCGATCTTCTCACTGCCGGTCGGCCACGCACCGGTTCAGCACCCATATACAGAATCGTCCCGCACCACCCGATTTGGTGCGGGTTTCCTGTTTTTTCATGGCATATTGTTGCTTTCCGGCCTGGAAATGGTGGACATTCCCATCGATTCGTGATAAACTGAATCAAGTGAAATTGTCATGAATTGCTATTTCCGGTCCCGACACACCGGCGGACCGGCCGCCTGATACAGCAGATGAAAAGCGAGGGACTTCTACATTGGGTACAAACTATTGTTATGAGTGCATGAGTCAGATTCCGGGGAGCACATCCGTCTGCCCGAAATGCCATGCAAGCGTGCCCTACAAGGCGCTCGATCCGCGGGACTGCCCGCCCGGCACGATCCTCCGGAACCGCTATCTCATGGGCAAGCTGATCGGCCGCGGCGGCTTCGGCGGGACCTACAAGGCGCTGGACCTGCAGAGCCAGCAGGTCGTGTGCATCAAGGAGTATTTCCTGAAATCCACCTGTACCCGCGACCCCAACCACCCGGAGATGATCATCCCCCTTCCGGGCCGGGAGGCTGAGTTCGAAAAGCACAAGAGCAGCCCCCGGAGCGAATGGCAGGTACTGAGCAAGCTCCGGGACGTGGAGGGCGCTGTCCGGCTGCTGGACGCCTTCGAGGCGAACAACTCCGTCTATCTCGTCATGGAGTATCTGCAGGGCTGCGACCTGAAGACCTATGTGGACGAGAAGCGCCAGCTCCGGTCCCAGCAGGAGATCATCCTCGAGAGCGTGAAGGTGACGATCTCCCTTCTGGAGATCCTGCGGAAGGTCCACAACAGAATGCTGCTTCACCGGGACATCAAGCCGGGGAATGTGTTTGTGCTGCAGAATCATCACAAGTCATCCCAGGGGCTGCCGATCAAGCTGATCGACTACGGCTCGACCCGCGAGATCTTCACGGATTACACCAGCATCGGCACCCCCGGCATGAGCGCGCCGGAGATGATGCAGGCCTCCGCCAACGAGTCCTACTACACGGACATCTACAGCGTGGGAACGCTGCTGTACTACATGCTGGTCGGCAGCAAGCCCGTCCCGGACGGCCACGGCGGAATGCTGCCGCCGCCGGAGGGCAAATCCACGCCCGAGCTGACGCAGATCTTCCTGAAGGCGACCAGCGGCAATCCGATGGCGCGCTACCAGAGCGCCATGGACATGCGGGAGGACCTGCGCGCGGCATTCAACCTGCCCGCCACCGGCACCAGGCCCAACCGGACTCGGAACTGGCTGATCGGCGCGCTGTCTGCGTTTGCAGCGCTGCTGATCGGCGTGATTGTGATGGCCGGAATGGGCTCGGGCGACGCCGGCAACACACAGACGGCGTATGTCCCGCCGGTCTACACAGCCGTGCCCAGGGCTACCCGCACACCGACTCCCGCACCGAAGCCGACCGCCACGGCGACGCCGACGCCCAAGCCGACGAATACCGCGACGCGGATCCCGACGAAGGCAGCGACGGCGACGCCGACCAAGACGGCTACCACTACGCCGACGGCCAGCCCTCAGCCAAGCATCTATTCCGATGCAACAAATATTGAAGTTGCTGATTTCATCATCACAACATTTGAAAATGGCACATGTACAATCAACAGATTCACCGGTAACACAAATTCGCTCACAATACCAAATTTCCTCAACGGATACAACGTAACCTCTATCGACGATGCCGCATTCTACGATTGCGATTCTCTTGTATCTGTCGTTATCCCTGACAGTGTTATGTCTATGGGCGATTCGGTATTTCATTCATGCGATAATCTGAAGTCTGTTACTCTCTCCAACAATATCACATCACTCGGAATGTTCACCTTCTACGATTGCGCCTCTCTCACATCAGTTGATATGCCCGATCGCTTGACGAAAATCGGTGAACACGCTTTTGGTCATTGTTCCGCATTGAAGACTATCGACGTGCCAACAACAGTCTCTCACATCAATTATGCAGCTTTCTTTAACTGTCATTCACTTACCTCCATCAAACTTCCCGAAGCTCTCACCCACATTGGCGATTATGCCTTCTACTCCTGCGGTTTTGAATATGTCGAAATACCTGACAACATTATCTTCATCGACTCCCATTCATTCTACGGTTGTCCCACACTCTATGTTTCCAGCAACTCCTATGGGCAGCAGTATGCTTCCAGAAACGATATCCATTATGTGTTAACAGATGTACCGACTCCCACGAATACCGCTGCCCCAACAGCCACGCCGATTATCACCCCTTGTCCACATAACATAACCATAGAATATCCGGAGCCCCGCGTGTACTTCAATGAATACGACTGGGCGCAGAAGTATACAGACATCTGTGCGCACTGCGGCGATGTAGTTCGCACCTGGTACAGCAGTGGCTTTGATACACCGGCGCCCACTACGCCCACTCCTACTCCGAAAGTGACGGCGACGCCCACACGCCGCCCGACGGCCGTTCCCACCACCCCCAAGCCGACTTCTACCCCGACCGTCACTCCCTGCCCACATCATAAGACCATTGAAACGAAGGGAGGCCGCGAATACGGCAGTACATACAGCTGGACGCAACAGTGCATCGAGGTCTGTGTCAACTGCGGCAAGGTGGTTCGCACCTGGTACGACAGCGGATTTGATACACCGGCGCCCACTACGCCCAGTCCTACCCCGACCGTCACTCCCTGCCCACATCGTAAGACCATTGAAACGAAGGGAGGCCGCGAATACGGCAGTAAATACGGCTGGACGCAGCAGTGCATCGAGGTCTGTGTCAACTGCGGCAAGGTGGTTCGCACCTGGTACGACAGCGGATTTGATACACCGGTGCCATCCACGCCAACGCCTACCCCCAAAGTGACGCCTACCCCTAAAGTGACGGCGACGCCAAAGGCGAAAGTCACCCCCAAGGCCACTGCTGTTCCCCAGATCGTGAAAACTGATGTGAACTGCGGGTTTTACCGGATCACGACGTACTCCAATGGCACATGCACCATCACGGACACGACCATTACCTCGCCCAATCCGTCGATTCCGGAAAAGCTGCAGGGGTACCGTGTCACCGGTATTGGCGATTATGCCTTCGGCGGCAATGAATTCATTACATCCCTTACGCTCCCTGACGGCATCACGACCATTGGCGCACTCGCATTCTATGGGTGTAATAAACTGGCAGCGATCTCACTCCCGGCAAGCATCACGAGCATCGGCGAAGGTGCATTCTCGTCCTGTCCTTCCCTCCAGCAAATCAACATCCCGAGAAGCAACCCGTACTACTACCTGCATGATGATGCGCTGATCAGTTCGGACGGTGTGCTGATCGCTTACCCTCCCCGAATCTCTTCGAGAAATCATTACAAGATTCCCGATAATGTCACACGCATTGGCGAGTACGCCTTCCATGGCTGCACTTACCTGACAGCTGTAACCATCCCCAACAGCGTCAAAACCATTGGTGATCATGCCTTCTATAGTTGCATTTCTCTTTCGACGGTAACCATTCCAGGCAGTATCACAACCATCGACAGTTACACGTTCTCCGCGTGTAAGTCCCTGACATCCGTAACGATCCTGGACGGCGTCAAAACCATTGGTTCCGATGCCTTCTCCTGGTGTCATGCCCTGACGAAGGTGACCATCCCCAATACCGTCACAACCATTGAAAACCATGCATTCTCCATTTGTTCTTCCCTGCCGTCAATCACGATCCCGAACAGCGTCACAACCATTGGCGACTACGCGTTTTACGCCTGCGAGGACCTGACTGCGGTGACGCTGCCGGCCAGTGCCACAGACATCGGAAACGATGCGTTCCTGCACTGCAGCTACAAGATCTCCTTCCATGTCCCCGCCGGGTCATACGCCCAGCAGTACGTCAAGAGGCACAACAAACCCTTCACTACCTACTGACCCCACCACAAAAGGCCGTGCCACCCCCAGCGGGCAGCACGGCCTTGTTTTGATGCAATTTACTCCAGTACGTCCAGGCAGTTTTCCAGCGGAACGCCGACGTAGTGGTCCTCGTTGTCCTTGTGGCGCAGGATCATCTCGCGTACCGCGTCCATCGCCCTCTGCACCGCCTGGGGCAGCGGGTCGCCGTCCAGCACGCGGCCGGTCATGACGGCGTTGAAGATGTCGCCCGTGCCGGAGAAAAAGACCGGCACCATCTCGAAGGGCAGCAGGAAGCGCTCGCCGGCCTGATGGTCGTAGCCCACGACGCAGTATGCGCCTTCCACCTTCGCGCTGGTGATCAGCACCGATTTCGCGCCGAGGGTGCGCAGGGCATCCACCAGCTCATCCGCCTCCTGGCGAGTCAGGTCATCCCGGATGGGCGCGCCGGCGAGGTAGGCCGCCTCGGTGTAGTTGGGCATGGTGTAGTCCGCGACAGACACCATCTCCCGCATGTGGCCGACGGTCGCCTCGGTCACGCCGTTGTAGAGCTTGCCCTCGTCGCCCATCACCGGGTCGACGAACACCATGCAGCCCTCCGCAGCGGAGTCCCGGCAGAGCCCGGACACCAGCTCCGCCTGCTCGTCGGAGAAGATCATCCCGGTCGATACCGCCTCGAAGCGGAAGCCGAGGTTCTTCCAGACCTGCAGGGTGCGGCGCATGTAGTCCGTCATCTCGTGGATCTCGAACTGGCCGTAGTCCAGCGTGTTGCTGACGATGGCGGTCGGCAGGGTGTACAGGTGGTGCCCCATGTGGCTCAGCACGGGCATGATCGCCGCCAGTGCTACCTTGCCGTAGCCCGTCATGTCGTGAACGAGCAGGATGTGCTTGCCCATTGGGAACATCTCCCTTTCTGTTAGTAAGGTGGGGCGGGGTGGCCCTCTCATTCCGCTACGCTGACAGCGCTCCCGGAGGGAAAGGCTTTGGGGCGGCTCCGTCCGGCTTGGACAGATCCGGCACACTGGCCATCTTTCACCAACCCAGACCAACATTGGCGCGGCACGCCTGTCGCGTGCCGTGCTCGCGCGGGACACCCTCCGTGTCCCGTGCGCAGCTCAACTATGCCTTAGCCCCTCGCGAACTCAACCCAGAAGGAACCAAGCTACTCAATCGCGAGCCGAGTCCAGCGGCACGCTGGCTTCGTCCGGCTAAGACCAACATCAGCGCGGCACGCCTGTCGCGTGCCGTGCTCGCGCGGGACACCCTCCGTGTCCCGTGCGACGCTCAACTATGCCTCAGCCACTCGCGAACACAACCCAGAAGGAACCACGCTACTCAATCGCGAGCCGGGTCCAGCGGCACGCTGGTCAGCGAGTCGGGTCCAGCGGCACGCTGGCTTCGTCCGGCTAAGACCGACATTGGCGCGGCACGCCTGTCGCGTGCCGTGCTCGCGCGGGACACCCTCCGTGTCCCGTGCGACGCTCAACTATGCCTCAGCCACTCGCGAATGCAACCCCAAAGGAGCCGCGCAACTCAATCGCGAGCCGGGTCCAGCGGCACGCTGGCGCTGGCAATGGCTTCGATTTCGACCTTGGCGTCGCGGGGAAGCTTGGCAACCTGCACGCAGGCGCGGGCCGGAGGATTCTGAGGGAAGAAGGTCGCGTAGGCCGCGTTGACCTCGGCGAAGTCGTTCAGGTCTTTCAGGAAGATGGTGGTCTTCACCACGTCAGCCAGCGTGCAGCCGGCTTCCGCCAGGATCGCCTCGATGTTCTTCATGCTCTGCACGGTCATCTCGCCGACCGTACCCTCCAGCAGCTCGCCGGTCTCGGGAATGAAGGGCAGCTGACCGCTGACAAACACCAGGCCGCCGCAGGTCTGCACGCCCTGGCTGTAGGGACCGATGGCCGCAGGGGCCTTGGGGGTGGAAAGGATCTTGTTCATGTCTGTTAACCTCCGATCATGTTCAGATTGATCATGGCAAGAATGAATGCCGCCAGCAGGGTCACAAGCCCTGCGATCAGCGTCGTGTGGCTGGCAGGATGCGCCGCCCGGGCCTCGGAGCGCAGGAGCTTGTACTCATAGAAGGTCTCCAGCTCCCGGACGTCCTTGGTCGGAGAAAAGCGCACGAAGAGGCTGTGCCCCGCATAGCGCAGGAAATCGAAAAAGCCTGTCGTCGCGATCCACATCAGACCGCCCACGCCTGCCAGCAGCACGCCGGGAATGAACATCGCGTCGCTCCAGCAGCGCACATGCCACGCCTGCGGAGCATCAATGTACACGCGGTTCAGCGGATCGGACAGATCCAGCCTCGGGACGAAGTCGAAGTACAGCACCAGCACCAGCGCCAGCACGAACGCCGCGTGAACGCCGTAGCTGATCCACTTCTTCTTTTTTTGATCCATGCAGGTTCTCCTTGATCGATCAGGTCCTGTCGAAAAATGCAACCACAGCCAAGGCCATGGTTGCATCTTGTGCAGCGCTTACTTCAGCAGCGCCTGATACTGCTCGAACTCCGCATCGTTGCACATGACGAAGTGGCCCGGGGCAACCTCACGGAAGCTCGGCTTATCCACCGAGTAGTCGTGGGCCATCAGGGGATTGTACTTCTCACGGACACGGTTCTTCTCGTAGTTCGGGTCAGGCAGCGGGATGGCGGACAGCAGCGCCTTGGTGTAGGGGTGCAGCGGGTGGGCGAAGAGCTCATCCGAGGTCGCCAGCTCGACCATCTTGCCGAAGTACATCACGCCGATGCGGTCGGAGAAGTACTTGACGACGGACAGGTCGTGGGCGATGAACAGGATGGTCAGGCCCAGATCGTGCCGCAGGTCGTTCAGCAGGTTGATGACCTGCGCCTGAATGGACACGTCCAGCGCGGAAACGGGCTCGTCAGCGATGATGAGCTCCGGCTCCATGACGACCGCGCGGGCCACGCCGATACGCTGGCGCTGGCCGCCGGAGAACTCGTGGGGGTAACGGGCCGCATGCTCGCGGACCAGACCCACGCGCTCGAGCACCTTGAAGACCTTCTCGTCGATGACCGCCTTGTTCTTCTCGCCGCGGATCTTGAGGCCCTCGGCGATGGTCTCGTAGACCGTCATACGGGGGTCCAGGGAGGCGATGGGGTCCTGGAAGATCATCTGGATCTCGGTGACGGAGCGGACGTCCTTGGCGAAGTGGTCCGCCTTGGCGCGGCGGATCTCCGCACGGTTCTCCGCGATGATGGCCTGCAGCTCCGCCTTGCGGGCGGGATCGGCGGTCTTCATCTCCGCGCGCGCCTTGAGGATCGCGTCGCGGTAGGTGCCCACGCCGGCGGCGATGCGGCGACCCTTGAAGTAGATGTTGCCGGAGGTGATATCGTAGAGCTTGATGATGGAACGGCCCGTGGTGGTCTTGCCGCAGCCGGACTCGCCGACCAGGCCGAAGACCTCGCCGCGCTTGATGTCGAAGGAGACGTCATCCACGGCCTTGTTGATCTTGAAGTACTGGCACAGGTTCTCCACCCGCAGCAGCACGTCCGCATCATTGTTCACGGGGGCGGAGTTCATATTGAGGTTCTCAGACATTCTCAGCCGCCTCCATTCTCGCCTTCATCTTTGCGATTCGGTTGGTCACAGTCTTGGGCGGCTCCACCTTCGGTGCATCGGGATGCAGCAGCCACGTGGCAGCCCAGTGGGTATCGGTGATCCTGAACTCCGGCGGTTGCTGCTCGAAGTCGATCTTCATCGCATAGCGGTTACGCTCTGCAAAGGCGTCGCCCACGGGGGGATAGATCATATCCGGAGGCGTGCCGGGGATGGCTTCCAGCTTTTCCTTGGAGTCCAGATCGGGCATGGAGGACAGCAGCGCCCAGGTGTAGGGGTGGGCGGGGCTGTAGAACACCTCCTCAGAGGTGCCGCACTCCACGATCTTGCCCGCGTACATGACAGCGATACGGTCAGCCATGTTCGCCACGACACCCAGGTCATGGGTGATGAAGATGACGGACAGGTTGCGGTCCTTCTTCAGCTTCTGGATCAGCTCCAGGATCTGCGCCTGGATCGTCACGTCCAGCGCGGTGGTAGGCTCGTCACAGATCAGGATGTCGGGGTTGGCAGCCAGGGCGATGGCGATCACGATACGCTGACGCATGCCGCCGGAGAACTCGAAGGGATACTGGTTGTAGCGCTTGCGGGCGTCGGCGATACCGACTTCCTTCATCAGCTTGATGGCGCGCTCCTTGGCGATACCCTTGGTGACCTTGTTGACAACGCCGGAAGCGTTCTCCTTCAGGTAGTCGACCATTGCCACGGCTTCCTTGTCGTAGTCGCGGCCGGTGCGCCGGGCGATCAGCTCCTCGTAGTGGGCGATCATGTTGTCCACCGCGCGGAGCAGGTCCTCCTGCGCCTTCTCCAGGTCGATCAGGGACTTGGGCACGACATGCCACTCGGGCTCCTTGCCCTTCTGGACCAGCGCCTCATAGCGGGCGGTCTGCTTGGCAAAGCGCTTCTCCTCGGCCGCGTTCTTCTCGATGCCGCCGAAGTAGCGGTCGATGTTGTTCTTCAGCACGGAAGAGAAGGTGTACGCACGGCTGTCCTTGACGTACTCCATGCGGTCGATGCCCGCCTCCACCGCGTCCACCATGGTCTTGTAGGCCGCCATGCAGGCCTTCTTGTTCAGCGGCTTCTCCTCGAACACGCGGCGCTGCTCGGCCAGCACGCTCATCGCCTCGGCCTTCTTGTCATAGGCCGCCTCGGCGCTGTAGCGCAGACCGTCGTCCACGATGCTCAGGAAATCGTTCATGAAACCGTCGTACAGGGCCTTGTTCATGTAGGCGTTCTGCTCGGCCACCGTGCCCTCGGGCATGGCTTCCTTGCAGAAGGTCTTGAAGTAGCCCATGGCGAAGAAGTCCGGCTTCTCGAAGCCGACCGCCTCGCGCAGGATCTCCGCCGTGCGGGTCAGGGCATTCAGGCGGGCCTCCTTGGACACGGTGTTGCGGATGATGGCGCAGATGATCGTCATGAAGACGTTCACGATCCAGCTGCTGTCCGCATCCGCCGTGCGGGCGCTGCGGCGCAGGAGCTTCACATGCTGCTTCAGCTCCGCCGCGTTCTCATTGACCACATACTCGTGGATGGAATCGACGGACAGATCGGCAATGCGGTTGACGCGGTAGTTGACGTCGCGGCCGGCGTCGTGGCTCAGCTCGAACACCAGCTCCTCCGCCTCGCCCAGCGCCTCGGTCGCTGCGTCGTAGGCCACGTTGTACTTGCCTTCCAGCTTCAGGTGCTTGCGCTCGAACTTGTCAAACGCCTTGCACTTGGCCTTCACGCCGGCCGCTTCGCTGGGGTCCTTCGCCGCGATGATGTTCTTCTCCAGGCGCTTGAGGAAGGAGTTGAACGTGCGGCGGCTTTCCTTCTGGCGCGCCTTGCCCTTGAGGATCATGGCCTCGGTCAGCTGGCGGCCGATCTTGACGATGGGGTTCAGGCTGGACATGGGGTCCTGGAAGATCATGGCGATCTTGTCGCCGCGGATCTTGTGGAACTCGTCCTCGGTGATCTTCAGCAGGTCCTTGCCGTCATAGATGATCTCGCCGCTCTCGACGATGGCGTTGTTGGCCAGGATGCCCAGCACCGCCTTGGAGGTAACGGACTTGCCGGAGCCGGACTCGCCGACGATCGCGATGGTCTCGCCCTTGGCCAGATCGAAGTTGATGCCGCGAACGGCCTGCACCTTACCATTGGAGGTGCGGAAGGAGATCCGCAGATCTCGCACTTGCAGCTTATTTTCCATAAACTTAGTCCTCTCCTCTCGTGGTGGGGTTGAATGCATCGCGCAGACCGTTGCCAAAGAGGTTGAAGGAGATCATCAGCAGCGAGAAGAACAGCGCAGGGAACAGCATCGCATGGGGGGAGGAGGTCATGGCCGTCTGGCCCTGGCTCATCAGCTCGCCAATGCTGGTGCCGACCAGCTCGGACAGGTTGACAATGCCCAGATAGGTCATGGAAGTCTCGGAGGAGATGACGCCGGGGATGACCAGCGCGCAGCTGGTGACGATGGTACCCAGCGAGTTGGGGAAGATGTGGCGGAACATCAGACGCCAGTCGGAGGCGCCCAGCGTGCGGGCCGCCAGCACGTACTCCTGGCCCTTGAAGCGGTAGAACTGCTTACGGGTCAGGGCGGACATGCCGATCCAGCCTGTCATGACGAAGGCGAACAGGAAGGACGGGACAGTACCCACCTTCTGCGCCAGATGCAGCTGGAACAGGGTCGCCGCAACGGTGAAGGGAATGCCGGACAGGATATCCGCGATACGGTCCATGACCAGGTCGGTCGTGCCGCCGTAGTAGCCCTGGATGGCGCCGTAGATCGCGCCGATGGTCAGGTTGATGGCGGAAACGAGAACGGCGAAGACCAGGGAGAAGCGGCCGCCCATGCCGATGGCACAGAACATGTCCTGACCCTTGGCGTTGGTGCCCATGAGATAGGTGGGCTCCAGACCGTTGTTGATGTAGGTGTAATAGTTGTAGTAATTCACGCGGCACTGCACGGCGCCGGACTTGCGGGCGCTGTAAATGTAGCTGCCGTCGTCGCCGGCGATGCGCAGGGAGTTGTACTCCGCGCCCTCGATGCTCTTGTTGGTGGAGTACGCGGGGATGAAGTTGCCGTTGTCGTCCTTGTCGGCCTCACCCTTGGCGTTCTTCACCTTGTACCAGAGGTTGGGGTTGTTGGTGATATCCTTGATGTCCTTGGTCTCGACCCACGGGAAGATCACCTGGATGCCGGTCTCATTCTGCCAGGCCTGGATCTTGTTGAAATCGTCATAGCTCAGGGTCAGGTAGATGTTGCCGGTCTCGTAGTAGTTGTTGTTGCGCAGGGTGTAGCTGTGGGTCTCCACCATCTTGCCGCGCTGCTTCACGGTGCGGACCGTGTCGCTGACGATCTCGATGACGGGATCCATGCCGGTCTCCTGGGCGATGCCCCTCCAGTAATCCATGGAGGCGTCGTTCTGGCTGGTGCGGGTGATGCCGCCGTCCAGAATGCCCAGCTTCTTCTCCGCAACGCTGCGCACGAACGGCGGATGGTTCATGTACAGCTTGTCCATGTGCTTGACCTGGTAGGGAGAGAGGATCGGGGACACGATGACGAAGAGCACCAGCAGCAGAATGATATATGCCGCCACAACGGAAGACTTGTTCTTCTTGAAGCGCAGCATGGCGTCTGCCATATAGCCGCGCGCCTTGGTTTCCAGTTTCTTATCCTTCAGCTCCGCATCCAGCTGCGCAAAGGCGAATTTCTCTTGCGGAATGTGCTGATACTGGTTATTTGCCATGTTCTTACATCCTTTCCGTCAAGATTACTTCTTGGAGCCCATGCGGATACGGGGATCAATGAAGCCGTAGGAGATATCCATAACGATGCTGGCCAGCAGACCGACGGCGGTATAGAACACCGTCAGCATCATAAAGATGTTGTAGTCGCGGCCGTTGATGGAGTTGAGGTACAGACCGCCGATGCCGGGCACGGCGAAGATCTTCTCGATGACCAGGGAGCCGCTCATGATGCCGATGAAGTTGGAGAAGATGGCCGGCAGAATAACGACCATGCAGTTCTTCATCGCGTGGCGGATGGTGGCCTGACGGCGGGTCAGACCCTTGGTGCGCGCCAGCAGCATGAACTCGCTCGTCAGCACCTCGGTCAGCTCCGCACGGGTGGTGCGGGTGAAGCCGGCGATGGTGCCGAAGGACAGGCTCAGGGTAGGCGGCAGCATGGACTTGAACACCGCCCAGTCCAGATAGGAGCGGCCCTCAAGGGACTCGACCAGCGCAGGCAGCCAGCCGAGCTTGAAATACAGGAAATACTGGATCAGGAACGCGTACACGAAGGAGGGCACCGAAATGACCACCATCGTCAGGGTAGAGATGGAGTGGTCGATCCAGGTGTTCTTCTTCAGCGCCGCGAAGATGCCCAGCGCGATGCCGATCGGGATGCTCAGGATGATCGAATAGAAATTGATGATCATGGTCGCGGGCAGCTTGGAGATAAACATCTTCGCCACGTCCTGACCAAAGTACAGCTTATCCGACACGCCCCAGTCGAACCTCGTAAAGATGTTCTTCAGGAAGATGCCGAACTGCACCAGATAGGGCTTGTTGTAGCCGAACGCCTCGCGCTGCGCCAGCACGACGGCAGTATGCGGATCCTCCGGCGGCAGCTCCACCGGGGGCAGCATTCTCACAAGAACGAAGCACATGCAGGTGATGATCAGCAGGGTCATCAGCATCAGCGCCAGTCGTTGCAGGGTATACTTGAACATGGGCGTCAATCCTTCCTATTGCCAGTCGAATGACTCGCACGATCTTTCGCGCCCATGCTGTGAACGGTTGCTTCCACAATCGCACGGGCAATCTGCTTTTTTGGCTGTAATCTGCATTTTTCGCATTTACAGCCAAAAAAACAGATTCTTCCTTTAGGCAACCAAAGGGTATACCGGGATTTGACCCCCGGTATACCGC
>SVGU01000122.1 GCA_015056155.1 Clostridiales bacterium
TCAGGGTGTTGCCGCTGGTCCAATCCAGGGGGAAGTTGACGCCCAGGAAGATCTGCTGGCCGTCGGCGGTCCAGTAGGTGCCGTCCTCAGCCTTGGTCAGGTCAGCCAGAGCATACTTGGCCATGGTGTCGGTGGAGACGGTACGGCCGCCGTTGGCATAAGCCTCGGCACCAGCAATGCAGAAGTCGCCGGCGTAGTAGTCGGTGGCGCGGTAGTTGATCAGCTTGGGATCAAGCAGGCGCTTCATGGACTCCACGTAGGTGTCAGCATTGATGGGGGTGCCGTCTTCCCAAGTCGCGTTGGGATTCAGCTCGATGGTGTAGGCGTAGCCGGAGGTGGCGGAAGCGGGAATGTTGTATTCCGGATGCTCAGCCTTGACCTGCTCGGTCACGTCAACCGGCTCGGAAGCAGCCATCTCGGGGATGATCTTGTAGCCGGTGTAGGGGTCCTTGCCCTCAACGGGGTTCAGCTCGTCATTGAAGACGAAGGTGTACAGACCAGTACGCAGGTAATCAGCGGGGTACGCGTCATCCGTGGTCTGATAGGTGTGGGGGTTCCAGTTCGTCGCCAGAGTAGACACAGAATCCTTGAAAATGTAGGACTCAGTGGTCTCCTCGGCCATGGCGAAGCAGGGCAGAACCATGCACAGCGCCAGCACGAGAGCCAGAATCTTCTTCATGTGGATTGCCTCCTTGAAAGAATGTTCACGCCGCCCGTTCCGAACGGCATGTGTTACTTCATTATAAAGGTTTCACAATTCCCTTGTCAAGTGTTAATATTCGCTTCACCCTTGTTGCCGCGTTGTCACCACACTACATCTTGTGGTTCTAAAACGATTTCGGCTCACAGAGAGCCTGTTACATTTTGTATTCGGATTGTATTTTTCGTGTATTTTCGCCAGAATGTTTGTATTTTCTGTGTTCTGCGCCAATATCACCCGCAACTTTCCGCAGGAAAGAGCCAAAGGGCCACCGCACAGCAGTGCAGCAGCCCATGCCCTCCACGCGGGCGCAACCCCAACCGAAGGCGCACCCCGCGATATCTCGCAGGAAAGAGCAAAGGGCCGCCGCACAGCAGTGCAGCAGCCCATGCCCTCCACGCGGGCGCAACCCCAACCGAAGGCGCGCAACTCGATCGCGCAACGGGAGTCCAGAGGGGCTAAGCCCCTCTGGTGGGGTCCAGGGGCAAAGCCCCTGGTTACTTGGCGCCGAAGCGGCTCTTTGCCCACTCGTAGGCTTCCTGGATGGCCGCCTGGTGGGAGGAGCTGACCTTGCCGGAATCATGGCCCTTCGAGTTGGTGAAGTGCAGACAGATCTGGCCGGTCATGTTGTTGTTGTCGATGGTGTCGCCGTCGGGGTTATGAGGCATGCCGTCCAGCGAACAGGCGAAGGTACGGGTGCCGATGGTGACCAGGCAGGGACGGCGCTGCCAGAGGTTCTTGTCGTAGATCTCCTGCGCGTCATCCACGCCGTAGATCTGGCACAGACGCGCCGTATCTGCCGCCGTCAGGGGCTCGATATCCGCGTGCGCCGCGCCGGACCAGCGGTGCGCCCACCAGACGATGCCGGTCTTCACGTCGTAGATCTTGTAATTCGCGCCCTTGGCCCAGAGCTGCTGGATGCCGCCGGTGTACCAGTCGATCTTCTCCACCGGGTAGAAGGTGAAGGACAGGTTGTTCGGGTCCGCCGTTCCGGGAGGCACGGTGCCGAAGAGGGCGTGCTGGGTCTGGCTGCCGGCGATGCCGTCGATGGTCAGGCCCTTGGCCGTCTGGAAGTCGATGACCGCCTGACGCACCGCAGAGGTGTAGCTGCTGGTGACGGTGCCGGTGTAGTAGCCCTGGTTCTTCAGCTCGACCACGAGGTTGTACACCGCCGTGCCGGAGGAGCCCAGGCGCAGCGTGGTGTAGGTGGCCTCCTGCTGGGAGCCGCCGGTGGAGCCGCCGATGATGGGCGTTGCCGTGGGCAGCGCACCGCCGTTCTCGGTGCACTTCTCCACCATGTCGCTGCGGACGTAGCCATCCACGCCTTCCGCAGTGCGGATGGCGTACCAGCTGTAGCTGCCGACCTTGCGGGCCTCGGCGTAGTAGGGCACGATGGTGCCCTTGGCCAGGCGCGTGAGGATCTTCGAGCCCGCCGCCTCGCTGCGGACGTTCACGCCGGATTCAACGGTGATCAGGTAGCCGAGGCTGGCGTTGGTGTCGGGAGAGGAGCCGGGGTTCTGGCTCAGCCAGCTCTCGTACTCCGCGGCGGTCATGACCTTCACGCAGGAGCCAAGCACCCAGACCTCGGTGTTGTTGTAGATCACGCGATACCACGTGCTGGTGCCGACGGTCTTGGTGCCGTTGAAGGCCATGACCGTACCGGTGCGCACCTTGTAGGGCGCGGCCGCGTCGCGGGAAGCGGCGGCACGCAGGTTCACATAGTCGATGGTGGTGATGACGTAGCTGCTCAGGCTGGGGGTAGGCGCGGGCGTTTCCGCCGGGACCGTGCCGTTCTGCAGGTAGCTCAGCTCCTGGGATGCGGAGAGCTTGAAGGCGCAGTCGCCGCGGACGAAGCCGGTGTGGCCGTCCGCCTGAACGGGATACCAGGTGTACTGGCCGTAGTTGACGGAAATGCCGATCAGCGGCCAGACGGTGCCCTTGCGGAGCTGGTAGATCGTCTCGCCTGCGACGGTGTCGCGCAGGTTGGTGTTGGGCTCGGTGATCTGGATGTAGCCATAGGCGGACACGCTGGGCGTGCCGGGAACGCCGGGCGTCGGCACGGGCACGGGGGTCGAGGTGACCTCGTTGCCCGCCTCGTCGCACAGCATCATGCAGTCGCTGCGGATGTAGCCGGTGCGGCCGTCCGCGGTGCGCACGGGATACCAGTCATAGCTGCCGCTGGCGATCTTCTGGCCGGTCACGGGCAGGATCAGGTCGACGGGCAGCTGGCCCTGGGAGGTTCCGCCCGGCTTGGCGCGCAGGTTGACCTTGTCCTTGGTCAGCTTGATGTAGCCGTAGCTGCCGGTGGTCGTGCCGGCGGTGGGGACGGGCGTCGGAGTCGCGACGATGTCGCCGCCGTCCTCCGTGCACACGCGCACGCAGTCGCCGCGCAGATAGCCGCGCAGGTTGTTGTACTGGACGTAGTACCAGGTGTAGCTGCTGCCGGTGGGGGTGACAGGATTGCCGATGCACATGACGACCTCGCCGCGCGGGATCTGGGCAATGGTCTCTCCAGAGGGCTTCAGGCGCAGGTTCACGCCGGGCTCGGTGGTCAGGACATAGCCATAGGCGCCGGAGTAATCAGGCGCGGGCACGGCCGTGGCCGGAGCGGAGCCGCTGTAATCCACCAGGGTGATCACGTCCTCGCGGACGTAGTAGGTGGTCTTGTCGACGCCGTAGTACACGGGATACCACTGGTAGCCGCCCTTGGACTGGGGCAGGCCGACGATCTGAAGCATCGAGCCCTTGCCCTCCCACTGGGCCTGGGTGGTGCCGCCGGGCAGGTCGCGCAGGTTCGCGCTGTCATAGATCAGCCGGGCGTAGCCATAGGCGCTGGGCGCGGGCGTGGGGGTGTAGCCCACGGTCAGCACGCGGATGTAGTTGGACTGGATGTAGCCCTCCTGGCCGTTGTAGCGCACGCGGTACCAGTAATCGCTGCCGACGGAGCTGGGGATGGTGACCAGCTCCACGACCGTGCCGGCGCTCAGCTTGCCGATGAGGCCGCCGTCGGTGCTGGGGGCCAGGCGGAAGTTGGTGCCGCTGGCCGTCACCTCGCCCGTCGCGTTGGTCACGATGGTGTCGAAGCCGCTGCCCGCGAAGGCGTCGTCCACGCTGCCGCCAACGCCGCCGGAGGTGTAGTCATCCTCCTCGGCCGGGGGCGCATAGGTGGGCGTCGCGGTGGGCGCAGCCGTCGTGCCGCCCATGATGCCCACGTCGAAGGAGCCGGACAGCGAGCTGCCGG
Organism: Clostridiales bacterium; assembly: GCA_015056155.1. GTDB lineage: Bacteria > Bacillota > Clostridia > Christensenellales > Aristaeellaceae > UBA11524. Next base: position 3,942 of record SVGU01000122.1, read on the forward strand.
TGGAAGGACGCAGGGTGGGCGCGGCGGTCTGGTCCGCAGAGGACGTCACCACCGGCGTGGACGCAGGCGCGACCGTCAGCACCACGGAATCGCTGCTGTCATACTGGTCGGCCTCCTCCGCCGTCAGGGGGCGGAAGCACTCGCCGATGATATAGCCGATATAGGTGTTGGTCTTGCTCGGGTCGGGATGCTCGGACTCGACCTTGTACCAGAGGACGTCGTCCTCCCCGGTCACGTCCAGGATCCGGCACACGAAGCCCGTGTCGAGCCGGAACCAGTAATCCGCATCCTTGCTGGACTTTTTGCGCACAGCGACCTGATCCATCGTCACCAGACCGAAGGCGCCTTCCGCCGCCGCGGCCGTCAGGGTCAGGAGCATCACCAGCGCCAGCAATGCCGTCACGAGCCACTTCATACCATGCTTCATGGGGGGTTCACCTCAAACTTCAGCGCCGATCTGCAAAAAGGCGCGATTCGTCTGCATACATTCTATTGCAAATCGCACGGAAAGTCAAGGAGATGGGAGAATGTTACGGAGGTTTTACAGGGGAAACTGCCGGGATTTCCGGCCACCGGGATGCACAGCGCGTCCCCGTGCCCGCCAGGGTGTGCCGCGCCGCCGGTTCCGGCGTTTTCTCCTCATTGACAACCGCCGCTCCACCCATTACAATAGAAGCAACAGATCCGACAAAAGCACACAAGGAGGCCTCCCATGCAGCAGCTTTATCTGACCGGAAGCCATGCGGGCGAAATCGCCGCGCGGCTGTTCACCACCCTGAACGTGCGCCCGGTGGGGTGCCGTCTGCTGCCCTTTGAGGTGGGCGGCGAAACGCGAGGCGAGGCGCTGCGCCTGCTGCTGCCCCCGGCGCAGCCCCGTTTCAACGACGTGCCCTGCCGCATCCGCCTCTCCGCGGACCGCTGGACGGCTGTCCCCGCCGTGCTGGAGGAGATCGCCGCGCCGAGCCTGCTGGCAGCGCTGGACGTTCATGCGCCGATGCTGCTGGACGGGCTGTGCGCCGACGTGCTGGCATGCCCCGGCCTGCGGGAGGCCGTCCGCACCTGCCTGATGAGCCGTCGCCCGGTGGTCGTCACCGCCGCGCCCGATGCGGTGGACTTTCTGCGCACCCTCACCCCCGCCGACACCCAGCTCTGGCTCTCCGTCCCCGACGACGCACCCGGACAGGCCGCCCTGCTGGAGACCCTCGTCACCGAGGCTGCGCTGCGCTTTTAAGCGGCCAAAAGCGGTTTTAAGACAATTCTATGCATATTCTAATGAAACTCCCTTGAATCCGGCATTGTTCAGGAGGTATACTGAATCTGCCAATGAGGCAAGATGGATATGAAGCTGAAACCACGTGCCATCCGGCACGGCATACACGCCACGAAGCAATGAAAGGAGATTCAACATGAACGAGCTGGAGAATATCGTCAAGAGCGTTGTGTACGGCGGCATCGGCGCCGCTGCGGCCATCGTGGAGAAGGGCGGCGATATCGCCCGCGCACTGGTCGAAAAGGGCCAGGAGACCGTCCGCGCCAACCAGGGCACGGTCGATCAGATCCGCGACACGGCGGAGGATCTCAAGCGCCGCGTCCAGGAATTCTGTGAGAAGTTCATGAACGAGGACGTGATCGACACCTCCTCCCTCACCCCCGAACAGCGCGATGCCCTGCGCCGCCAGCTGGACGAGCAGGATGCGCTGGACCGCGAGGCGGCCGCAGCCTGCCAGTACGACGAGGCGGAAGCCGAAGAGCCCGCCGACGAGGCAGCCCCCGCCGAGGCAGCTCCTGCCGAGGCCGAGCCCACTGAAGAGGCGCCCCTCTCCGACGACGACCTGCCCGTTTTCGAGCCGGAAGCGCCCACCTACACCGCTCCCGACGAGCCCTGACCCCACGCCGCTCCTGCCCCGCGCAGCGAGCGGCTTCTTCATGCAAAACGCGCCCTGCTCCATATTGACGGAGCAGGGCGCGCTGTATATTCGGATTATTCCGCAGCGAACAGGCTGTTCACCGCGTTGATCACCGCGTTGGAGGTGTAGGTCGCGCCGGACACCACTTCGACGCCTTCGAAGGGACCGGCCTTGCCGATGAAGTTGCTCAGGAAGGCCTCTTCGGTGCAGGGGCCGGCAATCGCAGCCGTCTCGCCGGATGCGTCCAC
>SVGU01000123.1 GCA_015056155.1 Clostridiales bacterium
GTACAAGCTGCCCATGGTGAAGATGGACAACAAAAAGGTACTGCTCAAAGACGGCGACGTGTTCACCATCGACGGCATCAAGGTCGAATGCCTGCTGGTGCCGGGGCATACATGGGGCCACATGGTCTACCTGATCGACGACGAATACCTGTTCACCGGCGACACCATCTGGTTCGGCGCGGACGGCGGCTACAGCTTCATCAGTACCCTGGCGGAGGACAACAGGCTGGCCGTGCGATCCCTTGAAAAGCTGGAGGCGAACCTGCGCGCCCGGAAGGGACGCATCGCGGTGATCACCGGGCATACCGGCTGGACGGACGACCTGGACTTCGCCTTCGCCCATCGGACGGAGATTTGCAAGCCCTTCACGAAGAAGTACACCGATCCCGAAGCGCCCTACGACGGCTACGTGGAGAACGACGACACCGAAGAGAAGGCGCGAACGCTGCGTTTGAAAAAGAAGGAGGCAATACGATGAGACCTGATTACAAGAACTGGATGCCCAAGGGCATGATCTGGTCATTCCTGGGCGGGGCGATTGGCTGCGCCGCTGTGGCGGTCATCCTTTCCCTTCTGTTGAATGGCACGCTGAAGACTGTGCTGGTCATCGTTTTCACGGTGCTGGCGGTGGTCTTCTGCGGGATGACCATCTGGGCGGCGCTCATGCATCGCGCTTTCAGCTATGACGGCAAGCGGCAGATGTCCCGTCAGATCATCGAGGGCACGGCGGCGTATGTGAAGCTGCTCGCCGACGGCAGGTGCCTGGACGTGGGCTGCGGCAGCGGCGCGCTGTCCATCGCCGTGGCCAAGCGCAATCCCCAGGCCCAGGTCGTGGGAATCGACCGATGGGGCAAGGAGTACGCCTCCTTCAGCAAGCAGCTCTGCGAAGACAACGCCAGGGCCGAGGGCGTGAGGAACACCACCTTCCGGCAGGGCGACGCCACGCATCTCGACTTTCCCGACGAGACCTTCGACGCCGTGGTCAGCAATTACGTGTACCACAACATCCCCGGAGACCGGCAGCAGTACCTGCTGGAGACCCTGCGCACGCTGAAAAAAGGCGGCACCTTCGCCCTGCACGACATCTTCTCCAAATCCAAGTACGGCGATATGCAGGCGTTTGTCAGACAGCTCAATGACATGGGCTATCGCAAGGTGGAGCTGCTCGACACCACCGACGGGAAGTTCATGACGAAATTCGAGGCCACCTGGATGGGACTGAGCGGTTCGGCGCTGCTGACGGGGGTCAAGGGAATAACGCGCAAATAATATAAAGCTCAATCTACAAGTGAACATATGCGGAGCAGATTATTCGTTCTGCCTAAGTCGAGCGGAGGGAGGCGATGCAGCGCATCGTTGACCGCAGCGAGACGACGGCAGGGCGGAAAAGATGCCCGCAGATGATTGCAATTTAGATTGAGATTAGTATAAGGTGGTCAGCCGACGAGTGGGTTTTTCGACGGATGCGCCTGCATGTTTCGCAGGCTTGCTTGGCGGCAGGTCAAGGAATTTGCAGGACGCATATGGTGCCCTAAAGGACTATCTTCGCATCGGAAAAGGCACCGCAAGACATGCCGCCATATTGTGCGGTATTCCCTTATGAACAGGAGGCCGGATGATGTTTTGGGACAGCGTAGCCGGGGTCTATGATCTATTCGTCAACGTCGTCAACCGAAGGACCCATGTGGCGCTGAGGAAGATCGTCGCGAACCTCATCCAGCCGGGCGACTGCGTGCTGGAATGCGCCTGCGGCACGGGGCTGCTCACCGAGGTCATCGCGCAAAGGTGCGCCCGTTTGACCGCCACGGATTTCGCGCCGAAGATGCTGGCGCGGGCGAAGAAGAACTGCGCCGCGCTCGGCAACATCACGTTTGAGCAGGCGGACCTCACTGCGCTCGCCTATTCCGACGGCAGCTTTGACGCGGTGGTGGCCGGGAACGTGATCCACCTGCTGGACGAGCCGAAGAAGGCGCTCAAAGAGCTGGACCGCGTGTGCAGCCCAGGCGGCAGGCTGATCATCCCGACCTACATGAACCGGGACGGGAAGGGAAACACCAGCGGCTTTGCCACCGCCATAGGCAAGGCCGGTGCAGACTTCAAGCGGCAGTTCACGGTGGACAGCTACCGGCAATTCTTTCTGGACGCGGGCTATCGGGACGTGTCCATACAGCTGGCTGAGGGGCGCATCCCCTGCGCCGTGGCTGTCATGAAAAAACGTGAGGAAACGATACGATGATTCAGACGCCGGTGCTCTCCGCGGCAGGCTGCCTCCTGCTGTTTATGGGCGTATGAGGCGCGACGGGCACGATGCCCACGGCGCTGTTGGCAAAGAACTTCACGGAGACCGAGGACTGCGCGGGCGGGCAGGACTTTGGATACAACCGCAGACATCAGATGCGGCAGTGCATGATGACCGTGATCGGCAGCGCTGCCACCACCGGGATATTCAACTTGCTCTGAGGAGGTTTGCATATGGAAGCATCGAAGAAAAAAGCCCCTTCCCCCATCGCCTGGGCGCTGGGACAGGCGGGGCCGCATCGGGGACAGTTCGCGCTGAGCGTGATCCTCGCCGTGATAGGCGTAGCGTTCTCCGTTGCGCCGTACTTCGCGGTGACGGGCATCGTGAAGGGCCTGATGGCCGGGGAGAGAAACCTGCAGTATTATCTTACCCAGGCCGGGCTCATCGCGCTTCTGTGGCTGGGGCGGGTGCTGTGCCACGCCTTCTCCACGGCCACCAGCCACCGGGCGACCTTCGCCGTGCTGGGCGAGATCCGCAAGCGCTGTACGGAGAAGCTGACCCGCATGCCCCTTGGCGCGGTGCTGGCGCAGTCGAGCGGCGCGCTCAAGAACACGCTGATCGAGCGCATCGACAGCATCGAGACCACGCTGGCCCACATCGTGCCGGAATTCACGGCGAACCTGCTGATCCCGGTGATCATCACCGTGTATATCTTCTTTATCGACTGGCGCATGGGGCTGGCGTCCCTCGCCACCGTGCCGCTGGGCATGTTCTTCTACATCTGGATGATGGCTACAAGCTCGGGCTTCTACCAGGCGACCATCGACAACACCAAGGCGCTGAACAACACCGCCGTGGAATACATCAATGGCATACAGGTCATCAAGGTGTTCGGAAAGACCAGATCCAGCTATGAGCGCTTCGTGAAGGACGCTCACGCGGCGGCGGGCGCGTTCATCGGCTGGATGCGCGCCAGCATCATCCCCTTCACCTTCGCCATGGTAGTCATGCCGGCCACGATGGTGTCCGTGCTGCCCATCGGCGGGCTGCTGGTGAAGGGGGGCACGCTGTCCGGGCAGGACTTCATCACCGTCATCATACTGTCCGTGGGTCTCATCACGCCGCTGATCACGCTGATGAGCTATTCCGACGACCTGCGCACCATGGGCACCATCTTCGGCGAGGTGCAGGCGATACTGGACGCGCCTGAGCAGGAACGACCCGCCACCGGCGACGCGCCGAAGGGCAACGACTTGAAGCTGAACAATGTGCGGTTCAGCTATGCCGAAAAGGAAATTCTGCACGGTGTCAGCATGGAGGTGCCGGAGGGCAGCTTCGTGGCGCTGGTGGGTCCCAGCGGCAGCGGCAAGAGCACCATCGCGCGGCTGGTCGCCGGCCTGTGGGACGTGAATGAAGGCAGCATATCTCTGGGCGGCAGGGACATCCGCCAGATCCCCCAGGAAGCCTACGCCGACCGCGTGGCCTTCGTCAGCCAGGACAACTACCTGTTCAACATGACCGTGCGGGAGAACATCCGCCTGGGCCGCCCCGGCGCGACGGACGCGGAGGTGGAGCAGGCCGCCAGGGACAGCGGCGGTCACGAGTTCATGCTGGGCCTTGAGAACGGCTATGACACCCTGGTCGGCTCCTCCGGCGGGCACCTGTCCGGCGGCGAGCGCCAGCGCATCTCCATCGCCCGGGCCATGCTCAAGGCCGCGCCCATCGTGATCCTGGACGAGGCCACTGCCTACACCGACCCGGAGAACGAGGCGGTCATCCAGCGCTCGGTGTCGAAGCTGACCGCGGGCAAGACGCTGATCGTCATCGCCCATCGGCTGTCCACCGTCACGGACGCGGACAGAATCTACGTGGTCAACAACGGCAATATCGAGGACAGCGGCACCCATAAGGAGCTGCTCTCCCATCACGGCCTGTATGAGAAGATGTGGAACGCGCACATGGAGGTGAAGGACAATGGTTAAGGTTATCCGGCGCTTCTTCGACTTCTGCGGAGAAACCAACCGCAAAAAGTTCGTGACCTCCATCTGGCTGGGCGTGCTGATCGCGCTGTTCGAGGCACTGAAGATCCCCGCCATCGCGGTGATGATGCGGGCGCTGCTGCCCATCGAATTGGGCGGCAACGGAGGCGTCACGACAAGGGACATCCTCATGAGCCTCGGCATCATGCTGCTGAGCATCCTCGGCTCCGGACTGGCCAAGGCCAAGGCCACGATGCTGCAGACCGAGGCGGGCTACGACACCTGCGCCATGAAGCGCATCGAAATCGCCGAGCACATGCGCTACCTGCCCATGGGCTACTTCAACGAAAACAGCCTGGGACAGATCACCTCCGTGACCACCAATGTGATGGAGAACCTGGAGAACGTGGCTACCCGCGTGGTTATGATGGTGGCCCAGGGACTGCTGACCACGCTGCTGATCATCGCCATGCTGGCCCTGTTCGACTGGCGCGTGGCGCTGGTGCTGCTCATCGGCTTCGGCGTGTTCCTGCTGATGAACGGGAACCTGCAAACCGCCGCCGGCAGACTGGCTGGCAGGAAGATCGCCGCCGACGAAAAGCTGGTGGAGAAGGTACTGGAGTACCTTCAGGGCATGGCGGAGGTCAAGGCCTATCACCTCACCGGCAAAAAGTCCGGCGAGCTGAACGCCGCCATCGCCGAGAACGTGAAGATCAACACCGACATGGAGATGACGCTGATCCCCCGCATGACGGCCCAGACCTTCATCGCCAAGCTGACCGGCGTGGCCATGACGGCGTTGTCCTGCGCGCTGTTCGTGGCGGGCAGGATGGACGCGCTGACGGCCATCCTGATGGTCATATCCTCCTTCATCGTCTACACAAGTCTGGAGACCGCGGGCAACTATTCGGCGCTCCTGCGCGTGGTGGACATGAGCGTGGACCGTGCGCAGGAGATCCTGGATGCGCCGCAGATGGATATCTCCGGGGAGGAGATCGCGCCGGACAGCCGGGACATCGCGGCAGAGGATGTCGGGTTCTCCTATGACAGAAAGAAGGTCATCGACGGTATCTCGCTGAATATTCCCGAGAGGACCACAACTGCCATCGTCGGCCCTTCCGGCGGCGGCAAGACCACGCTGGTCAACCTGCTGGCCCGTTTCTGGGACACAGACGCCGGAACAGTTTCGCTGGGCGGGCGCAGCGTGCGCGACTACGATATGGACAGCCTGATGCAGAACTTCTCCTTCGTGTTCCAGAACGTCTACCTGTTCCGAGATACAATCGCCAACAACATCCGCTTCGGCATGCCTGAGGCGCCCATGGAGGACGTGATCGCCGCCGCGAAAAAGGCCTGCTGCCACGACTTCATCGCGTCCCTGCCCGAAGGCTACGATACCGTGATCGGCGAAGGCGGCGCGAACCTCTCCGGCGGCGAGCGCCAGCGCATCTCCATCGCCCGGGCCATGATGAAGGATGCGCCGGTGATCTTCCTGGACGAGGCCACCGCCAACGTGGACCCGGAGAACGAAAACGAGCTGACGAAGGCCATCGAGGCGCTGACCCGGGAGAAGACGGTCATCATGATCGCCCACCGCTTGAAGACCGTGGAGCACGCGGACCAGATATTGGTGGTGGACCACGGCAAAATTGTCCAGCGGGGCACCCACGACCAGCTGATGGCCGAGAAGGGCATCTACAAGGCCTTCGTCGGCGAGCGCCGCGAGGCCGCCAGCTGGAAGGTGAAACCGCAGTCAGGCTTCCAGTCATAAGTGAAAAAAAGCAGGCGACTGCGATCGTGAAGCAGCCGCCTGCTTTTTTTCATGTTCATCTCACGCCTCCGCAGTTACACGGATCAATTCGCGTTCCAGCG
>SVGU01000016.1 GCA_015056155.1 Clostridiales bacterium
GGATTACGGCGTGCTGCGCCTGATCGTGGACGACGCGGAGAAGGCCACCGCCGCGCTGCTGGAGACCGGCTGCATCCTGTCGATGACCCCCGTGATGGCGGTTATCGTGCCCGACGTCGCCGGCGGTCTGGCAGAGGTGCTGGACGTGCTCGCCGAGGGCAACATCGACGTGGAGTACATGTATTCGATGTTCCCCATGGAGGGCGGAAAAGCCTGCATGGTCTTCCGCCTGAAGGACGATGAGACCTTCGCCGCCAAGCTCAAGGCCCATGGTCTGCATGTGGCGACCAAGGACGAGCTCGGCCTGAAGTAATTCTTCCGGGAGTCAGACGCCTGTCTGGCTCCCCTTTTCAGCAAGGAGGCTGCTGCGATGAAACGCCGACCGTTTTTCCCCCGGTTCATGCACGCCATGTCGAACATTGTCACCGTCGTCTTCGGCGTGTTCTGTCTGGGCACCGTGGGCGCGTCTGTCGCCGGTCTGATCCCGCCCCGGTCAGAATGGACGAAAGAGCAGACGGACCTGTTCGGCAGTTCGCTGCTGATCATCTTTGCGCTGATGTGGATCTTCGTGGTGATCCCGGCGATAATCCCCGTCCTTTTCCCGAAGAAAACGAAGCCGGCGCCTGGCGTCAGCGCCTCCCGGACCCCATCAAAGGAGCAGTTCTACTCGCCCCAGCCCATCCCCCGCGAGGATGGACGGCTGGTGCTCATGGCCGGCGAGTTCATCTGGGACGACCGGCCGATCCAGCTGATCGCAGATGAGACGCTCTCTGTCGGGCGCTGGTACACGCTGACCGTCAATGACGCAGGCCAGCCCGTGATCCGCTATTATCAGGTGGACGACCGACGCGCCTTTTCCATGCAGATCCCGGAGGCATACCTTCTGCAGGGCAGCACCGTCGCGGATCTTCTGCAGCTCTGCGGCGTGAGCGACCGCCGGTTCTGGCGGTATGAGCCGGATACGCTGGTCAGCTTCGAGCGGCATCCCGAATAACAGATCATCCCCCGGAAGCAGGCCGATCCGCCTGTCTCCCGGGGGATTCTGTGCATTGAAAAGGAGGATGCGACGCCTGCCCCCTACTCTGATGTGCCCTTTGATTCACGCCCGGTTCAGGCGCGTCAGCACCTCCTGTGTCAGCGGCCTGACTTCGCCGTCCTCAACGCAGCGGATGCGCCCCAGCCAGTCCGCGCCGTTCTCCGAAATAAAGATGGCGCTTTCGTCCTCCATGGCGCAGATGGGCAGGAGGTGGGCGGCTGAAACCTGCTGAAGCGTCCGCAGCAGCGCCTGCTCCCCCGGGTTCACGTGCGCCTTGATGGTGATGTTCGTCAGACCCACTCCCTCATAGGGCACAGGCGACTCCCAAACGTCCAGCGCGCGCCTGGCCATATTGATCGCCCCTGCACTCACGCCGAGGAGCACGCCGCGGCTGGCACAGAGTTCCCCTTCAATTTCCTTCTCCCGGATCAACTGCATCTGCTGCGTGGGATGTCCGCCCATGAGGAACACGCAGTCCGCCATGCGGATCAGTTGGCGCGCATCCGCCGGGGCTGTCCGGCGGTCGATCACGGTAAAGCTGTCGAAAGCCATGCCGTATTCAACGAACATATGGTGCATACCCGCAGCGTCTTCGTCGTTGCGGGCGTATTCGTCCGGCCAGGCACTGACAAAGACGAGGTTCCTGCGCTCGGTCAGTGTCTCGCGGAGCCGCCGGGCAATATCCGCCGGGAAGCGCCGCGTCGGGAAGCCGCTGAACAGTCCGATCAGTTTTGCATTCATGTTTCACGCCTCCATTCCATACGGTTCGAAAAAAGCCAGGGTACTTTGCAGTATCCTGGCATATGTGTTTGGGAAGTGTCAAGCATCAACCCGCCGCGAAGGCATTGGAGGTCGCTTCGTCCTCGTACTGGCGGGTATACAGGTTGTAGTAGTGCCCCTTCGCCTTCAGCAGTTCATCGTGCTTGCCGCGCTCGATGATCTTGCCGTCGCGGACGACGAGGATCAGGTCGGAGTTCTTGATCGTGGACAGACGATGCGCAATGACCAGCGAGGTGCGGCCCTTGGTGATGGTCTCGATGGCCGTCTGGATCTTCTGCTCGGTCAGCGTATCGACGGAGGCCGTCGCTTCGTCCAGCACGAGGATGCGCGGATCGGCCAGGATCGCACGGGCGAAGGAGATCAGCTGCTTTTCGCCGGTGGAGAGCATGTCGCCGCCCTCGCCGACGTCGCTTTCGATGCCTTTTTCCATCCGGTCCACGACCTCCGTGGCGCTGACCAGCTCAAGAGCATTGCGGATCTGCTCCTCGGTGGCGTTGGGGTTGCCGTAGAGCAGGTTCTCCCGGACGGTGCCGGAGAAGAGGTGAGGCGTCTGCAGCACGTAGCCGATGGCGCTGTGCAGCCAGAGCTGGCTGCGTTCCCGCGCGTCCCGGCCGTCGATGAGCACCTTGCCCTTCGTCGGCTCAAAGAAGCGGCAGACCAGGTTCACCAGCGTGGACTTGCCCGCGCCGGTCTCGCCGACGATGGCGATGCTGGAGCCGAAGGGGATCTTCAGGTTGAAGTTCTCCAGCACGTACTCGTCACCGTCGGGGTACTTGAAGTCCACATCGCAGAACTCGATATCGCCCTTGATGGGCTCCCAGTTTTCCTTTTTGGGCTGGAATGCGTCGCCGTACTTCTCGATCACCTCGGGCGTGTCCACCACGTCGGACTTGGTTTCCAGCAGGCGGGACAGGCGCTCGATGTTCACCTGCGTGGTGATCAGGTCGGAGATCGCGTCGATGATCCAGCGGACGGGCTCCATCATGCCCTGCGCGTAGGACATGAACATGGAGAATGTGCCGACCTCACTCGCCGCGATGTAGCCGCCCTGCCACAGGACGATCGCCAGCGCCATGGAGGAGGCGACGTTCAGCGTCGCGGAGAACATGCCGCGCAGGTGCGCCACATGCACGGACTTCCTGCGCATCGCGCCGGTATCCGACACGAAGTCGTTCGCCATCTTGTCCTCGATGACAAGGGTCTTGATGGTCTTCGCGCCGGTGATGCCCTCATTGAAATCGCTGGTGATCTTGGAGTTCAGTTCGCGCACCTCGCGGTTGACGCGCACCAGCTTCGTCTGGAACACGGAGAACAGCAGCACGATCAGCGGCAGGATGGCGATGACCATCAGCGCCAGCTTGGCATTGACGATCAGCATCACCAGCACCGCACCGATCAGGTAGGACAGGTGCCAGACGCTGTCCATCAGCGACCAGGACACCAGCGAACCGATTCGGCTCGTGTCGGACATGATGCGGGCATGGATGTAGCCGACGCTGTTCTGGTTGAAGTAGGAGAAGGACAGCGTCTGCAGGTGGCTGAAGGCCGCGTTTCGCAGATCGCGGTTGACGCTGACCTCCGTCTTCATCGCATAGGTACAGGAAATGTAGTTCAGCACCGCCGTCAGCAGCACGACCGCCACGTAGATCGCGATGAAGACCGGCAGCGTATCCAGCGTATTGCCGCTGATGAAGTGGTCCAGCGCATACCGCTGGAACTGGGGCACGAGCAGGTCCACGCCCGTGGACGCAAGGCCGCACAGCACCATCACCAGCACCATCCCGCGGAAGGGCTTCATGAAGGGCAGCACCTTGCCGATGCCGAAGAACGGCAGCGACCGCTTCTCATTGGGTTGACTCACGCTTCCACCTCCTCTGTGGAAAGGGACTGGATCTCATGGATCCGCTGGTACAGTCCGCCGGCGCGCTGCAGCTCCTCAGGCGTACCCATCTCCACGATCCGGCCGCGGTCCAGCACGATGATCTGATCCGCCTTGGAGAGGGTGGAGATGCGGTGGGAGATGAGGATGATCGACGCGCTGCCGAAGCGGGCTTCCAGCGACTTGCGGATCTTCGCGTCCGTCTCCGCATCCACGGCGGACAGGGAGTCGTCGAAGATCATGATGGGCGTATTCTGCGTCAGCATGCGGGCGATGGCCGCGCGCTGCTTCTGGCCGCCGGAGAGGGTCACTCCGCGCTCGCCGACGAAGGTCTCATAGCCCTTGGTGAAGCCCTCGATTGTCTCGTCCAGGCAGGCAGCCCGGGCCGCCTCGCGGATATCCGTGAGGGTCAGGCCGTCGTCGGTGATGGACAGATTCTCCTTGAGCGTGCGGGAGAAGAGGAACGGCTCCTGCAGGACAATGCCGATGTTGCGGCGCAGGTGCTCGCGCTTGATGTCCGCGATGTCCACGCCGCCGATGGTGATGCGGCCGCAGTGTTCGCCCTTCTCGTTCTCCTTGGGCAGGTCGTACAGGCGGTCCAGCAGCAGCATCAGCGTGGACTTGCCGCTGCCCGTTCCGCCCAGGATGCCCAGCGTCGTTCCGGCCTTCATGGTGAAGGTAATGTCATGGAGCATCTGCGGGCAGTTGTCGTAGGCGAAGTTCACATGCTCGAAGCAGATGTCGCCGGTCATGTCAGGCTCCAGCGCATTCTCGCCGTCGCGCTCCACCTCGGAGCCGATGATGTACCCGATGCGGTCCACCGCCACGCCCGCCTTGGACATGTCGGAGATCATGCGGCCCAGCTGACGGATCGGCCAGACCAGCATGGAGTTGTAGGAGATAAAGGCGATGTACTCGCCCGGCTGCATGCTTCCGCGGATGCAGAACACCGTGCCGAACACGACGATCAGCATGATCTGGATACCGCTGAGGACGTCGGAGGTGCTCCAGAAGCGGCTCATCACCTTCGCCAGGCGTACCCAGAGGCCGGTGTACTGCTCATTGTGGCTTTCGAAGCGGTCGCGCTCGTACTTCTCCCGGCCGAAGGCGCGCACCACGCGCACGCCGGTCAAGTTCTCCTGCGCCATGGCGGACAGCTTGCCCTCCGCCTCGTCGCACTCCTTGAAGCCCTTGCCGATCTTGTTGTGGAAGGCGAAGGAGTACAGCACGATCACCGGCATCGGCAGGAAGGCGATCAGCGCCAGCAGCGGGTTCATGCCGATCATGAAGATCAGCGACAGCACCACCAGCACGATGATGCGGAACAGGCCCGTCAGCTGGCCGGCGACGAAGTTGCGCGTCGTGTCGATATCGGACGTGCAGCGCTGGATGATGTCGCCGGTGTGGTTCTTCATGTGCCAGCTGAAGGGCAGACGGCCGATGTGGGTGTAGAGCATGTCACGCATGGTCTTGGTGAGCGTCTCGGAGGCGCGGGTGCTCGACAGCATGAAGCCGTACTGCGCCACCACCTTCACCACCGCGACCGCCATCACGGCCAGCGCCATGATCCACAGGTTGCGGCCCAGATATTCAAAGCCGCCCACCGCATTGACCAGCTTCATGACCGTTGCGCCAAAGGCCGGCTCTGCGCCGCCGATGGCGTTGTCCACCGCCGCACGGATGATCTGCGGCATGATCATGTCCGCCAGCGACGTGACACCCGTGAGAAGCATGCTCAGCACGAACATGCCCTTGCTGCCCTTGAGAAAACGCCAGATCAGCGGCAGCGTCCCGATCTTGTTCTTTTCCTGCATCAGTTTCCCTCCCTTGTCCGGGTATATCCTGTCGTTTCTGTAAAAAAGGCCGGACAAGCATCAGGACTCTCACCTGACATCTTATCCAGCCAATGACCATCCCCGCAGTATCAGCCCTCCGATGTACCAGAACCTATTATATCTGCCCGTATGCGGCATGTCAATCTAACCTTTGGAATATTCATCAGCGAAAAAAGTTCCCCCAGCGCAAGTTGACGCCGCGGCAGGTGCTGTCTGCGGTGCTCTTTTCGCCGCATTTCCCGCCAGTTGAGAGAATTTCAACTATCATTCATGCTTCGTAGTCGCGCAGGCGCCGGCAGAAATCGCCCCCCTGCCGCCATGTGTTCCGCAGCAGGGGGGCGCCAATGCCGGTGAGATAACCGCCGGCTCATGGTTTTTTGTTCTGCTTGATCCTCCGGAAATAGGAGCTCATCTCATCTGCCAGGCCCGACAGCCGGTTCAGCAGGCGGGAGTAGTCCGTCAGCATCTCGTCATCCTGATCGTAAGGATAAACGATGTCATGGTCGATCTCGCTCCAGCCTTCCTCGAACAGCGTCCTGCCCTGGATTTCCACATAGTAGCCCTTGTACTTGACGATGTAGTGCAGGGAACGGTAGATGCCGCCGGTGATGATGTCGATCTCGGCTTCGTCGTAGATCTTGCTGTCGCCTGCCCGCTTGTACACCTTGGGCTTCTCCGCCAGATAGCAGTGGGCCTCGTCCGGGTCAAAATCATGCAGGCGGTCAGTAATATACTGCGCCGGGTCGTTTTCAAAGCAGCGGGTGATGTAGCGATGGAAATGGATCCAGTCCTCCCGGTAGAGAAAGAACACGCGGATGCCGATCAGATCGGTCACGAACTTGTGGAAGTTCGTGTGATCCAGGCCCGCAAAGCGCTCCGGATCCTCCCGGCGCTTGCGGACGATCTTCTCAATCAGGTGCTCCGCCTTCTTGGTCCTGTAGCGGTAGGAATGGATGCCGGCACGGTCGGTTTCGTAGAGGTATTCGTCGATGAATTCCTTGCCGATCTCGTGCAGGCGGCCTTCGATCCTGCCGTATTCCTCTTCGATCGCGATCAGCTCATCGCAGGAGATCCCGGCCTCCGCCAGCTCCCGCTCATCGATCCGGTGCTTCTCCAGCCATTCCTGCCTGTCCATGTGACTGTCTTTCATGCCGCACATCCTGTCCGGATCAGTCCCACTGGGGCTGCTCGCGGAAGGTGATGGTACCGGTTTCCGCGTCCATCGCATCCACGATCGCCAGCGACTCGAGCTGGTAGCCCAGATTGCGGATCACGCGGCCGCCGATCTGGAAGCCCTTCTCGATCACGATGCCCAGCCCCTCCACCGTTGCGCCGGCGGATTCCGCGATGGAAATCAGTCCCTGCAGCGCGCAGCCGTTGGCCAGGAAGTCATCGATGATCAGCAGATGGTCGTCCGCGTCGAGGAACTTCCGGGACACGATCACCTGATTCCGGTTCTTGTGCGTGAAGGATTCGACTTCCGCCACATACATTTCGCCTTCGATATTGATGGACTTGGACTTCTTCGCGAACACCATCGGCACGCCGAATTCACGGGCAACGAAGCATGCGATACCGATGCCGGACGCCTCGATGGTCAGCACCTTTGTCACCGGCTTGTCCGCAAAGCGGCGCTTGAATTCCCGGCCGATCTCCTCCATCAGGGCAATATCCATCTGATGGTTGAGGAAGCTGTCCACCTTCAGCACATTCCCCGGCTTGACGACGCCGTCCCTGACGATCCGCGCTTCCAGAAAGTTCATGATCTTTTCCTCCGTTTCTTATTCATTCACGATGCTGCGCGCCACATGCACGCCGCTGGCAGAGGCGTGCGACAGCGAATGGGTGATGCCGCTGCCGTCGCCGATGATGTACAGGCCGGGATAGCGGGTCTCCAGCTGCCTGCTGACCTCGACCTCCATGTTGTAGAACTTGACCTCCACGCCGTAGAGGAGCGTATCCTCATTGGCGGTGCCGGGCGCGACCTTGTCCAGCGCATAGATCATCTCAATGATGCCGTCCAGGATGCGCTTGGGCAGCACAAGGCTCAGGTCGCCGGGCGTCGCATTGAGCGTAGGAGTAATGAACGCTTCCTCGATCCGGCTCGGGGTGGAACGCCGTCCGCGGATCAGGTCGCCGAAACGCTGCACGATCACGCCGCCGCCCAGCATGTTGCTCAGCCTTGCGATGGATTCGCCGTAGCCGTTGGAATCCTTGAACGGCTCGGAGAAGTGCTTGGCGACCAGCAGGGCGAAATTCGTGTTCTCGGTCTGCTTCGCCGGATCCTCGTAGCTGTGGCCGTTGACGGTAATGATGCCGTTGGTGTTCTCGTTGACGACGGAGCCCTTGGGATTCATGCAGAAGGTACGGACCCGGTCGCCGTATTTTTCGGTGCGGTAGACGATCTTGCTCTCGTACAGCTCGTCCGTCAGGTGGGCGAAGACCGCCGCCGGCAGCTCCACGCGCACGCCGATGTCCACACGGTTGGACTTGGTCGGAATCTGCAGCTCCCGGCAGACCTGCTCCATCCACTTGCTGCCGCTGCGGCCGACGGACACGATGCACTTACCGCAGGTGTACGCGGCGTCCCGGCAGCGCACCTCGTAGCCGCCCGCCGCCACTGCCACGGTCTGCACGGGCGTGTCGAAGAAGAACTCCACACGCTCCTTCAGGTATTCGTACAGGTTCTCCAGCACGATGTAGTTGATGTCCGTGCCCAGATGGCGCACGGATGCATCCAGCAGGTGCAGGTCATTCTGGATGCACAGGGTCTTGAAGCGGGTACCGGCGGTGGAATACAGCTTCGTCCCCTCGCCGCCGTAGCGCAGGTTGATCTCATCCACATACCGCATCAGCTCCAGCGCCTGCTTCTTACCGATATACTCGTAGAGCGTTCCGCCGAAGTCGTTGGTGATGTTGTACTTGCCGTCAGAGAAAGCGCCCGCGCCGCCGAAGCCGCTCATGATGGAGCAGCTCTTGCAGCCGATGCAGGTCTTGATCTTCTCTCCGTCGATGGGGCAGCGGCGACGGCTCAGCTCGTGTCCCGCCTCAAACACTGCGACCTTCAGGGACGGCCGATGCTGCATCAGTTCATATGCCGCAAAAATGCCGCCGGGGCCCGCGCCGATAATGATCACATCATAATTCATGCCATTCCTCCGCCTCTGCCGTTCCAGCCGGCAGTCGTTCAACTTCTTTCTATATTACCACAGACTCTGTAAAATGTAAACTGCCCGCCGGCAGCTCTCCTGAAGGCATTCTTTATCAGAAGCGCTGACCGTGACTGGCGGCCATAAAATTTTCTGTTTTTACGATAATTGGTATCATAAAACATTGAACTCTGTAACCTTTTGTGATAGAATACAATCTGGATGGGTTTTGACCAGAATCTTCATCCGCAAAACATCTCCTGCCGGCGCGGCCGGACACCGAATGAGGAATAAGGGGTAGCCAATGCGTAGGACAATTTACATTTTCACCGTGTTCATTCTGCTGTGCGGCATCGCACTGGCCGCATATGCGCCGGATGGGATCTCGATGACCTTCATCATCGTGATGGAGGCCGTGATCGCGCTGGGTGCGCTCTTTGGCGTGCTGCCCCTGATGCAGTACAGCCGCGGCTTCCAGACGAGCCTGAAGAACATCAGCCGCGCTGTGGAGGCCCGCAACGGCTCCGCCTGGACGATGCTGGAGCAGGCGGAGGAATTCTTCCAGCAGAACACGCTGGACGGCATCTTCCGCGACTATCAGGCGAAGCTGAAGTCCCAGCGGGAGTCCGGTCAGGTGCTCAGCGACATCGACGAATATGTCAATGACGACGTGCTGGCGCTGCACTGCTGGCAGAGCATCATCCTGCAGATCCCCGGCACGCTGACGGGTCTTGGCATTCTGGGCACGTTCCTCGGCCTGATCATCGGTATCCGCGGCATCGGCTTCAGCACCGTCAACGCAGCGCTGTCCAGCGTGCAGACGCTGCTGGAGGGCATCCAGGTCGCCTTCTACACCTCCATCGCCGGCGTGATCCTGTCCCTGCTGTTCAATTTTGTGTACCGCATGGCGTGGAATATCATGCTGCGGAACCTGTGCATCTTCACGGAGTCCTTCCACAAGAACGTGGTGCCTCCGGTGGCGGATCAGGCGATGTACCGCGAGCAGCGCAGCGCCCGCCAGATCGCCGATCTGCTGGAGCGGCTGCCCAAGAACGTGGGCTATTCCGTTTCCGCCAGCAGCATCCCCGCTGCCGCCGCGGCGAGCCCCGACAACGAGCAGATCCTCATGCCGCAGATCGTTTCCGCGCTGCAGAACGGGGAGTTCACCTTCCTGCTGCAGCCCCGGTATGATCTGAACACCCGCAAGATCGTGGGCGCAGAGGCCCTCGTACGCTGGAACCACAAGAAGCTGGGCCTGCTGTCCCCGGCTGTGTTCATTCCTCTGCTGGAAAGCAACGGCTACATCACCAAGCTGGACCAGTACATCTGGGAGCAGGTCTGTCTGACCATCCGCTGCTGGATCGACGAGGGCCTGCGCCCCGTGCCGCTGTCCATCAACGTGACGAAGACGGACATCCTGGCCATGGACGTGGCCGACTGCTTCGACGCGCTGCTGAAGAAGTACCGTCTGCCCCCGCGCAGCCTTGAGATCGAGATCGCCCAGAACGCCTACCAGCAGGCCGCCAACACCGTCACCGACACGGAATCCCGCCTGCGTGAGGACGGCTTCCGCGTGATCATGGACGGCTTCGACGGCGATTACGTCGCGCTCAACGCCGCCGAGGGCATCCAGGCGGACGCGCTGAAGCTGGATCTGCGCCGCCTCTCCGGCAGCCAGAGCCAGGCCGTCCTCTCCGGCATCTTCGAACAGGCACGCTCCCTGCAGCTCAACATCGCTGCCGAGGGCATCGAGAACATGGAACAGCTGGCTGCTCTTCGCAAGTGCGGCTGCTCGGAGGGTCAGGGCTTCTTCCTCTCCAAGCCGGTCACGCTGGATGAGTTCAAGGCAATGATGATTGGGGACAAGGGCTGATGAAACCGAAGAAACTCAATAACCATGACGAGCTGAATGTATGGCAGCCGACAACCGACATGATGAGCGCCCTGGTCTACATCCTGATGCTGGTGGTGCTCCTGCTGGGCCTGTATCTGCTGCAGATCCCCGAAACGACGGAGGTCGATCCCTACATCGGCGACAGCTATGACGGCGGCGGCTGGGACGGCGAAGGCTACACCCCGACCCCCACGCCCACCCACACGCCCGATTACGATGACGGCGGCTGGTATGGCGGTGGCGGCGGCGGTTCCCACACCTACGTGCCGTACCTCTCCCCCACCGTGACGCCCACCTGGACGCCCACCCCGACCCCGACCTATCTCCCGCCCTCCGGCAGCGGCGGCGGAACGGGCGGCGGCAACGGCGGCGGCGACGGCCCCGGCACCGAGCCGGACAACGGCTTCAAGTCCGCGGTGTACGTCATGCTGATCGACGCGGAGACCGAGCGCACGATCAAGGAGGCCAATGTGCAGTTCGAGCTGTACATGGCCGACGGCGCGCTGCAGATCCTCAACACCTACTATCCCGAGCGGATCGCCTACCGCAGCTACCTCACCACCGAGGCCGGCACCTTCTTCCTGCCCGAGAAGCTGATCCAGGGCAGCTATGAGCTGCACATGCTGACCGAGCCGGAGGGCTACGACGCTGCGCCCAACCAGGCGTTCTACCTCAACGACCTCTACGACTGGCCCGATCCCTTCGTCGTGCACGTGCCGGTCTATCCCTCCCGCAATGTGATCCGCGTGCAGATGACCGACGCGGCGACCGGTCTGCCCGTTTCCGGCGGCAGCTTCGAGGTCATCTCCAAGAACAACGTGATCACCCCCGACGGCACTCTCCGCTACTACGCCGGCGAGACGGTCAGCCTCATCGAATGCGACGAGAACGGCATCGGCCAGAGCGAGGAGATCTACCTGGGCGAGTACATCGTGCGCCAGAAGACCATCCCGGATTACTACGCCAGCCTCACCGAGACGTTCGAGGTGACGGTGGACAAGAAGTCCGACATCGAGCCGCCGCTCAACGCAGTCGCCTGCGAGCGGACTCGCATCGTGCTGAACCTGGCAGACGAGCTGTATCCGGCCACGGGCATCGCAGACGCCGCTTTCACCGTGCGCAGCAGCGCCCCCGGCGCCGAGGCCATGGAGGTCCGCACGGACAGCCGCGGCTGCATCGTGCTGGATGAGCTGGACAAGGGCGTCTCCTACCACATCAGCCAGAGCAGCACCACCGGCAATTACCGCGCCGATTCCGACGTTCATACGGTGAGCGTCGCTGCGGACGGCCGCATCGGCGGCGTGCCCGAGACCACGCTGAACATCGCCAACCGGCTGCTGCGCGTGGCCATCGGCGTGACGGATGAGTTCAGCAGCGTGCAGGTGCCGGGCGTGAGCCTGTCGCTGTACAACGCACACGATGAGCTGATCAACAGCTGGACGACCAGCGGCAGCGCACTGATGCTGGACAGCCTGCAGGTCGGCGACTACTACGTGATCAAGGACGGCGACACGGAGCATCATTACAGCTTCAGCGTCCGCGATCAGGCCAAGATCCAGACGCACAACATCCACACGACCTACGTGATGCAGTATGTGCTGCTGGGCGTGGGCGCCTTCGCAGCGGCTGCGGCGGCCGTCGTCCTGACGCTCGTCATCCGCAGGCGGAAGAAGAGCAAAACCAACAAATAAAGGAAGGAAACAGCCATGAAAAACGGCGGAATTCAGATTCGGGTCAGCGACATGCTGTTCATCCTGCAGAAGCGGTGGAAGACCATCGCCGGCCTCACGCTGCTGGGCCTGGTGTTCGGCTGCGTGCTGTCCGGGATGACCTATGTGCAGACCTCCTTCCAGACCTATGAGGTCACCGGCTCCTTCGCGATCACCACGCAGAACGGGCAGGGCAAGTACATCAACGGCTCCACAGCCGCCAACAACAACGATTTCCACCTTGCCGAGGACATGGTGGACGCGGTGCGGTATATCATCCTGAGCGATCAGGTGCTCAACCGCGTCATCAACGATCAGGAGCTGCTGGGCGTGACCATCGGTCAGATCCGCAGCAACCTGACGGTCGAGCAGTACAAGGACACCCAGATCCTCGAGATGACCCTTACCTGGCGTACGCCTGCGGAGGGTCTGGAGATCTGGAATGCGCTGGTCGGCGCAGTCAACCAGGAGCTGCCGCGCGTTCTGCAGCTGGGCTCGCTGGTGATGATCAACCAGGCCGAGGCGCAGCTGGTCGGCGTGGGCGGCGCGAGCAGCCTGCAGCTGTGGGCGCTCCTGGCCATGCTGGGCTTCGCTGCCGGCGTCGGCATCGCGCTGCTGGAGCTGCTGACCCATCCCACGATCAACAACGTGCGCGATGTGGAGGGCATGCTGGGTCTGGAGACCATCGGCGTGATCCCCCATGACGGCCGCTTCTTCCAGAAGCACGGCTCTCTCCTGTCCATCGAGGACACCAAGACGAGCAAGATCTACCAGAACTACAACGCCGCAGCCTACATTCTGCGCAACCGCATGGGCACGAAGGAGAAGCATCACTGCTTCTACGTTACCTCCGCCGCCGCGCGCGAGGGCAAGACCTCCGTGGCTGCCAACCTGGCCATGCAGCTCTCCGACATGGAGCACCGCACGCTGCTGATCGACTTCAACACCCGCAATCCCGGTCTGGGCGCGCTGTTCCTGAGCGAGGTGGATTACGCCCACTCCCTGAACGCCCTGTACCGCGGCGATGCGACGGTCGACGAGGCCGTCACCACCCTGACCGGCTATCTCGATCTGCTGCCCACCGTGCTGGAGCACACGCCCATCCCCATGGACAGCACCGTGGAAGAGCTGATCCATCAGCTCAAGGAGCGCTACGAGTACGTCATCATCGACGCGGCGCCCGTGGGTCAGGTGTCCGATACCTTGAGCCTGAACCGCGTAGCGAATGCCGTGCTGTTCGTGGTCGGCTATGATTCCGCGACGGTGCCCGAGATCCAGAACTCCCTGGAGCGTCTGGACAAGTCCGGCATCCGCGTCATCGGCTGCGTGGTGAACGGCGTCTCCCGCGGCGCGAAGAACAGCCCGCGCGGCAGCTCCGCACCGCAGCGCCGCAAGCCCTCCCCGTCCGCCGAGCCCTTCCAGGCCCCCGCAGAGCCGGAGATGATCTCCGAGATGCTCCATTCCTCCGCCGACGCCTCTGCCAGCCGCCCGGTCAGCGACGTGCGCACCGCGCGCCCCCGCAACGTGATGGCGGATCTGCTGGCCCAGTCGGAGGAGCCGGACGAGCACTCTGACAGCGACGTGATGTCCGCGCTGCTGCAGATGGGCGTGAAGGGTGAATTCGACCAGAACGATTCCGAAGACAAGACCCTCTCCACCTGATCCGGGAAGGCTGCTCCATGAAGGAATTACAGACGATGCAGGTGCTTCTGAGCCTCCTGCTGATCCTGTGCGGATACTGGATGCTGATGCGCGTCCACGTCCGGCACACCGCCGCGCTGCACTCGCCCCTGGGCATCGGCGCCGTTGTACTGATCATCTACGCAGCCTTCGCGGCAGCGTTCTGTCTGGTGATCAGCCTGTGCGTCGGGCAGGGGCTGGTGCTGCCCGCGCTGCTGCTGATGGTCTTCGCCATGGCTGCAGCGTCCATACGAACCCTATCCGGGAGCTGGCGCGAGGTGCGTCCGCTCCCGGCCGTTCTGCTTCTGGCGTGGCTGCTGATCGCCATGTACCTGACGCTGTTCACCCGAGAGGGCGGCAGCCGGACGGAGATCCTCGTGCAGTTTTCCGCCATCGCCGAGGCTGTCCGGGAGCGCTCGCTGCTCCCCCTGCAGCATTTCGGTCAGAATGTGATCCTGTTCGTTCCGCTGGGCATGCTCCTGCCGCTCGCCGGCCGGCGTGTCCGCTGGTTTGACTCGGCCTTTGCCGGCCTGCTCCTCACGTCCGTCATCGAGAGCGTCCAGCTGCTCTGGCAGCTTGGCCTGTGCGACGTGGAGGACCTGACGGCGAACCTCCTGGGCACGCTGCTGGGTCACGTCCTCTGCCGAATCTTCTTCCCTGCCCGCAGGGAACACACCTCATGATCGACGCCCATCACGATGAAAGGAGGCTGTCGATGGCATACCGCGATATGTATCCTGCGCAGCCGGATCCCCGGCAAGCACAGCGTTCCGGCATTGCCCGGAGCGCGGTGGTGCTGTGCACGTTCCTGTTCAGCTTCGGTTTCCCCGGCAAGCTTGCCAATTTTTTCGGCGGCGACCGGATCAGCATGCTCCTGCAGTATGTGCTGTTCGCCGTGCAGATCGTCATCATGCTGATCTCCAGCGGAGACAGCCTCATGGACGTCAAGGTGATCGACCTCAAAAAGGAGTTCACGCCCATCTACTTCCTGCTGGGACTGTTCTTTGCGACCTCCATGCTGGTGACGCACGACCTCTCCTCCCAGCTGATCTCCTGTCTGCGCTTCTCCGTCACCGCCATGTTCGCCATCTCCGTGGTGCAATGGTATGACGTGAAGCAGATCCTGACCTTCACCTACTGGGCGCAGTCGGTCATCGTGCTGCTGTGCCTGATGTACATGCTCGCTCTGCCCTCCCAGGCCTTCGCCATGGTGGATGGCGAGCGCAGCTTCATCGGCATGTTCCCCGGCAAAAACGTCTGCGGCGCACAGCTCGCCTTCGGCCTGTCGATGCAGGCGGCGCTGCTGCGGCTGCACCTGAACGAAGGCCGGCAGCCCTCCGCGTTCTTCTATGTGATCCTGCTGCTGCAGCTGCTGATGCTGGTGATGTCCCGCGCGGTCGGCTCGCTGATCTCCGGCGGCGTCCCGGTCGCCTATGTGCTCCTGAGCCGCGGCAGCCGGGGTCCATTCCGCCGCCTGCCCATCGGCATGCTCTACATCCTTGGCAGCGTCGGCTTCCTGGTGTTCGCGCTGAACCTGATGCCCATGCTGGAGCCCGTGCTGGCGATGATCGGCAAGGACGCGACCCTCACCGGCCGCATCCCCATGTGGCAGCAGCACGTCAGCAACCTGCTCTCCAGCCACACCTTCACCGGCTACGGCTTCGCGATGTTCTGGGAGAACGACCTCGCGGTCGAGGCCTTCCACGCCGCCTTTGATGAGAATTCATGGGCGGGCAGCATGACCACCGGCGCCCACAACGAGCTGATCGAGCTCTGGCTGGACGTGGGTCTGATCGGCATGGGCGCGTATTTCTTCATGCTTTGGCGCTCCTTCCGGCGGATCGGCGGCATGCGAGAGGACGTGTATGCGTTCTGCATCGCGATGATGCTCGGCTTCCTGATCAAGGGCCTGACGGAACGCACCCACAGCACCGCCAGCTTCTGGACGCTGTACATGTTCCTGAGCTGCGCGCTGGCGCTGAAGGATCAGGCCAGTCAGCAAACGCAGCAGCCGCGGCTGCGGACGTGACACACAAGAGGTGATGAACATGCAGGCCCTGCGCAGCAAGCTTGCAGGACTCCTCCGACGTTTCCGGGATGGCTCCCCTGCCGTGAAGGCGTCCATCGCCTACATGATCTGCACCTTCATGCAGAAGGGCATCTCCATCCTGACCACCCCGATCTACACCCGATTGCTGACCACGGAGGAATACGGCTATTTCAGCGTGTTCAACTCCTGGCTGGCGGTGGTGAAGATCTTCTCCACGCTGATGCTGGCCGGTACGCTGTACATGCAGGCGCTGGTCAAATTCCAGCATGAGAAGGAGCGGATGACCAGCGCGGTCGCCGGTCTGGGCACGATGACGACGCTGATCGTCACCGTCGTGTACCTCCTGTTCCGCGAACAGATCAACGCGCTGATGCACGTGGATACGTTCATCATGACCTGCATCCTCGTGACCGCGTGGGAGGAGCTGATCCTCGACCTGTGGGCGGTACAGCAACGCGTCGCCTACCGCTACAAGCCGCTGGTCGCCCTGACGCTGACGACCTCTGTCGTCAAGCCGGTGCTGGGCGTGCTGGCCGTGCTGGCCACCCAGTCCTACAAGGCCGAGGCGCGCATCCTCTCCTCCGTGGCGGTGGATGTGCTGGCATACAGCTGGTTCTTCATCAGCTTCATCCGGCTGGGCAAGACGCTGTATGACCGGAAATTCTGGAAATACTTCCTCGCCTTCAGCATCCCGCTGGTGCCGCATTTCCTCACGCGCATCGTCCTCAACCAGAGCGACAAGCTGATGATCCAGATGCTGGTCGGCCTTGGTCCGGCGGGCATTTACAACCTCGCGCATTCCCTTGCATGGATGCTGACGCTGGTGACGCAGGCGCTGCTGAACACGATCAACCCGTGGGTCTTCCAGCGCATCAAGTCGCGGGAGTTCCCGCAGATCGCCAGCGCCGCCTACATGACTTCCGGCCTCGTGGCCGCAGCCGGACTGGCGCTGACCGCCGTTGCGCCCGAGGTCGTGAGGATCTTTGCGCCGGTCGAATACCACGAGGCGGTATGGATCATCCCCCCGCTGGTGGCCAGCGTGTACTTCACCTATCTGTACAGCCTTTTCTCCGACTTTGAATACTACTACGAAGCCAAGCGCAACATCCTGATCGCGTCCCTGCTTGGCGGCGTACTGAACATCGTGCTGAACTACATCTTCATCCGCCGCTTCGGCTACCTCGCCGCGGGCTACACGACGCTGGTTTGCTTCGTGTTCCTTGCGGGGGCGCATTTCTGGAGCATGAACCGCCTGCTGGGCAAGAAGGAAGGCGGGATGCGCGTCATCCGGCTGCGGCCGATGATCCTGCTGTCCGGCGCGTTCCTGCTGGCGCAGGCCGCGTGCATGCTGACCTACCAGCTGCCGCTGCTGCGGTACGCGCTCGTGCTGGCGGGCTGCTGCATCGCCGTATGGCAGCGGAAACGGATCCTCACTCCGCTGCTGGCGCTGCGGAACAAGTAAACATAAGGAAGGGAGCCCTTTCAGATGAGCAGTTGGAAATCACGCCTTACCTCCGCCGGCAAGAAGCTCTACTGGAAGGGCTTCAATCTGTTGCACGAAAAGACGTGGAACGCCCACGGCTATCCCGTGCACTACCTGTACCGGAAGGGCACGTCCGACACGCTGGTCGTCGTCTTCTCGGCCTATGCGTCCGGTCTGCGCCCCACGTACAACTATGTCCGCACGCTGTGGAAGGCGACCGATGCGCACCTGCTGTACATCAAGGATGACTTCGTCGATCTGCCCTCCGGCGGCGGCTACTACATCGGAAAAGGCGGCGATACCCACGGGCTGGATGCGGTCTGCTCGCTGATCACGGAGATTCGCAGGCGCGCCGGCGTCAGGCATGTCGTCGGCGTCGGCTCCAGCAAGGGCGGCACCGCCGCGCTCATCTTCGGCATGAAGCTGTCCTTCGATGCGCTGATCATCGGCGCATGCCAGTACTACATCGGCGCCTACATGCAGGAGCACAAGCCGGATTCCCTCGCGCTGCTGGTCAGCAGCGGCAAGCCGACCGCAGAGGATATCGCCCGGCTTGACAGCGTTGCCCCCCGCGCGGTCGGGGAATGCGCCTCGCCTGCCCCGGTCGTCTACCTGCACTATTCCGACCAGGAGCACACCTATCAGGAGCACATCGTCGATCTCCTGCACGACCTGCGCCGCAGGGGCGTCACCGTCCACGAGGATGTGGGCAGCTACGAAAAGCACACGGATGTATCCATCTACTATGTCCCCTACCTGCAGCGGACGCTGCCGGAGGTTCTGAAGGCCTGCAAAGGAGGCGCACACGATGAGCAGCCCTGAAATGATCAGCGTCGTCGTTCCGGTATACAACATGGGCGACAGCCTGGAAAAGTGCGTACAGTCCGTACTGACGCAGGAGGACGCTGCGTTCGAGGTCATTCTGGTGGACGACGGCTCCACGGATGACAGTTGGGAGCGCTGCCTCCGCCTGCAGGCGCAGGACAACCGCGTCCGCGCCTTCCACACCGAAAACCGCGGCTCCGGCCCCGCCCGCAACCACGGCATCGAACAGGCCACCGGCCGCTATGTCTACTTCCCCGATGCAGATGATGAGCTGGCCCCGATGGCGCTCCACCGCATGGCCGAGGCTGTCCGGGAGAGCGGCGCCGACCTGCTCGTCTTCGGCTATCAGGTGCTGGACGACGCCGGTCAGGTCCGCCGGCACAAGACCTACCCAGCCTTCGTCCGGGACGGCGAGAGCATCCGCCAGGATTACGGCGACTATGCGGGGCTGAAGACGAAATACGGCATTCAGGGCGCGCCGTGGAACAAGATGTTCGACCTTGAGGTCATCCGCGAAAAGGGCGTGGAGTATCCGCCCCTGCGCCGCCATCAGGACGAGGGCTTCATCGCCCGGTACATGTGCCACGCCAAGCGCGTGCAGTTCATCGAGGACACGCTGTACACCCACTACCAGAACACCTACGCGCTGGAGTGGAAGAAGTTCCCCGTGGACTACGCGGACATCGTCCGGGCGCTTTACGCCACGCGGCAGGAGACCATCCTCGCCTGGAACCCCAAGGATCTCCGCACGCAGCAGGTCATCCGGGAGGAGCTGGTGGACAACCTCGTCAAGGCGCTGGAGCTCACCTTCTCCCCCAAGCACCACATGACCGGCGGGGAACGCCGGGACTTTGTAAAGAAGCACGTGGAGGGCTCCGGCATCTGCGATTTCGAGATCTACGGGGATTACAGCAGCTACAAGAAGGTGCTGCTGCACCTCTTCCGGCGCAGGCTGTATCGTCCGGCGCTGGCCGTAATGAAGCTGAAAACCATCGCCGATCGGCGCGGATTTGACAAAATGAGCAAGAAATATCGCTGACCGGCGTATATATATCTGACAGAGAAACATAACTTCCCCGCGAAGCAGAAAAGGAGCGGAGCACATGATCTACTTTGGCGTGACCCTCAGATCAAAGGCCGCATCGAAGAACTGGGCGCATGTCGTGGCCGATTTCAACCGGACGCTGTATTCGATCTACCGGCAGACGGACCCGGATTTCCGCGTGATCGTCGCCTGTCACGATTTGCCCGAGCTGGACAGGGAATATGACGAGCGCGTGGAGTTCCTTCAGACGGACGTGCCCGTTCCGACGACCTCGCTGGAGATGATGCAGGACAAGGGCTACAAGCTGTCCATGATCGGCAAGCGCATCCGCGAGCTGGGCGGCGGCTACACGATGATCGTCGATGCGGACGACCTCGTGTCCAACCGCATCGCCGCCTATGTGAACGCCCATCCCGGCAAGCACGGCTTCGTATCCCGCCACGGCTACATCTTCAATCAGGGAGAGACCTGGTGCCGCAAGGCGCTGCAGCCCGATCAGGTCTGCGGCTCCTGCCTGATCGTGCATTACGGCGCGGATGATCTCCCGTCCGTGCTGCCGCCCGCGCCCTCCAGCCCCGAGGGAAAGGACTTCATCCTCCGCAAGCCCCACCCCTCCATCCGCCCCTACCTGCAGGAGCACGGCCGCCCGCTTTCCCGCATCCCCTTCCCCACCACGGTTTATATGCGCAACACCGGCGACAACCACTCCATGCTGGCCGGCGGCCGTCTGGGCCTCAAGCGCCGCCTGGAGCAGGCGCTGCACCGGAAGATCGCCGTGGAGCGCATCGCGGATGAATTCAACCTGTATCTGTGAGGCAGGTGACGGCGATGAAGAAGCGCTTCGAGCTGCTGGATCTGCTGCGGGTCGCGGCGATCCTGCTGGTGCTCAATTCCCACTTTGACACGCTGTATCCGATCCCCGCGCTGGCCACCGGCGGCGCCGCGGGAAACGGCCTGTTCTTCATCCTCAGCGGCTACTGCCTGACGCTCAGGCCGGGCTTTGGGCAGCACATGCTGCGCCGGTTCGTCCGGCTGTATCCGGGCGTGCTGATCTCCTTCGGGATCCAGCTGCTGCTGGGGCTCAAAAGGATCACCGGCGCCGCTGACGCCTTCAGCCAGCTGGTCTGGCCGACCGCGTTCTGGTTCGTCGGCGCGATCATCCTGTTCGACGCGCTCCTCTGGTGGCTGAACCGGCTGCGCTTCACGGAGCACTTCGGCCTGTTCTCGCTGGCGATGCTCGCGCTGTATTTCGCGGCCTACTTCCTCGTTGTGGACAGGACGAAATGGAGCGTGGAGGAGGCCGGTCTGGCCACGCCCGGTCAGGCCTTCAAGCTGATCTACTGCTTCTACATTTACGCCCTGGGATACTATGTGAAGCAGAAGGGCGTTCCGGGCTGGTTCTCCCGCCGGGCCGCGCTCGCGACCGCCGCTGCGGCCGTCATGTTCGTCGGCTCCTTCGCCTTCAAGCTGATCCTGGTGAAATGGCCGTCGACGATGCCGCTGCAGTTCCTGACGCAGTTCATGGTGACTGCCTTTGCGCTGGGTGCGCTCTTCACTGCGCTGAGCTTCGAGGATGCATACCGGGCGCTTCTCCCCGGCGGGCTCCGGAAGGCAGTGACCGCACTGTCCGCCGTGTCGCTGGAAATGTATCTGGTGCAGTTCCCGGTGATCAGCCTGTGCGGGGCTGTTTCGTTCCCTCTGAATGTGGTGCTGGCCGTATGCGCCACCACCCTGCTCGCCTTCCTGCTGCATGCCGCGGACGACCGCATTTTCCGCCTCGCCGATGCAGCGATCACCAAACCGACCAAAGCAAGCTGAGGATTGACCGATGATCATCACGAAAACGCCCTTCCGCATGTCCTTTTTCGGCGGCGGAACCGATATGGAAGCCTACTTCCGGGAAAACGGCGGCGCGGTGCTGTCCGCGACCTTCGACAAGTACTGCTATGTGCAGGTGCGCCAGCTGCCGAAGTTCTTTGAGTATTCCTCCGAGCTGATCTACTCCCGCACCGAGCGCGTGAAGTCCGTCGAGGACATCGAGCACCCGCTGATCCGCAACGCCATGCAGATGCTCGGCATGTCCGACCTGCGCGTGACCTACGACGCAGACCTCCCCGCCCGCTCCGGCCTGGGTACGTCCAGCTCCTTCGCAGTCGGCATGCTCAGCGCCTTCTACGCCCTCAAGGGGCAGTATGTGGACAAGCAGAAGCTCGCGGACGACGCGATCTATCTCGAGCGCGTGCTGTGCCGGGAGGCCGGCGGCTGGCAGGACCAGATCGCCGCTGCCTTCGGAGGACTGAACCGCATCGACTTCGGCGAGCACGGCTACACCGTGCACCCGCTGATCATCTCCCGCGAGCGCCGGCAACAGCTCAACGACCGGCTGCTGATGTACTTCACCGGCTTCACGCGCCTGTCCAGCGAGGTGCAGAAGGACAACGCCGCTTCCTCCACCGCCAACCGCAACGCCATCCTCCGGGAGATGCACCAGCTGGTGGACGAGGCGCAGTCCGCTCTCACCAACGTCAGTGGCAGCCTCGACGAATTCGGCCGCCTGCTGGACTACACCTGGCGGCTGAAGCGCCAGACCGGCTCCCGCATCAGCACGAACAGCATCGACGAGATGTACGCCCGCGGCGTGCAGGCAGGCGCGCTGGGCGGCAAGCTGCTGGGCGCGGGCAGCGGCGGCTTCCTGATCTTCTATGTGCAGCCGGAGAAGCGCGAGGCCGTCCGGCAGGCCATGTCCGACCTGCTGGAGATCCCCTTCTCCTTCGAGGAGAACGGCTCGCAGGTGCTGTACTACCGTTCGTAAAGGAGAAAAGACGTGAAAGCAGTCATCATGGCCGGCGGCCGGGGCACGCGCCTGAGCGAGATCGCCCGGGATATCCCCAAGCCCATGGTCCCCGTGGGCGGCATGCCCGTGCTGGAGTATGAGATCGGGATGCTGCGGGAGCAGGGCTTCACGGAGATCATTATGACCCTGGGCCATCTGGGCAGCGTCATCATGGACTATTTCGGCGACGGCTCCGGCGTCTCCCCCGCCACGGGGAAGCCCTTTGGGGTGCAGATCGAGTATTTCGTGGAGGAGACGCCGCTGGGCAACGCGGGAGCGCTCCTCCTGCTGCGCGACCGGCTCGGCGAGGATTTCCTGCTCCTCAACGGCGACGTGGTCTTCAGCGCCGATCTGCGCCGGATGGTCGCCTTTCACCGGGAGAAGCATGCGCTGGCGACCCTCTTCGTCCACCCGAACAGCCACCCTTACGACAGCGGCCTGCTGATCGAACGTGAGGACGGCGCGGTTCTCGAGTGGCTGACCAAGGAGGCCGCCCGACCGGAATTCTACCACAACACGGTCAACGCCGGGCTGCATGTGCTGAACATCCGCGTGATCGACGACCTGCTGGCCGCCGGTGCAGCCGGAAAGCTCGATCTGGACCGGCAGGTGCTCCGCCCGCTGGCCGGGACGGGAACGATGTTCTGCTACCACAGCCCGGAATACGTCAAGGACATGGGAACGCCCGACCGGCTGGCGGCCGTGCGGCGCGATTTCGCTTCCGGGCGCGTGCAGTCCAGCGCGCTGACCCACCCGCAGAAGGCCGTCTTCCTCGACCGGGACGGCACGATCAACGAATATGTCGGCTTCCTCCGCCGGGCTGAGGAGCTGCGGCTGATCGACGGCGCGGCAGAGGCGATCCGAAAGATCAACGACAGCGGCTACCTCGCCATCGTCGTGACCAATCAGCCCGTCATCGCCCGGGGCGAAACGAGCTTTGAGCAGCTGGACGAGATCCACCGCAAGCTGGAGACCCTGCTGGGACACGAGGGCGCCTATGTGGACGACCTGTTCTTCTGCCCCCACCACCCGGACGCAGGCTACCCCGGCGAGCGCCCGGAGTACAAGATCCCCTGCGAGTGCCGCAAGCCGCAGCCCGGCATGCTCCTCGCCGCAGCAAAAAAGTACAACATCGACCTGTCAAAGTCGTGGATGGTCGGCGACAGCGGCCGCGATGTGCAGGCCGGACAGAACGCCTCCTGCCGCACCGCGCTGATCGGCGATGGCGAATACGGACAGACACTCCGGGTCGATTCGCTCCTGGATTTTGCCAACCGGCTCCCCGACCTGACCGAGTGACCCCCGACGCATAACGAAAGGATGAACCCCATGGCTGAACTGGCTTCCCGGCTGTACAAGCATATTGAGCTGCTGACCCGGCGCTATCCGGCGCTGAAGGAGATCGAGCAGCAGATCATCGACGCATACCTGCTGATGCAGCAGAGCTATGAGCAGGGCGGCAAGCTGCTGGTGGCCGGCAACGGCGGCTCCGCGGCGGATGCAGAGCACATCGTGGGCGAGCTGATGAAGCGCTTCAAGCTGCCGCGGATCATCGATCCCGCGCTGGCCGCCCGGCTGGCGGAGATCGACCCCGTGCGCGGCCCGCAGCTGAGCGAGAGCCTCGACCCCTGTCTGACGGCCATCTCCCTCGTCGCCCACGAATCCTCCATCACCGCCTTCATCAACGACGTGGGCAGCGCAGACGTCTATGCACAGCAGCTTCTGGGCTACGGGCGCGAGGGCGACGTCTTCCTGTCCATCTCCACCTCCGGCAACAGCGAGAACATGATCCGCGCGATGGTCACCGCCAAGGCGATCGGCGTGAAGATCATCGGCCTGACCGGCAAGACCGGCGGCTGCATGGCGCCCCTGTGCGACGTGGCTGTTCACGCCCCGGAGACGGAGACCTATATGATCCAGGAATACCACCTGCCCATCTATCACTGCTGGTGCCTGATGCTGGAGGACTACTTCTTCGGCAAATAACACAAGCCGGGGCATGCCCGGAATGAAACGGTAGGGATCACACATGGTGTTTCAGAAGCAGCCCTTCATGGGCATTTCGGTCAACAACCTCACCCTCGCCGAGACAGAAGCTGCCATCGGCCAGCTGATCGACGCGAAGCAGAAGGCCTATGTCGTCGAGGTCAACACGGACGTGCTGATCAAGATCGAAGAGGACGCTTATCTGCGCCGGATCACGGACGACGCCGATCTGGTGCTGGTGGACGGCCAGCCGCTGGTTTGGGTGTCCAGGCTGCACAAGCGGCCGGTGAAGGAGAAGGTCTCCGGCTCCGACCTGTCGCTGTCCCTGTGCCGCATGGCGCAGGAAAAGGGATATACCCTCTTCATCCTCGGCGGCAAGGACGGCGTCGCCGCGCAGGCACAGGCGAAGCTTGAGGCACAGTTTCCCGGTCTTCACGTGGCCGGCGTGTACGCTCCCCCGCTCGGCTTTGAGAAGGACGAGGCCGAGCTGGAGAAGGTGCGCCGGATCATCTCCGATGCCAGCCCGGACATCGTCCTGACCTGCTTTGGCTGCCCCAAGCAGGAAAAGTGGATCTACGAGAACTACCGTGCGATCGACGCGCGCGTGTTCCTGTGCGCCGGCGCAACGGTGGATTTCCTCGCCGGCAACGTCAAGCGCGCGCCCAAGTGGATCAGCAGCATCGGCATGGAGTGGTTCTACCGCTTCCTCAAGGAGCCCAAGCGCCTCTTCAAGCGCTACTTTGTCGACGACATGAAGATCATCGGCCTGATCTTCAAATACCGCAAGCAGTGAGGAAACGCAGATGAAGATCGCCATCGTATGCACCATGCTCAACGGCTTTGGCCGCAAGGGCTTCTATAACAGTCAGGAGATCGGTCTGGGGCGTGCCATCGCCGCGCACGGCCACACCGTCACGATCTACAAAGGCGTGCGGATGGAGGAGACAGCGGAAACGCTCTCCATGGGCGAGGGCGTGACGATCCAGTATATCCCCATGCGCCGCTTCGGCCCCCACGGCTACCTGAAAACGTCGCTTCTGGATCCCACGCTGGACGCGATGCTCTGCTTCTCCGACCAGCAGCAGTTCATCCCCCACATCGAGGCGTACTGCCGCCGGCACGGGATCGTCTTCGTCCCCTATGTCGGTACCGCCCACAGCCTGCACAGCGGATTGCGCGCCAGGGTGATGGACTTCCTGTTCTCCATCGGCACGCTCCGGCTGTACCATCGGATGCCGGTGCTGGCCAAGACCACCGCCGCCCGCGAGGAGCTGCTGAAGCTCGGCGCAAAGGACGTCCGCGTAGCCAACGTCGGTCTGGATGCGACAGAGCTGAATCACGACTACCTGAACGCCGACAGGGCGCAGCTCAAGACGTCCTACGGCTTCGAGCCGGATGACGTCATCATCTGCAACGTTGCCCGCCTCGACCCCGAGAAGCGTCCGCTGGAGCTGGTGGAGCTCTTCGACCGGGTGAAGGAGCAGCGGAAGTTCCGCCTGCTGATCATCGGCGAGGGCGTGATGCGGCCGCAGCTGGACGAGAAGATCGCAGCGCTGTCCCTGCAGGATCGGGTGAAGGTGATCCCTCGCGTTCCCTACGAAAAGATGTGGGAGATCTACACCATGTCCGACTATTACCTGAACCTGAACCGGGGCGAGATCTTCGGCATGGCCGTGATGGAAGCCGTGTTCTACTGCTGCTCCGTGGCTGCCAGCGACGCCCTCGGCCCGCGCACGACCCTGAGCGGCATGAAGGGCCACAAGCTGTGCCCGACCGATCAGGACATCGAGAGCTGGCTGACCGCTCCCTCCCCCGCCGAAGCTGACCTGCTGGAAAGCTCGGCCAAAATGATCCGCGACTTCTCCTGGAACCGCTGTGCCGAGGCCTTCCTGGCCATCGCTGCGCCCGAAAAGGCCGCCGCCGCGCCGCGTACCGGTATTCCCGCATAAATGATCAACACCCGACCGGATGCGTCCAGTCGGGTGTTGTTGTGTTATGATCCTGATTTGCCCAGCACTGCCAGCACCGTGCGGAACAGGAGCTTGATATCCAGGATCTGCGAGCGGGTGCCGATATAGGCCAGGTCCATATCGACCCACTGGTCGAAGCGGATGGAATCCCGCTGCGGCTGCACCTGCCACACGCAGGTCAGCCCCGGCGTGACGCTCAGGCGCATCTCATCGTACCGGGTGTAGTTCTCCACTTCCTTGGGCAGCGGCGGACGGGGGCCCACCAGCGTCATCTCGCCCTTGATCACGTTCAGCAGCTGCGGCAGCTCATCCAGACTCGTCTTGCGCAGGAACTTGCCCACCCGCGTGATCCGGGGATCATTGGCGATCTTGAACACCGGGCCGTCCTTCTCGTTCAGCTTTTCCAGCTCAGCCTTGCGGGCCTCGGCGTCCGTGTACATGGTGCGGAACTTGTACATCTTGAACAGCCGCTTGTGCCGCCCGACGCGCGTCTGCTTGAAGAACGGGCCGCCCTTGGGATCGTCGATGACGATCATCAGGCAGATCAGCAGCAGCACAGGCGAGAGGACCAGCAAGCCCAGCGAGGACGCCACGACGTCGAACAGGCGCTTCCTGAGCCAGTAATACCGCCGGTCGCCCCGGTAGATGTTGGACAGCAGGACGATGCGGTCATGGTTGGCGCTGCATTGCTCCAGCGCCTGCAGCTCCCGGTACAGCTCCTCCATGCAGGCCATCAGCGCCACGTCAAAGGTGCCGCACGCCCCTGCATGCAGCCGGACGATCGCCTCGGCATGGCTGCAGCCCCTTCCTTCTTCGGGATAAAGGAGCTTGTCGTAGCATTCCGCGATCCGGACGATCTCCGCATACCGGCGGACCCGCCGTTCCGGCGAATGCTCCGGATCCAGCGTGATACAATGCAGCGTTTCGCGTTCCTCTGCGGTGAGGCGAAACTCCTCCGCCAGACTTTCCAGCAGCGTCTCGCCGGTCTGTCCGGCCGCCTCCGCCAGCATCTCCATGTCATGCATCAGCGCGCCCGAGTAGATCAGCGGCAGATCCTGCACCGGGATCGCATGGGTACCATAACGGCGGGTATACTGCGCACAAAGAAAGCGCGTAACACAAATGACCCGGTCGCAATGCTTCCTGAACGCATCGGTCTGCTTTTTCTGCAGTTCCAGAATGCGCTCATTCATGCGATTCAACCGCATCTTACGGATCGCGCCTGACTTGCCTTTCACGGCTGCTTCCTCCCCGGTATTGAACAGTCTGTATCATATCCACCGTAATATTATCACTGTTTTTCACAAAAATCAATAACTATCTGCAGCATTTTCGCTGTCTGTGCCGGGATAGAGCGCCGGAGAAAATTCTTCCATGGCAATAAAAGAGCCCGCTTCCATCCTGAGACAGAAGCAGGCTCTGATGCTCGTTTACCCGGCGCTCTTGGCATCCAGTCTTTTCCGCTGCTTTGCATTGAGGAGCAGGTTCCTGACGAACTCATACCCCATCCTGCACAGGCCGATCACCCAGAAGCCCTTGAGCTCCATAATCAGCCCGTCGATCACGCCCATGCTGATGATGCCGCCCGTCATCCGCGCGATGGAACGCAGGGGCATGTTGTGCACAAAAAGGAAGTTCAGGTCGGCAGTGCCCTTCTTCATCTTGTGCTTCAGCATGAGGTTCATCACGCCGCCAATGATCCAGCCGATGGGCGCGCGGGTATGATGCAGCTGTCCCAGGGTCATGTTGCGGTCGATAACGGGCTTGTCTACCGGGACAGGACGGCCCAGCAGCTTTTCGAACTCCGCCTGCGGGATATTCTGCACGTCGCCGGAATAGTAGCCCGGCAGTTCCGCCGCATCATACGGAGCAGGCATGCCGATTCCCTCCACCGCGATCTTTGCGGTCAGGCGGATGTCCTCGCTGGACGCGCCGATGCGGATCTCGTATTCGCCGCCCTCGACCTCCCAGCGGTTCGTTTTGATGTTCCAGTAGCGGAAGGCCTTGTCGTCCAGCGGAATGCGAACTTCCCTGCTCTCGCCGGGCTGCAGGAAGACCTTCGCGAAGCCCTTCAGCTCCTGCACGGGCATGGGGAGTTTGCTGTCAGGCTTGCTGACATAGAGCTGCACGACCTCCGCACCCGCACGCTCGCCGGTGTTGCGGACAGTCAGCACAGCGCCGGAGGTATCCGCCGTCAGCCCCTCATAGGCAAAGCTGGTGTAGCTCAGGCCGAAGCCGAAGGGGAAACGCACCGGCTTCCCCGCCTTCTGATAATAACGGTAGCCGATGAAGGGGCCCTCGCGGTATTCGACATTCACGCCGTCGCCGCCGAAGTGGTGCAGACTGGGCGTGTCCTCATAGCGGACTGGCCAGGTTTCCGCCAGCTTGCCGGAGGGATTGACCTTGCCGGTCAGCGCGTCCAGCATGGCACTCGCGCCCGCCTGACCGCCGAGGGCCGCATGGAGCAGCGCATCGCACTTGTCCAGCCAGGGCATCTCCACCGCGCTGCCCGCATGGAAGAGCACGACCACCCTCTTCGCCTTTTCGCGCACGGCGTTCAGCAGGGAAATCTGGTTCTCCGCCAGATGCATGTGCGGACGGTCGAGGCCCTCGCTTTCGTCCAGCTCCGTCAAGCCGAGGCACAGCAGCGCCACATCCGCATGGGCAGCCAGCTCGGCAGCGTCCTTTTCCAGCGCGGGATTGCGATCGCCGCTGCGCTCGTAGCCCTTCGCCATACCGACGCAGTCCAGACCGCTTCCGGCGATCTCCTCCGCCAGCGATTCCACCTGCACGGCGTTGACCACGCTGGAGCCCGCGCCCTGATACCGGGGTGTGAAGGCAAAATCGCCGATCAACGCGACCTTCGTGCCCTCCGCAAGGGGCAGGAGGCCTTCCTCGTTCTTCAGCAACACAATGGACTCCGCAGCTGCGCGGCGGGCCAACGCGTGATGGGCATCCATGTCGGCGGGCCTGCCGTATTGCAGGGCAGGCTGAGCGTCCAGCACGAGGGTGATCAACTCGTCAAGGCGGGCATCCACGTCGGACTCCGCGATTTTGCCGGACTGCACCGCTGCCATCAGCTCGCGCACGCTATCCAGACCCGGCGCGGGCATCTCCAGCGTAGAGCCGCATTTCACGCCCAGTGCATGGTCGTTGCTGCCACCCCAGTCGGTCACGACAGCCTTGTCGTAGCCCCACTCCCTACGCAGAATATCCACCAGCAGGTGCTCGTTCTCGTTGGCATAAACGCCGCCCACCTTGTTGTAGCTGGTCATGATGCAGCCGGGTTTGCCTTCCTTCACGGCGATCTCAAAGCCGGTCAGGTAGATCTCCCGCAGCGTGCGCTCGTCTACAATGGAGTCCGTCGCCATGCGGCGCAGCTCCTGGTTGTTGACCGCGAAATGCTTCGGGCAGGCGGACACACCCTTTTCCTGGATGCCGCGGACGTATGCCGCCGCGAGCTTGCCCGCAAGATAGGGATCCTCCGAGAAGTACTCGAAGTTGCGG
Source organism: Clostridiales bacterium (assembly GCA_015056155.1). Lineage (GTDB taxonomy): Bacteria > Bacillota > Clostridia > Christensenellales > Aristaeellaceae > UBA11524. Next base: position 29,662 of record SVGU01000016.1, read on the forward strand.
CCGCACAGGGGATTGCGCTTCATATTCAGGCCCGGGCCGAGCACGACTGCCACCTGCTGCTCCGCCGCTTCCGCGCCCAGCGCACGGCCGATCTCCTCGCCCAGGGACTCATCCCAGCTGTTGGCGATGGTCGTCGCCGTCGGGAAACAGGTCGCCTTGCGCGAGGGATGCAAGCCCAGATGGTCGCTGGCGCCCTCCTGCTTGCGCAGGCCGTGGGGGCCATCGGACAGCCAGATAGAGGGAATATCCGTTGTTCCCCGGGTGCGGAAGGTGTCCGCGCCGGAGAGCATGGCGCACTTCTGCTCCAGCGTCATGCTGCGGATAATTTTTTCATGCTTCATATGATTCTCTCCTTATGCGATGGGCAGACGGATTTCCGCGTGATGCGTTCCGTCGTCTGCCATGATGGTCATGTCCTGCTCCGGCAGGATGACCGCCAGCGCCTCGCCGTAGTAGGTGTCGGTGGTGGCATCAAGGTAGCTCTCCGGGTAGAAGGGACATGCGCTGCCCAGGCCGAGGAGCTTGCCGCCCCCGACATTCACGCGGATTCTGCCCCGCTCCATGGGCTTCCCGATGCCATTTTCGTCCGTGTACCGCAGGCGCACCCAGCAGAGCTTGCCCTGCTCCGGGGCGGCTTCCGGCTCGATGCGGAGCTGAGTCGGCTCGCCCGCTGTGACAAGCGTTTTCCGCCCAATTTCCCGGCCCGCGCTGTCGTAGGACACAGCGGTCAGCTCGCCGTTTTCATAGGGAATGCGGAAGTGGGCCAGACAGGTGTTCTTGAGCATCTTCGTGCCGCCGGGCTTGCCGTTGAGCAGCAGCTCCACCTTCGCCGCGCGGGCGTAGACCTCCACAAAAGCCTTTTTGCCCTCGCAGCCGCGCCAGCTCCAGCTGTCCATGGCGTTGGTCATCTTCCATGCGGAGGGCGAATGCTTCTCGCCCTCGTGGTTCACCGGGCGCACGGCGATATAGAGGCCGATCTCCTTTTCCAGTGCGACGCGGGTGTAGAGCGCCTCGCCCAGGGGCTTGCCCGTCAGGTCGATGCGTCCCGAGCCCGCCAGCATCCAGCCCGGGCCCTCGAACTGGGGCGCGTACTCCTGATATTCCCAGGAGCCGACGCCCACCTCGCCCATGTAGTCCATGCCAGCCCAGACGAAATCGCCCACCAGGCGTGGCTCCTTCTTTGCCAGCTCGCGGAAGCGGTATGCGTCGTTGCAGAAGGTCTCCGAGCCCAGGATCAGCCGGTCGGGGTACTTCTTCAGGTCGTGCTGATAGCGGTATATGCCGTAGTTGTAGCCCGCGATATCCATCGCTGCGAAGGCGTCACGGGTCTTGACGTCGCAGCCGTGGAGGGTCGCGCCGCGCTTCATGAACTCATCGCCCAGAAGTCCTGCCATGTCATTGAAAAACTGGCTGCCGACAGCCTTCTTCCTGGCGGTCTTGTTCTTCAGCTTCGCCTTCTCGGCGGCGTCGGCCTCCTTCTTCGCCTTCTTGTCCGAATACACGCCGAAGCCGATGGAGGACAGGAAGTTGAAGAAGATGTTCACGCCGCAGGTGACGGGGCGGGTGTCGTCCAGTTGATGGAGGAAGTCCGTCATCTGCCGGGTCAGGGCGATACCCTTTGGCTGGGCAGTTTCGCTGACCTCGTTGCCGGTGGAGTACAGGATGACGCTGGGGTGGTTGTAGTCCTTTTCGACCATGTCGGTGAGGTCTTGCTGCCACCAGTCGGCGAAATAAGGCACATAGTCGTGCTCGGTCTTGTGGATGTACCAGTGGTCGATGTACTCGTCCATCACCAGCATGCCCAGCCGGTCGCAGGCATCCAGCAACGCCTTGGAGCAGGGGTTGTGGGCGCTGCGCAGGGCGTTGTAGCCGTTCTCCTTCAGCAGGCGGACGCGGCGCTCCTCGGCCTCGGGGAAGCATTTCGCGCCCAGCACGCCGTGGTCGTGATGGATGCACGCGCCCTGGATGATGACCCGCTCGCCGTTGAGGCAAAGGCCGTCCTTCCCCCATGTGAGCGTGCGGATGCCAAAGGAGCACACATGCTCATCCGTGCCGAAGCGCACGCGGCAGGTGTACAGATGCGGGCTGTCGGGACTCCACAGCTTCGCGTCGGGGATGGCGATATGGAACCTGGCATCGCCGCCGGTGAACTGCTTCGCACTGGCAACGAGCGTTTCCCCGTCCAGGATATCCACAATGCATTCGCCGGGCGCGGTGGTCTTCACCGTCACAGCGATCTCCGCCGGCTCCACCGAAACGGTGCGGATCTTCACGCCGTTGACAGCGATGTGGGCTTTGTCTGCCATCCACAGGGTCACGGGACGGTAGATACCCGCGCCGGAGTACCAGCGGGAGTTGGGCTGGTCGCTGTTCCGCGCGATGACGGACAGGGTATGCTCGCCCGGAGTCAGCCTTCCGGTCAGATCCACATAGAAATTCGTATAGCCGTAGGGGCGGAAGGCCAGCTTCTCGCCGTCCAGCAGGACCTCCGCGTGCTGATACACGCCCTCGAATTCCAACAGAAGGGCCTTGTCCGCCCAGTCAGCTGGGGCGGTGAAGGTCTTTTCGTACAGGTAGTCATGGCCTTCAAACCAGCAGCCGTTCTTGCCGGAGGGCGCAAGGGCGTCGCGGCGCTCCTCCAGCATGGCGTCATGGGGGATCATCACAGGACGAGGCACGTTGCTGCCCTCCTGACGCGGCAAAGGCTCTTTGTGGCGGCAGGTCCAGCCGGTATTGAAAGAAATGGCGCGCACAGCATATTCCTCCTGACGTCAGGCAGCGGAAGGAACCGGCAGAAGAATGCGCAGTTCGAACCAGCCGCCCTGCGTGCTGATGGTCATGGAACCGTTGTATTTGGCGACGACATCGCGGATGCTCTTGAGGCCGAAGCCGTGGAAGCGCTTGTCCGCCTTTGTCGTGGCCGGAATGCCGTTTTCGTACGCCAGCTCGCCCTCGTAGCAGTTCTCCACGCGGATGCGCAGGAACTGCTTCTGCCGGGCGATGGACACGTGAATGAGGCGCTTCTCCGGGTCATCCAGCTTGCAGACGCCCTCGATGGCGTTGTCCAGCGCGTTGCCGAAGAGGGCTGAGAGGTCCATCGGGTGCATGAAGGACAATTCCGCACCATCGGCCACACAGGTGAGCGAGATCCCCTGATGCTGGCACTGCAGGGACTTGGCGGACAGGAGCGTATCCAGCACCCGGTTGCCGGTCTTGTTCTGCACCTCGTACTGGCGGATCTCCTGCTCCATGCGGTCCAGGTATTCCAGCTTCCGCTCGCTGTCCGCTTCCGAGCGCAGCAGGCGGATCTGGTGCTTCAGGTCATGGTATTTCTGATCCACCAGCGCGATGGTCTCCTCCGAGATCCGGTAGTTCTCATACTGCATGTGGAGCATCGTCTGCAGAAAATCCACCTCCAGGCGGGTGCTGAGCTCCTGCAGCTGGGAGTGGTAGGCGTAAAGCATGATCAGTCCGCCCAGGGCTACCAGGGTGCGGATGATGAAAATCTCTGCCGTGAAAGTGCTGGAAAAGGGGGTGTTTTTGAACGCATAGCTCAGGTTGCTCACCGCAAACGCCGTGAAGCACAGCATGGCCGCGGTTTGCAGCTCCTTCCAGCCGATGGGCAGCCGGCCGTAATCGGGCCGGTACTTGCGCTCCATCAGGTACATGACGCCGTACACCAGGCCGTGGCTGATGAGCAGGAAAAGCAGGTTGATATGCCATGCAAGGGGGAATTTCAGCACCGTCAGTCCGAAATAGAACAGCTGCCACTCCAGCGCAGCGGCAAATTCGCCAAGGGCAAACGCCCGGGCGCAGAAGTACCCCGCCTTCTTCCACGACATAGCGCAGCAGGCTTTGATGCACAAAAGCATCAGCGACACGGATACAAACATGCACGGAAAGAACCACTGCACCGCGATCCCGTCCGTGGCGATCATGAACGCGCCCAGCGCCAGCAGGAAGCCCAGCAGCACTGCCGTCAGCCTCCACCCGCGGAAGCGCCGCGGATTGGGCAGGATGTAGAACACGCAGCTGAGCCAGTAGGTGATGACATAGTATATGCCCGGCGTTTTGGACAGGTCGACCACATCCGGCAGGAGGATCATCATTTGCTCACCTCGTTGATGTAATCATTCAGAGCGTCCATCAGCGGCTTCTTGCGGGCGCGGCTGACTTGAATGAGGTCGCTGCCGACAAGGATATCATTCGCCTGCACTTCCTGAACATACTCCAGATTGACCAGGTAGCATTTGCTGCAGCGGAAGAAGCGGTCCGCCGGCAGAACAGCCTCCATTTCGCTCAGGGTACCCTTCGCGGCGAACACCTCGCCCGTCAGGTGGAACATCAGGTCATGATCCTGCACCTCAATGTAGGTGATCTCGCTCAGGTCGATCTTCTTCATGCCGCCCCGCACCTGCACGCTGATAAACGCCTTCCTGCGCTTGTGCATGCGGGTGATCGCCCGGTCGATCCGCTGAGAAAAGGCATAGTAGGACACGGGCTTGAGGACGTAATCCAGCGCATCGACCAGGTAGCCCTTCATGGCATAGTGGGGCGTGCTGGTGATGAAGATGATAACCACCTCGCTGTCCACGCGGCGGATGCGCTCAGCCGCCTCCATGCCGTCCATGCCGGGCATGACGATGTCCATCAGGATCACGTCGTAATTGGCCGTGTAATTCCTGGTGATCGCCTCGCCATCGGTGAACACGGTGATGCTGAACTTGACTCCCGCATCCTTTGCATAGCGCTCCAGGTATTGCTGCAGTTCCTTCCGGCTGGCGGCGTCGTCCTCCACCAGTGCAATGCGGATCATCCGGATCCCTCCTTCGTATGGAGATAGGCAACGTTTCATATGCCTGTATTATAGCATGTTCCGCTCATTCGGACAATGCCTCGCAGTCCAGCCGTTCCTGCAGGTCGCGGATGATCTGCGCCGTCCGGAGCTGCACGCCGCGGGTGGAAAGGTGGCTGTCAATGAGGTAGAACTCCGTGGCCGGGTAGAGGTAATCCTCAATGCCGGAAATGACCGGCACGCACAGGTGCTCCATCAAATGCGCATGGAGCGCCGCACGGGCCTCGGGGACAGACTCCGCTGTCAGGCTGGACCAGTTGCGGGGCGTATAGGAGAAATACACCTTCACACCCTTGTCCAGGAAGGGCTGATATGCTGCATTCAGCCGGTCGATGAGCGCGACCGGGAAGGCCTCCACGGTGTAATCCGCCCGGAAGGACTGCAGCAGCACGTCCTCCGTGCCGCCCTCGCGGGGCAGGATGAAATCGCCCTCCCGGTTGTAGGTATCAAAGGGGTACTGGTTGCCGTCGTCGTCAAAGCCGTTGGCGCTGACCGCATAGCTGCGGCTACCCATGACGCTGCGGGTCGTCAGGTACTTGCCGAGGCTGTCGAACACAGCCGTGTAGCCCCGCAGATCCAGCAGCGCAAGCGCATCATAATTCGACTCCATCATTGCGAAGAAATGCGGATCAAGGCGGTCCGTCTCGCAGAACTGATCGTCCGTGGTGTCGAATTCCGGCGCGGAAAGCAGGATATCGCCCGCGTTCATCAGGTCACAGAGCAGGTCATACTGGGGCAGCGCATTGGTATAGGCATACACGCCCATATTGGCCACCTCATATTCCGGGAAAGCCGCGCGGATCGCCGGACTGTCGTAGCCATAGCGCCCGGAGGAGCCGGAGAAGAGCACGATCTTCCGCCGGTCGCGGATGGAGAGCAGCCAGTCGTACTTGTCCGAGAACGTGTCGAAATAGGTGCCGCTGTATACGGGATAGGTCGCCGCGTGGATGCGCAGGGTAGCCAGGCGCTCACATCCCTCGAAGGACGCATCGTAAATGTAGTACAGATTATCGGAGAGCGTGATCTCCTGCAGGGTGCTGCCCGTGAACGCGCCGCGCTCGACACAGAACATCGTTTCCGGCAGGACGACGCGGTCGATCGCCGCGCCAGCAAAAGCGCCGCTCCGGATGCGCGTGACCTTCGCGCCGCCGAGGCTGCGTGGAACCACGACGTCCGCCGAATCCCCCAGCCACGCGGTGATATATGCCTCGTTGCGGACGATCTCATATGCGAAGTCTGCCTCCGGCGAGCACGCGGACCACTGCGCATAGAGCGTCATTCCCTCTCCGCGCGCGATGCGGCTGCCCAGGCCGACCGCCGTCCCGCTGCCGTCCGCCTCAGTATTCCAGCCGGTCAGGATGTATCCCTCCCGGGTGAAATATCGCGTGCCCTGTGCGGTGTTGACCCGCAGATGCACATCGTCCGCAGGCAGGGCAATGACGGATTCGCCGCTGCGGGTCTGCCCGCCGTTCCCGTCATAGCGGATGACAAAGGACGCTTCCGGCGCCGTGATGGGCTGCGGAACAGGCGCGGGCGCAGTCTCCCCTGCTCCCCGCAGACGCTGCGCATGGGGCGCCCAGAAATAGTTGGTCATCCACGACGACAGGTGCTCCTGCGGCACATACACCATCGCGGCTGTTCCGTCCAGCAGCCCCCCGCCGACCGGGCAGTCCGCCGGATCATCATGCAGCATGACGATGCGCGTCAGATTCACGCAGCCCGCAAAGGAGCCATCCTCCACGCGCCCGATGCCGCCCGGAACGGTCAGCTGCCGGATGCGCGCATTCCCCGCAAATACGCCGGGGGCGAAGCTGGTGACCGGTTTCCCACCGATCTGCGCAGGGATGGTCAGCGTTTCCCGCTGCGCCCCCTCCGCCGTCAGACCTGTCAGGCGGAGCGCGTTTCCGACGGCCTCATACAGGAAGCAGGCCGCATCGCTGCTGTCGCCCGTCTGCGGGACAGCCTCTGCCGCAGCGGGCATGTCCGGCATCGCTGCGGACGGCTCCGGCAGCCCGAGGAAGTCACACAGTGCCTTCGCCATGCGGATGGTGTTGACCGTCGCACCGGCGGTGTTCAGGTGGAAGTTGGTATCGTAGAACCAATCTGCCTCCATGAGGGAATCCGCCGGGTCTCCAAGGACACGGACGCCTGTCTGCGCCGTCAGGAAGGCCGCGAACGCCTCCGATGACGCGACCTCCCCTGCTGGGACCGCTGCCGCATTCATCGGGCAGAACCGGAACAGAAAGGTCACGCCCTTCCGCTCGCACCGGGACGCATACGACCGCAGATACTCCGCGAAGTCCGCATCCAGCAGCGCCGGATCGAAGCACACCGGCATGTCCGGGTCAAATCCCCCAGGCATGACATTGCACACGCGCAGGACAGATATGTCCCCCCGTTCATTAAAGGCCGCCCGGCTGTACACGCCCTCCGGCAGAGGCTTTCCCGTCCGCATACAGGTCAGCTTGTCAGCAGCGAACGCCGCCAGCGAACCGGCCATCGCGGACAGATCATCCGCCCGCAGCCGGGGCAGCAGGTAAAACGCCCCGTCCGCCGCCTGCCACATGCTATTGGCGCTGAAGTACATCGACAGCGTCTGGGCGCTCTGCTCCGGGCTGAAAATGACGACGTCGCCCTCGCGCAGCTCCGGCCAGGCAAGATCGAGCATCACCGCCGTACCAAGGCCCGCATACATGCCGAAGTTGACGACCTCATAGCCCGGCACGAGCGATTCCAGCAGCGCGCTGTCCTGCCCGAAGGCTGCGCCGCTGCCGCCTGCGACGATGATGCGCGGCTTTCTGCCCGCCCGGGAAAGCAGGGCGCATTTGTCCCTCAGTGCCCCCAGGAAGGTCGCGTCGTACTGCGCAGGCGTGCAGAACACCGCCGCCATCAGCCCCGCCGGGACGATCAGCAGCACAAAAAGCCACGCGATCAGCCGCATGCACCGCTTCATCCCGGTCACCTCCCCGTCAGAATTGGAAGTAGATAAACGCGCTGACTGCGCCGCTCTCCAGCCGCATCAGCCAGCTGAAGCCCACCGCCAGCGCCAGCAGCGATATCCACAGATCAGGCACAGGCTTTTCCTCCTCCGTGACCCTGTGCAGCAGAGGGAACAGCATCAGCACCCCCGCGATCTGCAGCACGTCCATCGCGGTCATGCCCAGCTGCGCCGCCGCGAGAGACGCATCCCACCCGCTGAACAGGCTATGAAGCAGCATCTCCGCATGGGACAGGCTCTCCGCACGGAAGAAGATCCACGTCAGCGTCACCGCTGCGAAGGTCGCCGCTGTCATGAGCAGGCGGCCGGTTCTTCCTTTGGGAAGCCGGTCGCGCAGGAGGATATCCGCCGTCATCATCGCGCCGTGGAGCAGCCCCCAGACCACGAAGGTCCAGGCAGCGCCATGCCACAGGCCGCTCAGGGCGAAAACCGCCAGCGTCGCCAGGATCTGCCGGGCACGCCCGCGACGGCTTCCGCCCAGCGGAATGTACACGTAGTCGGTGAACCATGTGCTCAGGCTGATGTGCCAGCGCCGCCAGAACTCGCGGATCGACGCGGCGAGGTACGGCCGGTCGAAGTTGCGCATCAGCCGCACGCCCATCAGCCGCGCGCTGCCTGCAGCGATCTCCGAATAGCCGGAGAAGTCGCAGTATATCTGCAGGGCAAACAGGAGCGTACCCGCCAGCACAGACAGACCGTCCGGCGCATCGAGGGCGTAGACCCTTTCGACGAACCGGGCCGCGAAGTCCGCCGCGACGACCTTGCGGAAGAAACCCGCAGCCAGCAGCCGCAGGCCCATGCGCGCGTCGGCCGCCGTGGCGTTCCTGTGCGCGCGAAGCTGGGGCAGCAGCGAGGTCGCCCGCTCGATCGGGCCGGCAACCAGCTGGGGAAAGAAGCTCACATACAGCGCGAAATAGCCGAAATGCCGCTCCACCGCGAGATCGCCCCGGTACACATCCACCACGTAGGACATCGCCTGGAAGGTGTAGAAGCTCACGCCCACCGGGAGAATGACCGCCCAGGCATCGAAGCCTTGCCCGCCCAGCAGCTGCCAGAGTGCGGACAGCGATTCCGTCAGGAACCCGGCATATTTGTAGTAGCCCAGCAGCCCCAGACAGACGATCATGTCCAGCGCCAGGAAAAGCCGCTGCATCCGCCGGTCCTGCGTGCGCGAAATGAGCAGCCCCGCGACCCAGGACGCCGCCGTCACGCCGATGATGAGCGCCGTAAGCGCCGCATGCCAGCTTGCATAGAAGAACCAGCTCGCCCCCAGCAGCGGCAGCCAGCGCCATTTTCCCGGCGTAAAGCGGTACACGAGCGCCACGACCGGCAGGAAGACCAGGTACTCGAGGGAGTCGAAGCTCATCCGCCGCGCCCCCCTTCATGCAGCAGGGACGCCGATGACGCCGCCAGCGTAAGAAGTACATACAGCAGCGCTTCCTGCCAGGAGCCGCCGGACAGGAGGCCTGTCAGCGCCGCCCCTGCACAACTGACGGCGCCAAAAAAGGACAGGACGTGCCCCTTTTTCACGAACGCTCCGATCAGAACCATGAGGATCGCCGCGATCAGCAGCGCCATGGACAGAGGTGAATGAAAAAGAATCATGTCCTGCCCCCGTATTTCCTGATTTGATTACAGCCCCTTGCGCTCGGCGATGGCCTTCTGCTCCTCGGGGAGGTTCTTTTCCACCGTGAAGAAGAAGATCAGCGCAGCACAGATCACATAGGCGATGGTTTCGATCCAGATGTAGGAAACAGAGATCGCGCTCTGCACCGCCGCCGTCTGGCCGAGGGTGCCAAGGGCGATGTCCGCCGCCTGATCATAGCCGGAGCCGCCGAGCATGGCAGAGAAGATCGCGTTGCAGATAGGCGTGGCAGCGACCATCACGGAGGAGTAGATGGACATCGTCAGACCATCAGTACGGATGCCGGACTTGTACTCGATATGGTCGATCACGTCCGCCAGCATGGCGAGGATGAGGTAGCACGCCGGGGCGCTGCCCAGGCACTTCAGCGCCACGCCGATGGCCACCGGCACGATATTGCCGCCGCCAAGGCCTGCGATCACGCCGCCCGCAGCACCCACAATCATACCGATCATGCTGACCAGGCGCTTGCCGAACTTGTTCGCCAGCGGAACCACCACAACAGAGGCCGCCGCCATGGGGATCGCGCCGAGGATCGACAGCAGGGACTGGGAAGCGCCCCATGCGTCCGCCGAACCGAAGAAGGTGTTGTCCAGCACCCACTTGCAGAAGTAGGTCATCGAGCCGTTCTTGAACGCGCCGGACCACTGGAAGCCCATGTAGAACAGGATGATGATCCACCACCACTTTTCGCTGGCGACGGCTTTCAGCTGCTGGCTGAGGGAGGCAGCCTTCGGGGTGTCGGTAACGTCGGAGGCGCCTTCCTCAGTGACGCGTTCGCGGGTGAAGCGGTACTGCAGGTAGATCGTCAGCGCGGAGAAGATCGCGATGGCCAGCATCGCCAGGAACCACAGGTTCTGATCCTCCTTGAGCGCAAAGGACACCAGCATCGGGAAGATCATCGAGCCGCAGCCCATCACGCCCAGGCCTGCCACGTTGGTGAAGGAGGCCAGCGCGCCGCGGGCCTTGCTGTCACGGGTGGAGACAGGGATCAGGGTCGAATTGGCGGTGTTGTAGATCGGGTACGCCACGGAGTAGTACAGGTTGTAGGCGATGGCGATCCAGACGAGCTTCGCCGTACCATCCAAGGGAACGATGAACATCAGCACGCTGCTGACGGAAATGCCCAGCGCGGAAAGCAGAATCCACGGGCGTGCCTTGCCCGCCTTGGTGCGGGTGCGCTCGATCAGCTGACCGACGATCAGGTTCGCCGCGACAATCAGGAAGGTCGAGATCAACTGCAGCGCCGTCAGGAAGGCCAGATCCAGCTTCAGCACGTCGGTGAAGTAATTCTGCAGCATGCTGGTGAAGATGCCGGAGGACAAGAGCGCGCCGAAGGGACCGATAAAGTAGCCCAGCAGCATCTCGGGCATGCGCACCGCATCGCTCCTGACAGCCGAGCGGGTCAGCGGGGAATCCCAGAAACGGGAGGAATTCTTGCTCATCAGGGTTGCTCCTTTCATCACAGATCGACGAGACGATCACTTGTTCATCGGGCAGGTGAAGGTATGCACGCCGCTTGCCACGTCGCGGGCGGACATGTCAGGGAGGATCACCCGGCAGGTCGTTCCCATGGGGACTGTGACCTCCAGGTGGAATTGCCCGTCTTCGATGCGCCAGGAAGAGGCCGCCGTACCGTAGGGCGTTTCGGTATGGGCGCTGGCGTGGGTGAGCCCGCCGCCGATGAGCGGCTGCACGCGGAAGCTCCGATAGCCGGGCTCCATCGCCTCAATACCCGCGACGCGCCGGTACAGGAAGTCGCCCACCGCGCCGGAGGCATAATGGTTGTAGGAGATCATCATGTCCGTGCCGTCGTCGCCGATGGGGCAGACGCCGTTTTCGTCCAGGCCGTCCCAGCGCTCCCAGATGGTGGTCGCGCCCATCTTCACCTGATACAGCCAGGAGGGGCACTTCGTGTTCATCAGCATCCGGAAGGCCGTGTCCGCATGCCCGTTGTCCGCCAGGGCGAAGAGGATGTAGGGCGTACCCGGGAAGCCGGTGCCGATGCAGTAGTCGCTCTTCTTCACCAGCGCCACGAGGTTGTCCACGGCCTTCTGCTGCTCCTCCGCGGGGAGCATGCCGTAGGCGATGGGCAGGACATAGGCGGTCTGGAACTCGTTCTTCATTTTGCCGTTGCCGTCGGTGAAGACGTTGCGGTAGGCCTTCGCCACCCGTTCGGACAGCGCCTGATACTTCTTCGCGTCGTCATCTTTTCCAAGAATGCGGGCGATTCTGGCGAGCATGGCGCTGGTGTTGCACAGGGACGCGGTGGCGGTCCATTTGCTGCGGCCCTGCCACTGGCTCATCTTCGGGGAATCCGGCGCGACCCAGTCGCCGAAGTGGAGCATCGCCGGGGTGTGCCAGATGTAGCGGTGGTCGCCCACGCCCCAGATCCCCGCCCAGAAGCGGCAGGCATCCACATACTTCTTCATCGCCCCGTAGGATTCCTGCAGCACCCGGACGACGCCCCGTGCCTGATACTCCGCCCACGGCACCATCAGCACCGCATCGCCCCAGAAGTCGATGGCCATGGTCGGCATCGTGGTCGGGAAGCCGAAGCCGTTGGCGGGAACGGTGTTGGGCAGACCGCCGGTGGGCAGCTGCTCGGCGCGGACGTCCGCCATCCACTTGTCCAGGAAGCGCCCGATGCCGAAGTTGAAGCACGCCACCGGGGAGAACAGCGCGATGTCGCCCGTCCAGCCCATGCGCTCGTCGCGCTGCGGGCAGTCGGTCGGGATGTCCACGAAATTGGATTTGCTGCTCCAGATGATGTTGGACTGGAGCTGATTGAGCATAGGCTCGGAGCATTCGAAGCCGCCGGTCTGCTCGATATCGGAGTACAGCGCCCGCGCGGTGACAGTCACGTCCTCCTGCGCGATACCGCTGACGCAGGCGTAGCGGAAGCCCATGTAAGTCAGCCGGGGGGAATACGCCTGCTCGCCGTCCCGGCAGATATAGGTCGCAGTAGCCTTCGCAGAGCGGAGGAACGCGGTGTTCAAGGAGCCGTCAGGGTTCAGGATCTCCGCATGGGTGACGGTGATCACTTGCCCCTTCCGGCCACGGATTTTCAGATTGATGACGCCGGCGAAATTCTGCCCGAAATCGTAGATCAGACCGGTCTCATGCGCCGTGACGGACACAGGCGTCATGGTTTCCTGCGCCTTGACAGGCAGGTATGCCGCGGTGATCTCAGGCTTCACACGCAGCTTCTCAACGGACGCGGCATGCCATTCGACCGCCGCTTCGTCCACCGTTGCGTCGTAGGTTTCGCCGTCGTAGAGGTCGGCCATGCGGTAGGCGCCCTCGCGGGTCACCTGCCAGGATTCATCGGTGCCGATGACGTCCTGCGTGCCGTCCTCATAGGTGATGCGCACTTCCAGCAGGAGGGCCTGCCGGTCCGCCGCAAAGCGGTTGATGCGGCTGTAAATGAAGGAACCCACCGCCCAGCCGCCGGCAACGACCGCCGTGAGGGTGCTGCTGTCCTGCAGCTGACCGGTCACGTCGTAGGTCTGATACAGGAGGCGGTGCTTGTAGGAGGTGAAGCCGGGAGCGAAGTACTCCTCCCCCACCTTTTTACCGTCCAGAGCGAGTTCGTAGACGCCCATGGCGGTAGCGTAGATGCGCGCCTGCTTCACTTTGCCGCGCAGAGAAATCTGCCTGCGGAAGGTCAGCGGCACGGGAGACACCCGCTTCTCCGTAAAGCGGTAGCTGCCGTCGGTGATCCATTGAGCCTGCCAGGGCGTGTCCATGCGGCCGGTCTCGAAGGTCAGGGAGGCAGCATCGGTGCTGCCCTGATCGTCCACGGCGGTCAGCTCCGCCGTGTAGGTGGTGAAGGGCTGGAGCGCCGGGCCTTCGTAGCGCTGGGCAGCCTGCTGTGCCTGCGTTTCCCATCCGTTCACCCGGAGGGTCGCGCTTTTCAGCGCCGCACCGTTGCGGTCGCTCTCCGTGCAGAAGGAGAAGGTCGGGTTCTTCGCATCCGTCACGCCATGCTGTACGCACTGTTCACAGGCAAATCTCTTGATCCGGAACATACAAACACCACCTGTTGATAAAGAGTAAAGAGGCGGCGGCCAGGTCATGACCGCCGCCAGAGGAGAGGATCAGGCCTTCTTGCCGGTGGGCAGGAAGGACGCGATGACAGAGAGGATCCAGGTGACGACGAAGATCACGATGGTCCAGATGGCCTGGCCGCCAGCCGTGAAGGCAGCGTCGTTGCCCAGCTCCAGATTGGAGCCGTAGATGTAGCCGAAGGATTCCACGCGCATGCCGATGAAGGTCGCGCCGGCCAGGATGATCAGCGCAGCGCCGGCCACGCGGGCGATATCGGCGACGATCTTCAGCACGCCCTTGTCAGACACAGCGGGCAGCACCAGCGCAACAGCGATGCAGACCAGCGCGCCGACCATGGCAAACACCACGTTCTGGTTCATGTCCTGATAGTAGGGCTGATTGACATTGGCAATGTACAGGCCCAGGCAGACGATGGCCAGCACGGCCACCACCGCATAAGCCCAGAAGCCGATCTTCTGATTCTTCATCATGATTACGCCTCCTTCTTCTTGC
>SVGU01000124.1 GCA_015056155.1 Clostridiales bacterium
GCACATATCGATCTGTCCCGCGAGGCTGCCTGCGAGGGCATGGTGCTGCTGAAGAATGAAAACAACTTGCTGCCCCTGGCCGCCGGCACGAAGCTCGCCCTCTTCGGCAAGGCCCAGGCGGATTATGTCAAGGGCGGCGGCGGCTCCGGCGATGTGACGGTCGCCTACATCCGCAGCCTGCTGGACGGCCTGCGCATCAAGGAAAGCGAGGGCAAGGTCAGCCTGTACGCCCCCCTGAGTGATTACTACACCGACTATGTACAGGCGCAGTATGCCGCCGGTCAGGAACCCGGCCGCTGCCCGGAGGCTGCCGTTCCTGCCGATCTGCTGGCGGGGGCCCGCGCCTTTGCCGACACGGCCATTGTTACCCTCTGCCGCCATTCCGGCGAGGGTTCCGACCGCAGCGGCACCCCCCATGACGGCGACTTCTACCTCAGCCATGAGGAGGAGGCCATGGTGCAGGCCGTGGAGGCCGCCTTCCCGCGCATCATCGTGGTGCTGAACACCGGCGGCATGATGGACACCCTCTGGTTCAAGGACAACGCAAAGATTCAGGCGTCCCTGCTGGCGTGGCAGGGCGGCATCGAGGGCGGACTGGCCATGGCAGATGTGCTGTGCGGCGATGTATGCCCCTCCGGCCACCTGACGGACACGTTTGCAACAGATTTCGCCGCCTATCCCTCCTCGGACACCTTCAATGAATCCGAGTATTATGTGGAATACAACGAGGACATTTTCGTCGGCTACCGCTATTTCGAGACCATCCCCGGCGCGGCGCAGAAGGTGTGCTATCCCTTCGGTTACGGTCTGAGCTACACGACCTTTGACATCGGTGATTACACCGCTTCCTGCGAGGGCGACAACATCACCGTCACCGCGAAGGTGGTGAACACTGGCGCTGTCGCCGGCAAGCAGGTGGTGCAGGTGTACTGCCAGGCGCCCCAGGGTAAACTGGGCAAGGCGAACCGCGTGCTGGTCGGCTTTACCAAGACGGCGCTGCTGGCTCCCGGCGCAAGCGAAGAGGTTCGCATCAGCTTCCCGGCGTATACCTTCGCCAGCTACGACGACACCGGCGTAGTGTGCAAGTCTGCCTGGGTGCTGGAGAAGGGCGAGTATGCCTTCTTCGTGGGCGACAACGTCCGCGACAGCCAGCGGATCAGCTTCGCGTACACGGTGGATGCGGATCGCGTGCTGGAGCAGGTCAGCGCCCGCTGCCAGCCCCGGCAGCTGTCCTGGCGGCTGACGGCCGACGGCTCCCGCGCGGCGGTGGAGAACATCGCTCCCCTGCCCAAGCCGGTCTTTGACGAGGCCAACTTCCCCCGGGGCGCAGCGCCGGAAAACAAGTGGAATGCACAGTATGACACCACCCGCGCGGAGCATTCCCTGCTGGATGTGGCCGAGGGCAAGGTCACCCTGGACGCCTTCATGGACACGCTGACCCTGGAGCAGATGGTCTACATGCTGGGCGGCCAGCCCAACCGCGGCGTGGCGAACACCTTCGGCTTCGGCGGCCTGGACAGCCACGGCGTCCCCAATGTCATGACGGCGGACGGCCCCGCAGGCGTGCGCTTCTGGCCGGAATGCGGCGTGGACACCACAGCCTTCCCCTGTGCGACTCAGCTGGCCTGCACGTGGAACACCGCGCTGGTGGAGCGCGTGGGCGCGGCGGCCGGCCTGGAGGTCAGGGAGAACGGCATTGGCGTATGGCTCGCTCCAGCGATGAACATCCACCGCAACCCGCTGTGCGGCCGCAATTTCGAATACTACTCTGAGGATCCGCTGGTTTCCGGCATGATGGCCACCGCCATGGTCAATGGTGTGCAGAGCCAGGGTGTGGGCACATCGGTGAAGCATTTCGCCTGCAACAACAAGGAAGTCAACCGCGTGGAATGCGATTCCCGGCTGTCGGAGCGGGCGCTGCGCGAAATCTACCTGAAGGGCTTCGAAATCGTCGTGAAGGCCGCCCAGCCCCTGACGCTGATGACCTCCTACAACATTCTCAACGGTATCCGCTCCTCGGAGAACCGGGAGCTGGTGACGGACATCCTGCGCGGCGAGTGGGGCTTCAAGGGCATGGTGACCTCCGACTGGTGGAACCACTCCGACCACTACAAGGAGATCGCTGCCGGCAACGACGTGAAGATGGCCCGCGGCAACCCCGAACACACGCTGCAAATGATCCGCGAGGGCAAGCTGGACGAAAGCGACGTTCGCACCTGCTGCCGGCGCGTGCTGGAGATGATCCTGCGGCTTGACTGATCGCCCGCAGCAACGGAGGAAAGCCAATGAAGCTGATGAGCAATGAATACAGCGACCGACTGAAGCACTGGCAGAGAACGCTTCAGCAGGATTTTTACTGTCCCGTGGCCGTGATCGCCTTTGAGGGCTTCGTCACCATGGAGCAGCTGACCCCTGAGGAAGCCGCAAAGGGGCGTTTTGCGCCCATCTCGGAGGGCTTCGTGTGGGGGCATACCTGGGAGTACATGTGGGTGCGCTCGACGGTCGTCATCCCGGAGGAATGCGCCGGGCAGATGGTCGTGATGGACCTGAACCTCGGCGGCGAAACGACGCTGTTCGTGAACGGCAAGGCCTTCGGCACCCGGCGGGCGGAGTGGGTCGACACGCCCCATCACTATATGGTGGACAATATCCTGACGGAAGAAGCCGTACCGGGCGAGGTCTTTGACCTGCTGTTTGAGGTCTACGCGGGACACTACTACCCGGATGCGGGCGGCTGCGCCACCGGCCCGGTGCTGCCCGGCAGTTATCAGGATCCCAAGCAGGAGGGCCGCCGCACCGCCATGGGGCACAACACCTTTGGCGTATGGCAGGAGGACGCCTACCAGCTCTGGCTGGACGTATCGACCCTGCAATTCCTGATGGAGGAGTTGCCGGACACATCCCTGCGGGCGGCGAAGATCGCTGATGGGTTGGAGGAATACACCCGCATTGTGGATTTTGAGCAGCCCCGCGAGGGCCGTCTGGCGGACTACCGCAAGGCGCGTGAGGCGCTTGCGCCCCTGCTGGCCGTCCACAACGGCGCGACCATGCCTCACATGAGCGCTGTAGGCAATTCTCATCTGGATCTGGCATGGCTCTGGCCCATGCAGGAGACCGAGCGCAAGACCGCCCGCACCTTCGCCCAGCAGCTGCGGCTGATGGACAAGTACCCCGAATACCGCTACATCCAGAGCCAGCCTGCAGCCTACGAAATGTGTCGCAAACGCTATCCGGAGCTGTATGAACGCATCTGCAAGGCCGTGAAGAAAGGCCAGTGGATTGCTGACGGCGCCATGTACGTCGAGCCCGACACCAACATGCCCTCCGGCGAGGCGCTGATCCGGCAGGTGCTGCACGGCAAACGCTACTACAGGGACGTGTTCGGCCTGGAAAGCCGCGTGCTGTGGCTGCCGGATACCTTCGGCTACACCGCTGCCCTGCCGCAAATCCTGCGCAAGTGCCACGTGGACTACCTGGTGACGCAGAAGATCTTCTGGAGCTACAATGACGCGGATCGCTTCCCCTACCATTACTTCAACTGGGTCGGCATGGACGGCAGCCGCGTGACCTCCTTCCTGCCCACCAGCTACACCTACCGCACTAACCCCAACGAGTTCTGCCAGATCTGGAAGAACCGCGTGCAGGCGAGGGATCTGGATGAGTTCCTCGTGCCCTTCGGCTACGGCGACGGCGGCGGCGGCCCCTGCCGCGACCACATCGAATACGCCCTGCGCAGCCGCGACCTGGAGGGCATGCCCCGGGTCAGCATGGAATCCCCCGTCGAATTCTTCGACCGGCTCGAATCCGAGGGCGGCCCCCGCAACAGCTGGACGGGCGAATTGTACTTCAGCGCCCACCGCGGCACCTACACCAGTCAGGCGGCCATCAAACGCAACAACCGCCGCAGCGAGTGCGCCCTGCACGACATGGAGTTCTGGGGAGCGGCGGCGATGTGCCGGGGTGGCAGCTATCCGCTCAGCGACGCCGACCGCCTGTGGAAGCAGCTGCTGCTGATGCAGTTCCACGACATCCTGCCCGGCTCCAGCATCGCCCGGGTGTATACGGAGGCCAACGCGGCGCATGAGGCGCTGCAAAGCGAGGCCAACGCCTGTGCGGACGGCTTCCGCAGGCAGCTGGTACAGCCTGGAAAGGGCCTGACGCTGTTCAATTCCCTCGGCTTTGACCGCACAGAAGTGATCGACCTGCCGGAGGAGTTCGCCCAGGGCGCGCAGACGCTGGAGGGCGCTCCCGTTCCGGTCGACGGCCGCAGAGCGCTGGTGACCATCCCGGCGGCAGGCTGGGTCAGCATCGTCCCCGGCGAGAAGCAGACGGCGCCTGTTGCCAAGGCGACTCTCACCGACGGCGACGCGGTGCTGGAGAACGGCCGCGTCCGCATGGAAATTGACCGTAAGGGCCGCATCGTGTCCTACCGCACGGCGGAGGGCCGCGAGCTGGCCGCCGCGCCGATGAACGAGCTGCACCTGTACAAGGACGTGCCTCGCCTCTTTGACGCCTGGGACATCGACAGCAACTACGCCGAGCAGGAGATCCCGCTGGTGGGCGACGCTGAGCTGTCCATCGAATATGCCGAGGGTCTCACTGCCTCCGTACGCATCCGCCGCAGCATCAGCAACTCCACCTTTGAGCAGATCATCCGCCTGAATGCCCACGAAAACACCGTGCATTTCGTCACAACGGTGGACTGGCACGAGCTGCACCGCTTGCTGAAGGTGAGCTTCCCGACGACGGTGTTTGCGGAGAACGCGCTGCATGAGATGCAGTTCGGCTATGTCGAGCGCCCGGCCCACCGCAGCCGCCGCTATGACCAGGACCGCTACGAGGTCTGCAACCACCGCTACACCGCCCTGACCGATCAGGGCCACAGCTGCGCAGTACTCAACGACTGCAAGTACGGCGTGAGCGCCGAGGGCAGCACCATCTCCCTTACGCTGCTGCGGGCTCCTGCCACCCCGGAAATGCAGGCGGACAACGGTCTGCACCGCTTCACCTACGCCTTCGAAGCCTGGGAGGGCGCTTTCAGGGACGCACCTGTCGTCCGTGACGGCCTGCGGCTGAATTACCCGGTGGCTGCGGTGGACGGAACGGCCCCGGTGCAGAGCCTCTTCAGCGTGGACGCGGACAACGTCATCCTCGACACGGTCAAGCCCGCAGAGGACGGCAGCGGCGACCTGATCCTGCGCCTCTACGAGAGCAAGAAGTGCGACACATCCTTCACCCTGACCACGACGCTCCCGGTGAAGTCTGCCACCCTGTGCGACATGCTGGAGCAGCAGGAGCAGGAGGTCGCAGCCGGAACGGACATGCAGCTGCACGCCGCGCCCTTCGAGGTCGTGACCCTGCGGCTGAGGGTGTGATGACGCCCCCGGAATCCAAAAGCTAACCACCCGTCAAACGGGTGGTTTCCACAAAGGCTAAAAGCCTATATTACCGGCCAGCGTCTAAAGGCGCTGGCTTTCACAATGTTCAAGCCTATTGCCTTTGTCACTTTTGCCGCCCCTTAAGGGGCGTTCGTATTACTTGCTACCCTTAAAAGGGTCTTCATACTCTTTCACGCTTAACTTATCCAGGGCAATATCATGCTTGTCCTGATCCTGAATATACTTTTGAATCGTCGCTTCGTTTAGTCCCACCGTGGACACATAGTATCCCTCTGGGCTTGTTGACAAAAGCCGTTTATTTAGCTGTAACCCAGCCACCGCAATAAAAAAGACGCCGGCGGGCGTCATCCAATACACTTAATCATCCTTTTGAGGTTCATGGCGGCAGCGGAAAGAAGGCAGTGGTCTTCCGCTGCCGCTATTCCTCGTCGTGTGA
>SVGU01000125.1 GCA_015056155.1 Clostridiales bacterium
GCCTACGCTGCGCGCCTGCTGGGCTTCCACGGGGACAGGAGCGACCTTCCGGCGCTCATCAGGCGCTGCTTCGACCCCGACATCGACGGCTTTGCCATGCTGGAAACGAAGGACGCGATCGAGCGCATCCGCGAGAGGGAGGCCGCCCATGCCTGACCTGTACTGGCACGAGATCCCCTGCCCCGATGACCGGGCGATCCGCAAATTCCTCTGGTACAGCGCTTTCCACGACGGGGAGCTCCTGTCCGTCTGCCGCGAGGACGCCCGCTCGGGTAATGATGTGGTGGTGCGGATCAGTCATTCCGTTCTGCACTCCCTCGCGCGGTGCGGCACATACCGGCTTCGCTTCTCCGGCGTGAAGGACGTCAGGTTCGCCGGGATTCCTTTGGGCTGGAGCGACCGCATTTATGACATGCACTTCCTGGACAGCGCCGCGCTCCATCAGGAGCAGGCGGAGACCCCCGCCCTCCTGTACCACCTGCGCATCGTGACCTGGTGCGGCTATGTCGATCTGATCTTCGAGCATTTCAGCATCCGTCTGGAGAACGGCCGGGTCAGCTACCGCATGCCTGCCGGGCTGGATGACGCATTGATCACGGCGAACCGCGAGCGCCGCATCCGCCTGACCCATGCGGAATACGCCGCCCAGCTCCGCCGGTCCCCGGACGCGCTGGATGACGCGGAGCTGGACGAGTACCACGCCTGCGCGCTATACCTGACCGCCGCCGGTCAGGACGCTGCCAGGACCGCCGCCCTCGCCCGGGAGACGCTGTCGCTCCCTCCGTGCTGCCGGGAGGCCAGGACGTACGCCGCCTTCCTCCTGGGCAGATGCGGTACCGCGGATGACCTGCCATCGCTCATGCAGCTGTTTCTGTCGCTGCCCTCCTGGCACTGCCTGCAGCGCCGCCGCGTGCTGGACGCCATGGAGCGGCTGAACGAACGATCCCGCTGACGCAAAACCCGGGGACGCCGCCATGGCTTCCCCGGGTCTTTCTCATTCAAGCACATCCGCCAAATGGCCGTACACATCGTACAGCGATGCGGCGTCCTCCTTTTTCCTGTGCCACACCTGCTCCTCCGGCCAGACGATATCGCCCTTCTCAGGCGAAGTCAGCGTGGTGATCCGCAGCGTTCCGCCCGCGGGCAGCGTCGTCCCCTCCGGCAGCACAAATATCTCCCCGCCCCGGTCGCTCACGATGTACCATCCGGAAAGATCCGCCGCCGCGCTTCCCCCGTTGACGATGCAGATGCTGTCCGCCTCTGCATCCCGGTCCGTCAGGCGGATCCCTTCGGGCCTCGGCGGCTCGTCGCGGTAGTCCATCAGCTGCGCCTCCGCAGTGCCGCCCTGCAGCGTCACCAGTACGCCTGAGGCTGCCTGCTGGGTCTCATAGATCGTCGCGCCCTTCTTCATCAGGTCGCGGGAAACACGCATGGAGGGCGTGTCGGGCTCCTCGGCGGTGCTGGTGCTGATGACGGCGATCTTCGGGCGGACATAGCGCACGAGCACCTCGGAGGTCGCGTCGTCCTCGCCGTGATTACCGACCTTGAGCACCTCGCATGCGGGGATCACGCCCGCATTCAGCAGCTCCAGCTCCTCCTCGATCTCCATGTCGCCCGCCAGCAGCATCCGTCCGCCGCCGCCCTCCGCGACCAGGACGAGGGAGTTGCAGTTCTCCTTTTCCGATTCGCTCAGCGGCCCCACGACCCGCAGCGTCCCCTCTCCCAGCGGCAGCGCGTCCCCGGCCTTCAGCCACGTGACGTTCAGCCCGCGAAGCGCCGCCGCCAGCACCGCCGGGTGCTTCTTCTCCTTCACGCCGGTGTAATATGCCGGGGCATACCACGCGTCCACCTCGATCGACGAGGTCGCCAGCGGCCACA
Organism: Clostridiales bacterium; assembly: GCA_015056155.1. Taxonomy (GTDB): domain Bacteria; phylum Bacillota; class Clostridia; order Christensenellales; family Aristaeellaceae; genus UBA11524. Next base: position 1,879 of record SVGU01000125.1, read on the forward strand.
GACCGCCCGCATGGTCCTTGTCCGTGTGGGTGAGGATCACGCCTGTCAGGTGCGTCACCTGCAGCGTCTTCAGCGCCCGCGACACATCGCCCCAATGCTCCGCCTTGCCCGCGTCGATCAGGTAGGTGTGGCTCCCCGCGTTGAGCAGCAGCGCATCCCCCTTCCCCACGTTGATGGCAAAGAGGGTCAGGGGCTCCGCGTCCTCGGCCCGGGCGGCCGTCAGCAGCGATAACAGCGTCAGCATCAGTATCAGCATCCTTTTCATCAATGATGTCACCTCACCAATCAAACGAATCTGCATGATCAATTCTTCCTCCTTGCCTGATTTTCCTCCCCGTGATACAATGGGAAAAGGAGATGATCGACATGCATGAACCATGGATGAAGCTCGCCATCGGGGAAGCCCTCCTCGCCGCTGAGGAGGGAGAGGTCCCGGTCGGCGCGGTGCTCGTGCGGAACGGCGAAGCCATCATTTGCGCACATAACCGCCGCGAGCGCGACCACGACCCCACCGCCCACGCGGAGCTGATCTGCCTGCGGGAAGCAGGACGGATCCTGGGCGACTGGCGGCTGCGGGACTGCACCCTGTATGTGACGCTGGAGCCCTGTCCGATGTGCGCCGGGGCGATGGTGATGAGCCAGCTGGGAGAATGCGTCTTCGGCGCACCGGACGAGCGGCAGGGCTGCTGCGGCAGCATCTACGACCTGCCCGGCGATCCGGCCCTGTCCGGCAGAACAAAATGGACCTCCGGCGTGCTCACGGACGAATGCTCCGACCTGATGAAGGGCTTCTTCGCCCGCCGCCGCACATGAAGCAAGGGGAACGGCCATCCAGCCGCTCCCCTTTTTCATACCTTCCATGCGGTTCACTCATGCCCTCCGGCACAGCTTCAGCAGCAGTCCTGTCACGGTCTTCATGTCCTCCATCGTGCCCACGGTCACGCGCAGCCATGCCTTCAGCCGTTCTGCCTTGAAGTGACGCACCAGCACGCCTTCCTCCCGCAGAAGCTGCTGCACCTGCGCCGCATCCTCCGGGTCCGCCTGGACGAACAGGAAATTCGTCGAGCTTTTCAGGACGGGGATGCCCGCCGCCTTCAGCGCCTCATAGCAGGCGTCGCGCGCTTCACACACCAGCTGCACCGTTTTTGCCGTGTAGTCCGTGTCGAGGATCGCCGCCTCGCCGGCCGCCTGCGCAAGCCGGTCGAGCGGATAGCTGTTGAAGCTGTCGCGGACGCGCTTCAGCGCCGCGATCAGGCGGGGCGAGCCGATCGCATAACCGATCCGCATGCCCGCCAGCGCGTGGCTTTTGGAGAACGTCCGGGTGATGAGCACATTGTCATATCGTTCCAGCAGCCCGATGGCCGTTCCCGGCGCGAATGCCGCGTACGCCTCATCGACCAGCAAGACCGCGTCGTTCGCCTTCGCGTGCATCGCCAGGCGCTCCACCTCGCTCATTTCCAGCATGAGGCCGGTCGGGGCGTTCGGGTTCGCCAGCGCGATCGGGCCACCCTGCATCAGGCCGTCCACATCCACAGTGAAGTCCGCCTTCAGCGGAACCGTCCGGTAATCCACCCCAAAGAGATTTGCGTACACGGGGTAGAAGGAGTAGGTCACGTCCGGCGCCGCCAGCGTCTTGCCCGCGAAAAACGCCGCGAAGGCAAAGGCCAGCACCTCGTCCGAGCCGTTCCCGCAGAAGACGCAGTCCGCCGCCACGCCGTTGACCTTCGCGATCGCCGCGCAAAGCGCCGATGCGTCCATATCCGGGTACAACCGGAGCGAATCCGCCGCGACCGCAGCCATCGCCTCCGCCACCTTCGGAGACGGCGGATAGGGGTTCTCGTTCGTGTTCAGCTTGATCAGCTTTACATTTTTCGGCTGCTCGCCTGCGACATAGGGCACCAGCCGCAGCGCGAGCTCACTTTCATAGGCCATCTCAGACCCTCCTGACCGGCACGCCCTCGCGCGCCAGATAATCCTTCAAATCCGCGATCTTCATGATCCCGAAGTGGAACAGCGTCGCCGCCAGGGCAGCATCCGCATGGCTGACCGTCAGCGCATCGCGGAAGTGCTCAAGCTTGCCCGCGCCGCCGCTGGCGATCACCGGTACGCCGACCGCATCCGCGATCGTCCGCGTCACATCCAGCGCGAACCCCTCGCCCACGCCGTCCGTATCCATCGACGTCAGGAGGATTTCGCCTGCTCCGCGCTTCACGCCCTCGACCGCCCATTCGACCGCGTCACGGCCCGTGTTGATGCGGCCGCCGTTGACATAAACGTCCCATCCGCCGCCTGCGCGCGCCTTCACATCCATCGCCAGCACGATGCACTGGCTGCCGAATTTGAGCGCGCTTTCCGTGATGAAATCTGGATTGCGGACTGCCGGGCTGTTGATGGACACCTTGTCCGCTCCCAAACGCAGGATATTGCGAATCTGGTCGATCTCGCTGATCCCGCCGCCGACGGTGAAGGGAATGAAAACCTGCTCCGCCACGCGGGAAACGACGTCCAGCATGGCGCCGCGCTTCTCATGGGACGCATTGATGTCCAGCAGCACCAGCTCATCTGCGCCCGCTTCATTGTATCGTACCGCTGCCTCAACCGGGTCGCCTGCGTCGCGGATATCGACGAAATTGATTCCCTTGACAACGCGCCCGTCCCGGATATCCAGACACGGAATGATGCGCTTGGTCAGCATGACGCAGCCCCCTTCCAATCGGCAAAGCGCTTCAGCATCCGCAAGCCGGCTGCGCCCGACTTCTCCGGATGGAACTGCGCCGCCATCACATTCCCGCGGCAGACGGCAGCCGTAAACTCCTGACCATATTCGCAGGTCGCCGCGGTCCAGTCATCGGAGATATCCGCCATACAGTAGCTGTGGACAAAGTACACACAGGGATCATCGCCCTCATCAAACAGCGGACAGGAGCGCGTGTGAAGCGTGTTCCAGCCCATATGGGGGATCTTCAGGCCCCGGTCCTCAAAGCGCGTGATCGTCCCGGGAAAGAGACCAAGGCCCTCGAAGCGGCCATTTTCCTCGCTGTATTCGAACATCATCTGCATTCCGAGGCAGATGCCCAGCAGCGGCTTGCCGGTTGCGGCAGCCTTCATGATCTCCTGATCCAGCTTCAGCGAACGGATCCTGTTCATGGCGTCCTCAAATGCGCCAACGCCGGGGAGAATCACATGGCTGGCCTGTTCGATCACCTCTGCGCTGTCGGTGATCACAGCCTCATATCCCAAATACTCAAAGGCCTTCTGAACGCTTCGAAGATTACCCATTCCGTAGTCAACAATGGCGATCATGGCGTATCTCCTTCTCGTTATCCTTTAGCATGCTAAAGTATCGACCAGCCTATTATGCACGATATTGCTGAGAATGTCAAGTAGATGGGCGTACAAAACAGCAGGAGTACAGATTTCGGGAAAAAGAAAAGAAGCACCTCAAACCGAGATGCTTCTTAAAGGGGAACCGGCAGTGACCTATCCTCCCGGGCCGTGTCCAGCCAAGTACTTTCGGCACTGGAGAGCTTAACTACTGTGTTCGGTATGGGAACAGGTGGGACCTCTCCGTCATTACCACCGGTAAGGGTTCGGGTTGCTTTTGCTACCCTGACAACTGCACAAATCGTGATTCAAACTTCAGACCTTACAATTGATCTCTTTGTTTCTTTCTTGTTGTTTGCTTGGCGCTCTGCTTGCTTTCGCTCGCTTTGCTCCTTGCTTCCTTCAAGTGTTTGTTGTTCAAGCGCTTAAATGAAGCTTTCGACCTATTAGTATCAACAACCTGCATGTGTTACC
>SVGU01000017.1 GCA_015056155.1 Clostridiales bacterium
GTGCGTGGCAGCACATGCTGGCGCTGCTGTTCGTGTCCCTGGGCTCCATGGCTGTCGGCTTTGGCGATGACTGGATCAAGATGGTCAAGAAGCGCCACGAGGGCCTGACCCCCTGGCAGAAGATCATCGGCCAGGCGGTCGTGTGCATCGGCTTTGCCTGCTACTGCTACTTCAGCCCCGACGTGGGCAGCAAGGTCATCGTTCCCTTCGTGAATATCGAGTGGGATCTGGGCCTGTTCTACATCCCGCTGCTGGCGCTGACGGTGCTGTTCATGGTCAACTCCGCCAACCTGCAGGACGGCCTGGACGGCATCCTGTCCACGGTGACGGCGGTGGGCTCCGTCGGCTGGGCGGCTATCGCCATGATCGCCGCCGGCACGGCAATGGCAAGCCAGAACACGACCATCGCGGTTTTCGCGGCGGCCCTGTGCGGCGCATGCATCGCCTTCCTGCGCTTCAACCACTATCCGGCCACGATCTTTATGGGCGACACCGGCTCCATGTTCATCGGCGGCGCGGTGGTCGGCATGGCGATGCTGCTGCGTCAGCCCTTCCTGCTGCTGCTGATCGCCTTCACCTGCGTGATGTCCAGCGTGTCGGTCATCCTGCAGCGCTACTACTACAAGCTGACCCGCAAGATCTTCGGCGAGCCCCGCAGGCTCTTCAAAATGTCGCCCATCCATCATCATTTTGAGAAGTGCGGCATGAAGGAGACCTCCATCGTGCTCATGTACGCCATCGTCACGGCGGTGCTGACGGCGCTGGCGGTCGTGTCCGTCATTATCTGATTACTTAGGAGGCGCATCCCATGCGCAATATGGAACGTTATTCCGGCAAGCGCGTCCTCGTTGTGGGCATGGCCCGCAGCGGCGTGGCGGCCGCAAGGCTCCTCAACAAGGCCGGCGCGAAGGTCGTCATCAATGACAACAAGACCGCTGAGCAGCTGGGGGAGGCCCTTGCGCCCCTTGCCGGCCTCGATATCGAAACCCGACTGGGCTGCCCGGCCGGCGAATGCCTCGATGGCATCGACGCCATGGTCATCAGCCCCGGCATTCCAGATACTGCCGCCTTTGTCGTCCAGGCGAAGGACGCGGGCGTGTATGTAACGGGCGAACTGGAGATGGCCCATCAGCTGTCCTCGGGCGAGATGACAGCCATCACCGGCACCAACGGCAAGACGACCACCGTCACGCTGCTGGGCGAGATCTTCCGCAATGCGGGCCGCACGACCCATGTGGTCGGAAACATTGGCTATCCCTACTCGGCGGCAGGGTATGACAGTGCGGATGCGGACATGTTCGTGTGCGAAGTCTCGTCCTTCCAGATGGAGACGGCGGAAACCTTCCACCCGCGGTGTGCAGCCTTCACCAACCTTACCGAGGACCATCTCAACCGTCATGGAACGATGGAGAACTATGCGCTGACCAAGATGCGCATGTTCGCCCGCATGACGGAGGATGACGTTGCGGTCTTCAATGCAGACGATCCAGCGCTCACGCCTTATATCCCCATGGTGAAGGCGCGGGTGATGCTTTTCTCCCGGAAGGCGGAGGTCGAAAGCGGTGCGTTCGTGCGGGATGGCATGATCGTTACCCGCTTCCGGGGCGTGGAGCGCGAGGTCTGCCCGTCGAAGGACGTGTTCATTCCGGGACCGCACAACCTCGAGAATGCCCTCGCCGCAGCCTGTATGGCGACAGCCTGCGGCGTGGGCGCTGAGGTCATCGCGCAGACGCTGCGCACCTTCCGGGGCGTGGAGCACCGGATCGAGTTCGTCCGCGAGCTTGAGGGCGTGCGCTACATCAACGACTCCAAGGGCACCAACGTCGATTCGACCATCAAGGCTGTCCAGACCATGGACCGCCCCACGGCGATCATCCTCGGCGGCTACGACAAGCACAGCGACTTCACCCCCATGGTGAAGGAGATGCTGGCCAGCCCGTACATCCGCGAGGCGGTGCTCATCGGCGTGACGGCGGACCAGATCGAGCGGCAGTGCCGGGAGAACGGCTTCACCCGCCTCCACCGCGCCGGGACGCTTCAGGACGCGGTCGAACAGTGCCGCAGCCTCTCTGCGGAGGGCTGGAACGTGCTGCTCAGCCCGGCGTGCGCTTCCTTCGACATGTTCCCGGACTACGAGGCGCGCGGTCACATCTTCAAGGAAATCGTCAACGCGCTCGCCTGAAGCGGCATATGTCGCGGCAGGCAGCCGGAAATGAAATAACGGACAGGGGTCCGCTCTGAAAGGCGCTTTGCGATGCTGGAACGTGAAAGCGCACCAAAGAGGATCATCAATGTACTCACGCGCAGACGCAATCCTGTGGACGGCATGCTGGTGGCGGTGCTCATCATGCTGCTTTCCGCAGGATTGCTGGTTCTGTTTTCGGCGACTTACTACACCGCGCAGGACACGGGGCATCCGCTGGACGAGGTGCTGCGGCAGCTTTTCGGCGTGGCGCTGGGGACGGCGGCATGCGTGATCACCAGCCGCATCCCGTACCGCCTCTGGCGGCAGCCGGGAGTGGTCGCGGCGGGGCTGATCCTGTCCGCCATCCTGCTGACGCTGGTCATCATCCCGGGCGTGGGCGTGTACATCAACGGATCGCGCCGGTGGCTGGTGCTGGCCGGCGTTTCCTTTCAGCCCTCCGAGCTGGCGAAATTTGCCATTGTGCTGTACATGGCGACGGTGCTGTCCCACGCCGGGCCGAGGGTGAAGTCCCTGTGGAAGGGGATCGTGCCGATCCTCGTCATCCCTGGGATTACCTTCCTCCTGATCCTGGAGCAGCCCAACCTGTCCACCGCCGGCTCGATCATGATCGTGTCGCTGATCCTCATCATCATGGCGGGGGCGAAATGGCGGCATATCCTGCTGATGCTGGTGGGCGGCATCTGCGTGGGCGGCTACTACGCCTGGTCGGAGCCATATCGCAGGCGGCGCCTGATGTCCTTCATGGATCCCTTTGCGATGATGTCGGACGAGGGCTACCAGCTCTCGCAGTCGCTGATCGCCTTCGGGTCCGGCGGGCTGTTCGGCATGGGCCTGGGGCAGGGAAGGCAGAAGTACGCCTACCTCCCATACCCGGAGAGCGACTTCATCTTCGCCATCGTGGGCGAGGATTTCGGCCTGCTGGGGTGCTGTGCGGTGATCGCGCTGTTCGTGTGCCTGATGGTCGCGGGCTTCCGGGTCGCTGTGGCATGCCGGGATAAGTTCGGCGCGCTGCTGGCTGCGGGGATCACCGCGTCCATCACCGTGCAGGCGTTTCTCAACATGGGCGTGGTCGTGGGGATCCTCCCGACCACGGGGCTGCCGCTGCCCTTTTTTTCTGCCGGCGGAACGAGCGTGTCCATCACCATGGCGGCGATGGGCGTGCTGATGAACATATCGCGTACGGCAGGGAAGATGGACTCGTGAGAGAGTTGGGAGATGAGGGATGATGTCGCTTTGCTGATGGATAATGAGCAGTGAAGCGGCTCCGGTAATGAATAATGAATAATGAATAATGAAGGCGCTTCTCTAATGAATAATGAATAATGATCTGGTGCACCCATAGCCTCTTTCCAAATTATTCATTTTTCATTATTCACTATTCATTATTCATTAAATCCCCCCGTCCCTCCGCCCCCGTCCCCCTGCCCCCGCCCCATGCACACCCTCCCTCCCTGCTTCATATGTTTGAAGCAGCTTGATCGGAGGTGGCGACGGTGATGGAATCGTTCGTAATCGAAGGCGGCAGGCGGCTATCCGGATCGATCCGGGTGGACGGCGCGAAGAACGCGGCGCTGCCGATCCTGGCGGCCTGCGTGCTGACGGAGGAGCCGGTGATGCTGACGGGGATGCCGGATATCACGGACGTGCGCCGGATGGCGGAGATCCTGCGGATGCTGGGCTGTCAGGTCCTCCATGAGGGCCACTGCATGCGCATCTCCGGGATGGAGATGTGCTCCCACGAGATGCCGGATCAGCTCTCCAAGCAGATCCGCTCCTCGATCTTCATGCTCGGCCCGATCCTCTCGCGCTTCCGCCAGGCCACGGTTACATATCCCGGCGGCTGCGAGATCGGCCTGCGGCCCATCGACCTGCACCTGTCGGGGCTGCGGGCGCTGGGCGTGTCGGTGCAGGAGGAGGGCGGCGTCATCCACTGCGACGGCAGCGCCATGCATGCGGGCGAGGTGCATCTGGACTACCCCAGCGTCGGCGCGACGGAGAACGTCATGATGGCCGCCGCCTGTCTGGAGGGAACGACGACCATCCGCAACGCAGCCCGCGAGCCGGAGATCGTCGACCTGATGAGCTTCATCAACCGTATGGGCGGCCGGGTGCGCGGCGCAGGCTGCGCGACGATCACCGTCGAGGGCGTCGGGAGGCTGCACGGCTGTGAATACGCGCCCATGCCGGACCGCATCGCGGCAGGCACGCTGCTGGCGGCTGCGGCGATCACCGGCGGCGAGATCGAGGTGACGAACGCGCCGGTGGGGGATATGTACGCCGTAAATGCGAAGCTGCGGGAGATGGGCTGCGAGGTGCACGAGCTGCGCGACGCGATCTGCCTGAAGGCGCCGCAGCGGCTGATGGCCTTTCCGCTCCTGCAGACCCAGCCGCATCCGGGCTTTCCGACGGATATGCAGGCGCAAATGCTGGCGCTTTTGTCCGTTTCGGAAGGAACTGGCGTAATTGTGGAGAATGTATTTGAGAACAGGTTTACGCACGCGGGCGATCTGAACCGCATGGGCGCGCGAATCCTCTGCTCGGGCAGGACGGCGGTCGTGCGCGGCGTGGAGGGCCTCAGCGGCGCGCAGGTGACTGCCCGTGACCTCAGGGGCGGGGCGGCGCTGGTGCTGGCCGGCCTCCGTGCACAGGGCGAGACCCGCGTGGACGGCGCGGAGCTGATCGACCGGGGCTATGAGCGCTTTGAGGTGCAGCTGCGCCGTCTGGGCGCGAAGATCGACAGGATACATACGTTGACATAAGAAGGGCGGAGGCCTGCCGGGGCGCGTCTCCGGCAAGCCGCCCAAAGGGAAGGAGGCTGCGGCACATGGATGACACACGCTGGGATGACGATTACGGAACCGGCATGCCGGACGCGGAGCCATCCGGGCAGCCGGAGACGGCAGGCGGCGAATTTGATCCCGAGTATCCCTTTGAGGAGCCGGAGCAGGCGCCGGAGCTGCGGTCGCAGCGGTCGGAGAACCTGTACAGCCGGTCGGAGCCGTTCTGGGAGCGGGTGATCGAGCTGCCTGCGGAGGGCGAGGAATACCCGCGGGACCCGAATTACTGGAACCACCCGGAGGAGCTGGCGGACGACCGGATCCTGCAGGTGGAGTCCGGCAGGATCCTCGACCGCCTGAAGGGCCTGGCCGGCTCGCGGGCGCTGTGGATCTTCGTGGCGGTCCTGGGCGCGCTGGTGCTGACGTGGGTGGTGATCCACAATTCCTTCATGCAGATCAAGCGGATCGAGGTCGTGGGCAACACGACCGTCTCCGCGCAGCGGGTGATCGAGCTGTCCCAGCTCACTCCCGGCATGAGCACCTTCAGCATCGACGACGAGCTGGTCATCGAGCGCATCGAGCGGGAAGGCTTCCTGCGCTGCACGCTGGTGGACGTCTCCTTTGACAAGGTGGTGCTGCATGTGCGGGAGCGCATGCCGGCCTGTATCATCCGCCACAACGGCCAGACGCTGACGCTGGACGACCGCGGCTGGGTGCTGAAGGTGAACAACGACCTGAACGCCGATGCGGGCGGGCTGATCGAGGTGCATGGCCTGGACGTGCGGCGCAGCAGCCTCGGACAGGCTGTCAGCCTGTACACGCCCCGCCGCCTGACGGTCTATACCCAGATCCTCATCGAGCTCAAGGCGATGAAGGGCCTGGACATGATCTTGGAATTGGATATGACCAGCATGGACAGCATAACCCTGAAGACCAATGACGGCTTCACCGTCCAGCTGGGCAACGAGGGCCGCATCCATGAGAAGCTCCGCGCGATGCTGGTGGTGCATGAGGTGGTGCTGGAGAAGGGGTATTACGGCAGCGAGATTGGCGGAACGATCGTCGTATCCGACCCGACCAGCCCGACCTTCCGGCCCCTCAGCGCCCAGTGATGCTGTTTTCGCGGGAAATTTTCGTAACAAAATGCCCGCAGCGCGGCGCAAATGCCGGAAAACCCTTGCATTCCTGTGGAAAAACGGATATAATGGAAACTGGTAAAGTGGATATTGACTGTCTGTGCGCGTGTGCGTCCGGGACGGTCTGATATACGGCGGACAAGCAGTCCGCAGCAGAAGTGACTTTCCGAAATGTACCTGCCAGCGGCATATGGACTGGCTGGAAAACAGGGGGTATGAGAGTTCTATGAAGACCACGGTAGCGAGCATCGATTTCGGGACGAGCAAGATCGTGACGCTGGTCGCAGAAAACAGCAGCGCCACCCGCTGCGATATCGTCGGCGCGGGTATTGTGACCTACAACGGCTTCCTCGAAGAGGGCTGGAATGATCCGCAGGAGATTGATGAGTGCCTCCGCGAGGCCATTTCCCAGGCGGAGAAGCAGAGCCACCATAAGATCCGCGAGGTCAATATCGGCGTGCCCGGCGCGTTCACCAAGGTCTATGTGACGGAGGCGCGCGTTTCGCTGACGGGTCCTGACCCGCATGTGACGGCGAACGACGTGCGCGCCATCTTCAGCGAGGCGCAGAAGAACCTGGGCACCCTGCCGGGCGAGATCGTGCACTCCAGCCCCGCCTGGTTCCGCGTGGACGACGGCAAGAAGACCCTGGAACCCGTGGGCATCAAGGGCCGCGAGCTGACGGCGCTGATCTCCTTCGTCGTGGCGAACAAGTATTTCCTGGACGATGTGAGCACCCGCCTGCAGAACATGGACATCAAGCCCAAGAACTTCTTCTCCACGCCCGCGGGCGAGGCGATGCTGTATCTGCCGGAGGAGGACCGCGACCGCACGGCCGTGCTGATCGACGTGGGCTATCTGAACACGGAGGTCATGGCGGTCGAGGGCGACGCGCTCATCTTCCACCGCTGCATTGATCTGGGCGGCGGCCATATCGCCGCGGACCTGGCGGAGGAGCTGGATATCTCCTTCAAGAACGCGGAGGAGAAGGTCAAGCAGCCCTTCGTGTACAGCATGTCTGCAACGCCGGAGACCTATGAGATCCCCGCATCGGGCGATCAGCCGGCGCAGTCCTTCACCCGCGAGCAGGTCAGCCCTGTAGTGACCGCCCGCGTGGACGAGATCGCGGAGGAGATCCGCAAGGCGCTGGATGAAAGCGGCGTCAAGCTGGGCAACTGGTCCAATGTGTACCTGACCGGCGGCGGCATCGCCTTCAACCGTGGCGGCAAGGATTATCTGTCCTCCAAGCTGGGCCGCCCCGTCCGCGATACTCCCAAGCGCACCGTCAAGATGTCCAGCCCCATCTATTCTTCCACGATGGGTCTGATGGATCTGATCATCGACACCATGGAGCAGCAGCGTCAGCCTGCTTCGGGCGTTGCCGGCAAGCTCGGCGATTTCTTCCGCTCCCTCGTGGGCGGCTGATGACGCAGCCTCTGCGGAAAGAGGCGAACAGATACGACAAGCACCATTGTGAATAAGTCAGGGGGATGCAAAGTGATTGAGCTTCAGAATGACCAGATGACCAGCAATTATGCCTCGATCAAGGTCGTGGGCTGCGGCGGCGGCGGCGGCAATGCCGTCAACCGCATGGTGAAGGCCGGCCTCAAGGGCGTGGAATTCATTGCGATCAATACCGATATGCAGGCGCTGCAGATGTCCGGCGCGTCCGTGAAGATCCAGATCGGCGAAAAGGTGACCAAGGGCCTGGGCGCCGGCGCGGTGCCCGAGGTGGGCCGCCGCAGCGCTGAGGAGAGCCGCGAGGAGATCGCTGCGGCGCTCAAGGGCGCGGATCTGGTGTTCGTCACCGCCGGTATGGGCGGCGGCACCGGCACGGGCTGCGCTCCTGTCGTGGCGGAGATCGCCCGTGAGCTGGGCGCGCTGACCATCGCGGTCGTCACCAAGCCCTTCGCCTTTGAAGGCAAGCAGCGCATGCGCAACGCCGAGGCCGGCATCAACGACCTCAAGCAGCGCGTGGACACCCTCGTGGTGATCCCCAACGACCGCCTGCTGCAGGTGGTCTCCAAGGGCACCAGCATGGTCGAGGCCTTTGGCATCGCCGACGAGGTGCTGCATCAGGGTATCCAGGGCATCTCCGACCTGATCGCCCTGCCCGCGCTGATCAACCTGGACTTCGCCGACGTGAAGACCGTCATGGAGTCCGGCGGCATGGCCCACATGGGCATCGGCTACGGCGACGGCGAGAACAAGATGGTCCAGGCGGCCAAGAACGCCATCTCCAGCCCCATGCTGGAGACCACCATCGACGGCGCCCGCGCGGTCCTCATCAACATCACCGGCGGCTCCGACATCTCCATCATCGAGATCAACGAGGCGGCCAACCTCATCATGGAGGCGGCCGACCCCGACGCCAACATCATCTTCGGCGCCGGCGTGGACGATTCCATGGGCGACAAGGTGCGCATCACCGTCATCGCCACCGGCTTCGAGAAGACCCCGTTTCCGCCCCGTGAGCCCGTGAAGAAGGCCCGGGACCTGGAGCATGACCGCCTGTACGGCTCCACCTACGGCGGCAGCTTCGGTTCCTACGCCCCCCGCGCGGATTACGGCGTGAACAACGATTACAGCGCGCAGCCCGCGCCCTATGCACCCGCTGCGATGGATTACAGCCGTCCCTCCATGGGCGTGCCGAATCCCGCTGCTGCCCCTGCGGTGCCCCAGCAGACGATGTTCCAGGCGCCCGTGCAGCCCCAGCAGCCCGCTGTGCCCCAGACCACCAACCCCTACACGGGCTTTGCTGCCCAGCAGCAGCCCTTCCAGCCCAGCTTCGCCCAGCCCCAGCAGCAGCCCGCTGCGCCCCAGCAGCCCATGATGGGCGGCTCCACGGGCCCCATGGCGCCCCAGCAGAGCGCGCCCCAGCCGCAGGCGGATTCCCGCGGCGTGCCGGTCTGGATGAAGAAGCGCAATTCCTGATCGGATACAAACCAGGGAGAGTCGTACGCCGGCTCTCCTTTTTTCAATTTTTTCTGCCCGTTTGAAACGGATGGCATGCGCCGTGCGTATGAATAGGTGAAAGCATTGAAACGAAATGGTGTGTCCGGAGGAACAGGAAGATGCTGAAGAAATGGCTGATGTTGGCGGCGGTGATGATCATGATGATCGCCCCGGCCTGCGCGGAAAGCGAAACGTGGGAGGCCTGTGCCGACCAGCTGGTGCAGGAGCTGCCGCTGCTGCTGCGCGATGAAGCGTATCTGCGGATGTACAGCAGCAATGTGGACACGGACAACGAAGTATACCAGCGCCTGCTGGAATGCGCTTGGACAAAGCCCGTCCGGGATGTATACCTCCACATGGATGCGGAGCTCCTTTGCGCGCTGCTGGCGGAACAGGGGACTGCCGTTGAGCTGGAATGGATGGAGCGATACCTGCCTCACTACGCGCCGACGCTGATCCAGAATGCGTTTTCCGGGCTGCGGTCAGCGGAGGAGATCTGGCTGAATTATGCCGGACAGAGCGGGAGCTTCCATGTGGACCCGGCGGCGGAGGACGGCGTCGTGACGCTCATCCGGTTCTATGAGGACGGCTCGCCGCTCATGATCGGCCGGAGCGCATCCGGCGGCGCGGTGAACGTGTATGCCAGCATTCTTCCGAACGCCGATGGGCTGGAAACGTGCACGGGCGCCGCCGATGTGCAGGCATGGCTGGACGAAAAGGGGATGTCCATGATCATCGCCTCGGACGAGTCGGTCAGCATGCCCGTCGACGGCGCTCCGGCAGAGGCAGGGACGATGGAGGAGCGGGTGCTTTGGTGCGCCCGGGAGATGCTGGATCGGATGCAGGATCCGGACTTCGCCAGAGTCGTCGTCAGCGGCGACGAGGAGATCGTGAAGCGGCTGGCGGCATGGGCGAGTGCGGATGTGGATGCGCTGCGGCTGATGCTGCGGGCGGAGATGGAGGAATCCGTCAGCATGCAGCTCTACGGGTACGATGGCATGCGCATCCTGGCGGACGGGAGCAGCCCGGTAGCGCGCATGCTGCTCAGGCAGATCCCCGGCAGCCTGACGTCCACTCTGATCATGCGCAGGAGCCGCACAGCCGTGTATGATCTGGCGGCGATCAGCATGTCCTGCTTCGGCACGATGTACGCCGATCCCGCGCAGTCAGACGGCATGGGCGTGTACTTCCTGCTCCTGGAGGACGGACACAGCCTGTCGGTCACCTGGCATGCGCAAAACGGCGCGGTGTTCCTGAACGCCGGATACCTGCCGCTCCCTGCGCTTGCATATGTGGAGACGCAGACGGACATGACCGTATGGCTGATGAGTTCCGGTCTGCCGCTGCCCTGCACGGAAATACCGATGAATCAGTAAGGAGGATGAACGCATGAAGAAGCTGCTGCTGGCGGCGCTGCTTTGCCTGACGCTCACGTCTGCGCAGGCGCTCACGCCGACGGTCACGCCGACCGCCGCGCCGCAGGAGACGCCCGCGCCCGCACAGACGGCGGAGGCCGTTGAAACGCCTGCGCCCACCCGGGTGCCGGACATGATCGCCGTGCCGGAGGGGGAGAAGCGCCCGCTGGCGACCCGCACGCCCCGGCCCACGGATGCGCCCCTGCCGGAGGATCCCTTCATGGCCAACGCCGTGGAGATCGCCCGGCGCATCGACCTGCTGGCCGAAAGCAGCCTGTTCATCGTGTACTGGGATGGCTCCGGCACGAGCTTGTCGCAGCGCAAGGCCATTTCCCGGGGCGATCACACCAACCCCGTGGCGGCCTACGAGATGACGGGCGAGTCGATGCTGGCGGCCCTGATCGCGCACATGAGCGCGCAGATCTCCGCGCAGCCCGATCTGCCCCAGCCGGACCTCTCCCGGCCGGAGATCCGCCGCGATCTGGTCACAGCGCTGCCGGACATGCTGCTGGCAGATCTGCCGGAGGATGAGCTCGACCTGATCCGCACGCTGTGGCGGTACAAGGTTTTCGCCGACGACCGCCCGGACGGCTGCGGATTGATGTTCCTGCTGTACGAGGATGCGACGCCCGTGGCGGTCACATGGTACACCGAACGCGGCGCAGTGAACATGTCGGCGTGCTTCATGCCGGATGAAGCGCTGGAGGCCTGCCGCAATGCGCAGGAGGTGGCCGCGTGGTTCAGCGGGAAGGGACTCCCGGCAGCGGCTTTTGAGGAGGTGACGTGGCGATGAAGCGATTGACAGCGATCTGTCTGGCCCTGCTGATGTGCCTGTGCGTGCTGACGGCAGGGGCGGAAGGCGCGGAGCTGACCTACGCCCGCGCGGTGGAGATGGCGCAGCATATGCACGCGATCGCCAGCGGCGACTACATGGCGAGCAACGGCGTGCCCGAGTCGATCCAGCGCCGCGCCCGGGAATGGGCGGCGGGCATCACCGGCGAACCGAGGCTGGTCGTCCGGCTCGACCTGAACGAATATGCCTACATCCGGGAGATCCGCACGACCTTCATGAACGAGCACCCGATGGTCGCCTATGAGGCCGAGAGCAGCGCGACCTCCCGCATCATGATCTCCATGATGGCCTATGCGGCGTGGGAATCTGTCGTGAGCGAGTCGCTGTTCGAAGAGATCGTGGAGGTGAACACGCAGCTGAACTGCGAGATGATCTACGCCGAAGAAGGGGAAACGGGATACGGCATGTACCTCGTCTTTTACGAGGGCGCGGCGCCGCTGCTGATCCTCTCCAGCGGGGAGAATGGCGCTGTGTCGCTGCAGGCGAGCTTCGTGCCCAGCGAGCGGCTGGCGCGCTGCCAGAACCACGGGCAGGTGGCGCTCTGGCTCATGCTCAACGGCATCTCCATGACGGCCCAGGAGGTACTGCCCGAATGACGCGGGTGTGCAGGAACATGTGGATAACGATGCTGCTCCTGTGCATCTGCGGCGGTGCAGCGGCGGAAACAGCGCCCGGAGCGGTGCTGGCCGCCATGCCTGCCCGGTCGCTGAAGCTGCTGGGAAGCGACTATATGCAGCAAATGAACACCTCCGCCGCGGGCACGGCGGAGGAAGCGGAAGTGCGCCGGAAGGTCACGGAGATCATGGCGGGCGATTATGCCGCCCCTGCCCATGTGTTTCTGGTGACCTGCCCTGCGAAGGAAGGCGAAATGCAGGGCTGGGCGTGGCCGTATGAGGCCGCCGACCGGATCCGCCGCACGAATCCGTCGCCGCTGGCGTTCCTGGACGAGCTGAAGGCGCTGAAGGAATTCATGGATGGCACGGGCATTTCCGCTCTCGTCAGCAACGCGGCGGACGACCGCCTCTACGCATCGGACCAGCCCGGAGGATGCGGGCTGCTGTTCCTGATCTACCGCCGGGGGACGCCGTACGTGGTCGCCTGGAATGCGGAGAACGGCGCGGTGCGGCTGCGCGGCAGCTTCCTGCAGGATGCGCCGCTTGCCCGCTGCTATACGGAAGCAAAGTTGGCCGCCTGGCTGGCGGCGCGGGGGTATCCGGAGGCGGTTGTGACCGGGCTGAAGCGGGATGCACAGGCGACCCCCGAAGTGTCCGGCGTCTCCGGCACCGGCGGATTTGACCCGGAGCGGGCGCGGCAGCTTGCAGAGCGGATGGCCATGCAGGCTGCGCAGGATGTGTCGCAGGAGCGCTCGGCGGCGCTTGCTGCGGCCTTCTCCCAAAGACCGCGCCTCATCCTCGTGGGCGAACCCGGACAGGATCTCCTCAGCATGGGCGTGCTGCTGGAAACCCGACGGGAGCCGCAGGAAGTCAGAGCGTACGTCGAACGCTTCTATGAGCGGCAGGCGGTGGAAATGCTGGCGAAGTTCAGCCGGGATGGGCTGGCGAAGCCGGCGGACGGCGCATTCAGCCTGTCCGGAAGCGGACCGTGCTCCCTGATCTATCAGGACGCATCGGCAAAGGGCAGCGGCGCGGCGATCCTCCTGTATGAGGAGGCGCCGCCCGTGTGCCTGTACTGGTATGCGGAGAACGGCGCGGTGCGCATGGAGGGATGGTTTGGCCCGGAGGCGCTGGGCGCATGCCGGAGCGCGGCGGAGGTCGCCGTCTACCAGCTGGCGAACCTCCATGCGGCGGTATCCATCCCGTTCAGGGAATGGCGGGAGTGACGGACGGCGCGGCGAAGATGGAAACGGGCCGGTTGTCCTCGTCGTCGTCCCGGTCGAACAGGCTGCTGAACCAGCTGCCGAAGGAGGGGCGCTCCACGCGGGCGATCTGCACGCTCTGCATGCCCTCGAGCAGGATGCCGTTGTCCAGCAGTTCCGCGTGCACGGGAATGACGCGGTAGGTGTAGGTGACGCCCGGCTGGGCGCGGTCATCGGTGTAGGTGAGGGTCTGTCCGGCCTCGGCGCGCATCTCGGTGAGGATGAAGCTCTCGCCCACCGCGTCGCGCTGCACCCGGTAGACCGCCGCGCCGCTGGCCTGAATGACCAGACGGGGCTGCCCCTGTTCATCATGAGTAACGTAGAAGGACTTCGCCGAGGCCGGCGCGGTCCATACGTCGCTCTTTTTTGTGGGCTGCGTGCCCTCGCGGAACACCTCGGTGAGCTTGTAGGCGTCGGGGGTGAGGGAGCTGGCGAGCATGGGCTCTCCCTTGAGCTGGATGGCCTTCTTGTCCAGGGTGACGCTGACGATGCCGGAGGGCTTGCGGAAGGCCGGCTTGCTCCTGGAGGCGTAGTACGCCTTGAGGAAATTGCGCGCCAGGGTGGCGGGATTCGTGCCGCCGGAGACGCTGTTGGGCAGGCGGTGGGTATTGTCCGGCTGATCGTACCCCATCCAGACGGCGGTGGACAGCTCGGCGGTGTAGGCGGACATCCATGCGTCGCGGTTGCCGCCGCCGGTCATGTTGACGGTGCCGGTTTTGCCCGCCACGGACACCCCGGCGGAGTTGAGGCGCGTGCCGGTGCCGGTGGCGACGACGGTCTGCATCAGATTCGTCATCAGGTAGGCGGACTGCTCGGACAGCACGCGCGTGCCGGCGTCCTGATGCTGATAGACGACCACGCCGCTCTGGTCGGTGATGCGCTCGATGAAATACGGGGCATAATAGATCCCGCCGTTGGCAAAGGGCGCATAGGCCGCGGCCATCTGCACGGGGGACGCGCCGTAGGTCATGCTGCCCAGGGCGAGGGACAGGTTCCAGTCGCTGTCTGTCACCTCGATGCCCACGGCTTGCAGATAGCGTCTGCTGCTGGCCAGGCCGATCTGCTCGATCAGCTTGACGGCGGGGATGTTGAGGCTGTTCTTGAGCGCCGTGCGGACGGTGACGTTGCCGTAGTAGGCGTTGCCGGCGTTTTGGGGCTTGTAGGTCCCGAAGGCGGTGGGCTCGTCGAGGATGACGTCGGCGCAGGTGAGGCCGGCGTATTCCATCGCGGGAGCGTAGACGGCCAGGGGCTTCAGGGCGCTGCCGGGCTGGCGGCGCAGGTGGGTGGCACGGTTGAGGCCGCGGCGGGTCTGGTATTCCCGGCCGCCGACGATGGCGCGGACGGCTCCGCTCGCGGTGTCAACGGCGGCTGCGGCGGCCTGTACGGGCGTGCCGTCCCGGGCGTTGGCCGGGAATGCGCTGCTGCTTGCGAACTGCTGGTCCATGATGGTCTGCATCTGCGGGTCGAGGGTCGTTTCGATCCGGTAGCCGCCGGCCAGCAGCACCTCTGCGGACACGTCCAGCTGCAGCTCCGCCTCGTCCAGCACCGCATCCACGAACCAGCCGTATTCCGTCTGGACGGCCCCGGAGGCGACTACGGTCACGTCCTCTTTTGCAGCGGCTTCGTACTGCTCCGGGGTGAGCATGCCCTCGTCGCGCATGACGGAGAGGATGTACAGCCGGCGCTCCCGGTTTGCCTCGGGGGAGGCGTGGAGGCTGTATGCGGAGGGCGCCTTGATGGCGGCGGCCAGCGCGGCGGATTGCGCAGGGGACAGCTCCGCCGCATCGACGCCGAATGTCACCTCCGCCGCGGCCTGAATGCCGTAGGCGCCCTGCCCGAAGTAGATGAAATTCAGGTACATGTCCAGGATCTGATCCTTCGTGTACATCTCCTCCATCTGCAGGGCCAGCCAGATCTCCTCGAGCTTGCGAGCGATGGTTTTCTGGCTGGACAGGTGCGACAGCTTGACGAGCTGCTGGGTGATGGTGGAGGCTCCCTGCGAGAAGCCGCCGGCGCGCACGTTGGAGGCCACTGCGCCGAGGATGCGCGTCACGTCAAAGCCGGGATGCTTGTAGAACCGGAGATCCTCAGCCGCCAGAAACGCGTCGATGACATGCCGGGGGAGCGCCGAGGTGTCGATGACCGTCCGGTTCTCCCGCCCGACAAGGGTGGTGACATAGCTGCCGTCCCGGTCGTAGATCGCGCCCTTCTGCGCCACGCCCGTCAGCTTCTGCGGGTCAAGGGTCTGCCAGCGGGCGACGTCGAAATGGTCGTAGGCCCAGACGCCCCCTGCGGTCAGAAAAACGATCACGATCAGCCAAAGCAGCGGCTGGATCCATCGCCGGAATCTCACAAGCATCCCTCCCACCGCGTATCCTTGCCGGAAATGAAGGAAATACTGCATCAATCCCCACGGTAAGTCCTGTAAAACGCAGAAAATTTTCGGAAAATGCCACAATAATCGAAATTAGGGCTGGTCAAATCGCCGAAAAGGGACTATAATATACATACATATAAATATGTCAGGAGGAAATGCGATGCGCAAGCTGATCGTATGGCTGCTCCTTGTCACGATGCTGATGATGACTCCCAGCGCTTATGCCGAGGAGTCCTTCAGCATGGCCGGTTATGATGACGAGGAGACCTACCATGTCTGGACGGAGAACCTGTTTTTCGAGCGTATGCAGGAAAAGACGGGCCTGGAGCTGGAGCTGATCCAGTATACCACGGCGGCCAAGTGGCAAGCTGCGAAGGACGCGATGCTCGCGGGCAGCCAGGAGTTGCCGGATGCGCTGTTCAAGGCGGACCTGACCACGCAGGAAACGGTGGCGTGGTACGAGGCCGGCAAGCTGATCGACCTCAAGCCGTACCTTGCCGAGCATGCGCCGAACCTCTGGGCGCTGCTGGAGAGCAACCCGGAATGGATGAAGGCGATCACCCTGCCCGATGGCGCGATCGTCGCGCTGCCCTATCTGGATACGCTGCAGTTCAACAACGCCATGTGGATCAACGAAACGTGGCTGAAGAAGCTGAACCTGTCCGTGCCCACCACCGCAGAGGAGCTGACGGAGGTGCTGCGCGCCTTCCGCCGTACGGACATGAACGGCAACGGCGACAAGGACGACGAGGTGCCCTTTACCTTCTCCAGCATGTGGGACCTGCGGTTCCTGCTGCATGCCTTCGGTGTCAATGCAAACGATTACTACATCACCATGGACGAAAACGGGACGGTCTCGCAGATCCTGACCACGGAGGAGAACCGCGCGTTCATCACGTGGCTGCACCAGCTGTGGGAGGAGGGCCTGATCGACCTGAACGGCTTTACGGCGATGCGCTCTGCCGCCGCTGCCCCGGAGGAGGATACCCCCGTGGTGTACGGCGTGATGCTCGCGCCCTCGCCGGCCAGCCTGATCCACACCAGCAAGATGGATCAGTACGTGCTGCTGGAGCCCCTGTTCTGTGACGGAAAGCAGGTCTACCGCGACCTGACCGGCGACGTCATCCGCGGTACCTTCGCCATCACCAGCGCCTGCAAGGATCCCGCGGCGCTCCTGCGCTGGGTCGACTTCCTCTATACGGAGGAGGGCTTCATCCTGTCCGAGGCGGGCATGGAGGGCGTGGAGTTCGACGTGAATGACGACGGCTCCTGGCTGTGGGTGGACACGACCGAAACCCTGAACAAGATCACCCTGCCCTCGGCGACGATCCGCACCGGTTCGCCCACGCCGGGCTTCACCTCCGTGGCGTTCCAGCAGCGGCTGGACGATCCGACGACCCAGCGGGTGGTCAGCGCGCTGATGCGCCTGCGGGAGATCGACAGCATGCCCTATCCGCTGGTGTGGCTGACGCAGGAGCAGCAGAATCGCGTGGACGAGCTGATCATGCAGATCGGCAGCTACGCAGAGCTGCAGATGGTCTGGTTCGTGACCGGCGACGTCGAGCTGACGGACGAAACGTGGCAGGAGTTCTGCCAGAAGGTGCACGACCTGGGCGTCGATGAAATGGTTTCCATCTGGCAGGAAGCCGCCAATGCAGATTGATCCTTGAAAAAGCATAGAGCAGTGAACATTTGGAAGGACGGTATGACACAATGAACCAGTATGCGAACATGATCCGCAGCCTGAAATCCCCCGAGGTCATTGAGCGGCTGATGCACCTGTACGGCAACCGCGAGGGAATGCTGGTCGAGCAGACTGCACGATACACCGGGATCCTCAAGCGGCACGAGGAGCTTTTCCACGAGACGGAAAAGGAGGTGCAGCTGATCAGTGCGCCGGGCCGCACGGAGATCGGCGGCAACCACACGGATCATAATCGCGGCCGTGTGCTGGCAGCGGCGGTCAATCTGGACACGCTGGCGGCGGTGTCTCCCCGCGACGACATGGAGGTGCACATCTACTCCGACGGCTATGCGCCGCTGAAGATGGATCTGTCCGACCTGAGCGTGGTGGAGAGCGAGAAGGGGACGACGGCGGCACTCGTGCGCGGCGTCGCGGCCCGCATGCAGGAGCTGGGCTACAAGATCGGCGGCTTCAACGCTGCGGTGACTTCTTCTGTGGCTTCCGGCAGCGGCCTGTCCTCCTCGGCTGCCTTCGAGGTGCTGGTGTGCGCGGTGCTGGATCAGATGTACAATGGCTTCAGCATCGACTTCATCACTCGCGCGAAGATCAGCCAGTATGCCGAGAACGTGTACTTCGGAAAGCCCAGCGGCCTGCTGGACCAGATGGCGTCCTCTGCCGGCGGCCTGGTGACGGTCGATTTCCGCAATGATGATCCCGAGGTCCGGGCGATGTCCTTCGATTTTGCCAAGTACGGCTACGCGCTGGTGGTCGTGGCGACGGGCGGCTCCCATGCCGACCTGACGGACGACTATGCCGCCATCCCTGCGGAGATGAAGGAAGTCGCGGCGCTCCTGGGCGAGCCCTACCTGCGCCGCGTCCGTCCGGAGGAGTTCTATCAGGCGCTGCCCGGCCTGCGCGGCAAGGTGAGTGACCGTGCGCTGATGCGCGCGATGCACTTCTTCGAGGAAGACGAGCGCGTGGTGCGTCAGGTGGCGGCGCTGGACCGCAACGACCTGTTCGCCTTCATGTGGGAGATCATCTGCTCCGGCCGTTCCTCCTACATGTACCTGCAGAATGTGTATGCCCGCACGAACGACCAGAGCCTGTCCCTGGCGCTGGCGATGGCGGAGCACATGCTGATGGACAAGGACGGCGCGTGGCGCATCCACGGCGGCGGCTTTGCCGGCACGACGCTGAACTTCGTGCCCCAGAGCCAGCTGGACCGGTTCATCGAGACGATGGAAGCGGCCTTCGGTCAGAAGTGCTGCCATGTGCTGGATATCCGTCCGGAAGGCCCCGCGGTGCTGAAGCTGTAAGCCACGCAAGGCGCTGCCATGCAGCCCGCAGAAAAACTTGACACGTACAGCCGCCTGTGCTATCATAAAGTGCGCAGGCGGCTTTCGTCTGCCATCAAAAACAGCATACGCCACTTGAAGCTTCTTCGGGGCAGGGTGAAAATCCCTACCGGCGGTATAGCCCGCGAACAGGCTTCGCCCGCGTTCCTGTGAACGGCCGGCGGAGTCTGCCGAACCGGTGAGAATCCGGTGCCGACAGTATAGTCTGGATGAGAGAAGGAAGCAGCGTCCGGCGCAGCGCGTGTGTTCTGCGCCCTCGCAGCCCTCTTGGAAGCGAACCAGCTTCGGGGGGCTGTGCGCATTTCAGGAGGTATGCATATGAACCGCAACAAGATGCTCTCGACTGCCAACATGACCCGGATCGCCATCCTCGGCGCGATCTCGTCCGTTCTGTTCATGTGGCCGGAAATCACGGTCATTCCGCCGTTCTACAAGCTGGACTTCAGCACCCTGCCGGTGCTGCTGGGCGGCTTTGCGATGGGCGCGGGCCCGGGCGTGCTGATCGTGGCGATCAAGGATCTGATCGGCCTGACCCACAGCGGCACCGGCGGCGTGGGTGAGCTGGCGGACTTCATCATGACCTGTGCGATGCTCATCCCGGCCGTGCTGGTCTATCAGCGCAAGAAGAGCCGCATGGGCGCGCTGATCAGCCTGGCGATCGGCTCCGTGGCGATGATCGTCGTTTCCGCGCTGGTGAATGCGTTCCTGCTCTTCCCGATGCTGACGAAGGCGATGCCCTCGCTGGAGTTCATCCTGACCTCGACGATCCCCTTCAACCTGCTCAAGGCCGTCGTGATCAGCGCGATCACCTATTTTGTGTATAAGCCGCTTTCTCCGGTGCTGCATGTGAAGCGCTGAGGAGCGGAGACAAGGAATACTGCATGAAGACCTATTCACCGGAGGAGACCCGTGCGCTGGGTCGCCGCCTTGCCCGGCAGCTCTGCGCGGGCGATGTGCTGCTGCTGTGGGGCAACCTCGGCGCAGGCAAAAGCGAGATGACCCGCGGAATCGCGGAAGGGCTGGGCGTTGCAGGCCCTGTGACCAGCCCGTCCTTCACGATCATGAACATGTATGACGACGGCCGCGTGCCGCTGTACCACTTCGACTGGTACCGGCTGGAAAGCGCGGAGGAGCTGTACGAGATGGGCATGGAGGAGTACCTCGGCGGAGATGGCGTGGCGGTGGTCGAATGGCCCAGCCAGTGCCCCGAAGCCATCCCCGAAACGCATCTTGCCATCCGTTTGGAGCCTTCGGGCGAGAATGAGCGGGAGATCACCTTCGAGCCCATGGGGGACTTCCGGGAGATCCTGTTCGACTAAGAAAGGGGGTCGATGACCCTGAAGCTGCTTGCTATTGATACCTCCGGGCCGGTGTGCGGCGTGGCGATCCTGTCTGACGGCGCGATCGTCTACGAGGCGGCCACAGTTAACCGCATGACCCACTCGGTCAATCTGCTGCCGATGATCGACACCGCGCTGCAGGCTGCCGGGATGACCATCGCCGATATGGACCGCCTGGCGGTGGTGTCCGGCCCCGGCTCGTTCACGGGCGTGCGCATCGGCGTGAGCACCCTCAAGGGCCTGGCCCACGGCGCCTCCCGGAACGGGGACGACGGAAAGCCCTGCGTGGCGGTGGATGCGCTGGAAGCCATGGCGGCGGGCGCGGGAGCGTTTGCGGGCGTGATCTGCCCCATTCAGGACGCCCGTGCCGGCCAGGTGTACGGCGCTGCCTTCCGGCAGGGAGCGGTGCGACCGGAGCGGCTGCTGCCGGATGCGCCGATGAAGCTGGAGGAGTATGTGGAGGCGATCCGCACGCTGGGCGACCGGTTCCTCTTCCTCGGCGACGGCATGCCCGTACACCGGGCGAAGCTGGAGCGGCTGCTTGGGGATCAGGCGGTCTTTGCCCAGCCTCAGCAGGCGTATCTGCGCCCGGCCTCCGTGGCGTATCTGGCGTCGCTGGAGACGGAAACGTGCGATTACCGGACGCTGATGCCCATGTACCTGCGCGCCCCGAATGCGGCGCTGAACAAGAAGCTGACGGAGGGCCTGAAGCATGAGTGAAGCGGTCATCCGCCGGATGACGGAAGCGGATGTGGACGGCGTTGCGGCGGTGGAGGCGGCGACGTTCCCCACGCCATGGAGCCGGGACGCATTCGCGAGCGAGATGCGCAACGTCGCCGCGCGGTATCTGGTGGCGGAAATGGACGGGAAGATCATCGGCTATGCCGGCGCGTGGATCATCCTGGATGAGAGCCACATCACCAACATCGCCGTCCTCAGCGACTACCGTGGACAGGGCATCGGCCGGAAGCTCACGCACGGGCTGATGCAGTACCTGTCCAACCTCGGCGCGGCGTATGCGACCCTGGAGGTGCGCAAGAGCAACGCCGTCGCCCAGAATCTGTACGTGTCGCTGGGCTTCATCAAGCTCGGCGTCCGCAAGCGTTATTACGAGGACAACGGCGAGGACGCGCTCATCATGGTGTGCGACCACATGCCGGAGGTCGATCCGGATTTCACCGAAGCGGAAACAGTCACAGAATAACAACAGGCGCAGTCCCGAAGCAGGCTGCGCCTTTTATTGAAAGCCGGGCCGCTGCCGGGCGGAGATCGGCGCGGGATGGATCGCGGGGCTGCCCCGGACCTGCCCGAGCATGCTGAACGCCGAGCCGCAGACGGGGCATTCCCAAAGGGAGAGCGCCTCGCAGTAGCGCAGGTTGCAGCGGCACAGCGTGCAGCGCGGCGACCGGAAGGCGAACCGCGCGCACGTGCGAAGCCGCCGAAGCTGAGCGTGGCTGCCGTGCAGCATCGCGCGGGGCAGGAAGCGGTCGGGGGCATAGAGCCGGTCGGACTCCCTTGCATGCCCGGTGATGCGGCGCGTCAGCACCTGCGCGGCGAGCATCGCGCCCAGCAGGCCCAGCCCGGAATAGCCCGCCGCCCACATCACGCGCATTCCCCGCACGGGCAATTCGCCAATGACGGGCAGTCCGTCCAGCGGGAAAAGCTCCTGCCGGGCGTGCAGCTTGTGGGGCGTCCAGTCCTTCATGCGCCCCTGCAGCACGCGGCGGAACAGGGCGATTCGCCCGCTTTCCTCCGCAGTGCCGCTGCGCCCGGCGCACCAGGAGGCCAGCGCCCCGCCCGCCACCGGCCGCAGGCACAGTCCATCCGCGCGGACGGACTGCTGCAGGGTATGCAGCGGGACCTGCGCGGTCAGGCGGCAGCGGAGCATCGTCCGGCTCTCCAGCAGCGCGAACACCCCGTCATCCTCAAGCCCCGGCGGCTTTCCGGCCGCGAGGATCACGACGGGCGCGCTGACGCAGCCTTCTGCGGTGTACAGCCTGCCTGCGGAGGCGGAGAGCATGCGCGAATGCCCGCAGATCCGTCCGCCGTGCCGCCGGATCCTGGCGGTCAGCGCCCGGATGAGCGCGGCCGGGTCGGTCATCAGCTGCCCGGGCAGCATCAGCGACAGCTCGACCGGGAAGGGACAGCCGCCCGCGTCCGGGGCGATGCGGACCGGCAGCCCCACACTGCCCAGCACCCCGCGCTGCGCGTCCAGCGCCTCCAGATCGCGGGGAAGGAACGCATACACATAGCCTTCGGTCTCCGCGAAAGGCGCGAGGGGCCGGAGGTACGCGGGCATCGCGGCCATGAGGGCCTGCAGTTCATCCGCGTGGCGCTGCGCCGCTTCCAGCCCGTGGGCGGAGATGATCCGCCCGTACACCGGCGCTGCCAGCAGCGACGCTGTTCCCGTGCACAGCGCAGTCGCGCCCTGCGCAGGTTCGCCCGCGTCCAGCACGATCACCTTCAGCCCGGCGCTGCACAGCGCGTCGGCTGTCATCAACCCGGTCAGCCCTGCGCCGACGATCGCGGCGTCTGCCCGGCGAAGCCCCTTGAGGGGCGCAAATTCCTGCATCTGATTCACCTTTTTAGGAGGGATTTTTATGGCCACCATTCTGATCACCCATGGCATTCCCGACGCGGGCTTCCGCGCGCTGGAGGGACACAGGATCATCATTCCCGAGCCGCTGGCTGCCTACTCCATGGAGGAGCTGGCTGCGCTGATCCCCGAGGCCGACGCGGTCGTCGCGGGCGGCAAGCTCCCGGCGGAGGTCATCCGGCAGGGGAAGAAGCTCCGGATCATCGCGAACTACGGCGCGGGCTACGACGGCGTGGATGTGCGCGCGGCAGCGGAATGCGGCGTGCCTGTGACCAATATTCCCGATACGGTGACGCGCGATACGGCGGAGCTGGCCATCGGGCTGATGCTCGCTGTTTCCCGGCGCATCGGCGAAATGAATCTGCGCCTGCGCTCGGAGCCGTCCCGGAGCCTGTTCGGCATGGGGCGCTACATGGGCCGCAGCCTGCGCGGGCAGACGCTGGGCGTGATCGGCTTCGGGCGGATCGGCCGCTGCACGGCGAAGCTGGCATCGGCGCTGGGTATGCGCGTGCTGGGTTACAGCCGCAGGGGCGCGGACGCAGCGCTGTGCGAGCCGGTGAGCCTGGAGCAGCTGCTGCGGGAGTCGGACGTAGTGTCCCTGCACTGCCCGCTGACGGAGGAAACGCGCGGCCTGATGGACCGGGCGGCCTTTGCGCAGATGAAGCCCGGCGCGATGCTGATCAACACCTCCCGCGGCGCGGTGGTGGATACGGACGCGCTGCTGGAGGCGCTCGAAAACGGCCGTCTGAGCGGCGCCGGTCTGGATGTATACCCGAATGAGCCGGAGGTGCCGGAGCGCCTCCTGACGCACAATAACGTGGTCTGCACGCCGCACATCGGCACCAACACCATCCAGACCCGCGACGAGATGGCGGCGGCCTGCTCCGCGCAGATCCTGGATGCCCTGGCCGGTCGCCGGCCGGAGAATATCGTCAACGGCCTGTGATCCATCCAACAACAGAAAATGGCCTGCTCTGCCGGAAGCCCGGTCGGAGCAGGCGCTTTTTGTTTCAGGGCAAGGTCACTTTCAGCGGCCCAGAAGTCCGTCGATGTACATCATCTGGCGGAGGATGCCCCTGGCGATCTTCCGTCCGCCGTCGGCGGTGGGGTGGATGGGCTCGGTGTTGTCGTCGTACTCGACGCCGTCGATCGTGGTTTTGACGATGGTGTAGTCCGTGCGCGGGTTGACGAAGAGGTGCGTGGGCATCAGGTAGATCCGGTTTGCCATGCAGCTCACCTGGTCGAATGCCTCGATCAGCCACTGATTCGCCCGGAGGCAGCTGTCGATGGCGAGGCGGTTGTTCCGTCCGGCGAGGGAGCGTGTGGGCGGCAGC
Source organism: Clostridiales bacterium (assembly GCA_015056155.1). Classification (GTDB taxonomy): domain Bacteria; phylum Bacillota; class Clostridia; order Christensenellales; family Aristaeellaceae; genus UBA11524. The sequence goes on from SVGU01000017.1 coordinate 23,903, forward strand.
CAGAGGATGATCGGGATCGTTGCGCTGTATGCGCGGATGGCGTCGATCATCGTCTGGTAGGAGGCGGTGATGACTGCCTTGATCTCCGCTTCATCCGCAGTGTCGGAGACGCCGCGGACCATGTCGTTCGTGCCGAGATTGATGAAGATGAAGTCCGGCGCGTCGATGCCGCTGTTCTCCATATAGTGGCTGAAGCTGAATGCGGAGCCGTCCCAGAAGGGGTTCGTCCTGCTGGTGGACAGGCCGGTCAGATCGTTCGTCGCGTAGTTGTAGGCAGCCCAGCCGCTGCGGCCCTCGTGGCGGTAGGTGGTCGTGCCCTGCGTGCCGAGGAAGGTGATGGCGTACCCGGCGTCGTCGCCCAGCTCCTTGAGGGGCGTGAGGTAGGACAGATTCTCGGTGATGGAGTCGCCGATGAACAGCGCCTTGCGGCTTCCGGTCTTCGCGGCTGCGGCGGCGTAGGGGAGGGTCGCCGAGGCGGTGCTGCTGCTGTCGTCGTTCAGGTACAGCCGGATCTGGCTGCTGCCGGTGCCGTAGCCGGTGCGGATCAGAGCGATCTCCTTTTCGTAGATGTGGGTGTAGGCGCTGGGCGTGGCGACCAGCTTCGCCTCCTTCGGAGAGAGGCCGCGGAAGAGGTTCTCCAGGTAGATGGGAACGTCCTCGCCCGCGACGGGGATGCGGTTGTTCTGCGGGACAACAGCGGTCGCGACGGCTGCGACGCCATGGGCGGACAGCAGGCTGGTCACGGCCTTCTGGCTCATGACGGCGGATTCGGAGTCGCCGCTTTCCTGCACGACCTGCGGAATGTCGCTTTTCCCGGCAAAGCGGACGACGCTGCAGCCGGACACGGAGAGGTCCTCCGCGGCGGAGGCGTATCGGCTGATATGGAGCCATGCCGCTCCGGAGGGCACAGTGACCGTTTGCTCCCAGCGCGCGGGGCTGGTCTTACCGGGCGTGAGGCTGCTGACGACGGTTCCGGCGGCGTCCGCGAAGATGATCGGGTGCGCGTTGTCCGCATGGGTGACGACGGTGTACTGCTCGCCGGAGCTGGTGCTGACGTCGATGGCGACGCATTGCCAGGCGGTTTGCGCCGCGTCGTGCAGCGCGCTGCTGCCGCTGATGATGTATGCGCCGGGGAGGTAATCCGGCTCGTAGGGCTCGTACATGTCGCTGCTGACGCGCTGGGCGGTCTTCTGCGCATTGGCGGCGATGGTCTGCGCGGCATAGCTGCTGAGATTGACCAGATCGGTCACGGCCTTCTGGCTCATGACTGCCGTGGTGGAGTCGCCGGATTCCTGCACGACGTTCATGCTGCCCTGACCGGCCTCCTGCAAATACAGGCCGAGATCGGCGATGTAGCGGGCCTCTGTGGCGCCGTGATCGCTCCAGAGGTGGTTGCAGCCGGGGAGCATATCCAGCGGCTGCGGGGCCAGCTGGAAGGTGACGGGCGTGTCCAGCAGGCTGCCGGAGGCTGCGTGAGTGCTGGTGAGGACGCCGGTCGTCCAGTCGTACCGGCCGCCGTAGACCGTCTCCGGGAAGCCGGCGGCGAGCACCGCGCACGGCGTTTCCTCGTAGGTGGCGTCGACGCCCGGCGGATAGATGCCCAGGTTCACGGCGCTGAATTTGCTCTTTGTGGTGCTCAGTCCGTGACTGGTTGAGCCGTTGTAGATCACCAGACGCTCGCCGTCGCCGATGGTGATCTCGGCGGATTTCGCGTTCGAGCCTGTGACCAGCTGAGCCGAAGATCCGCTGACGACGGCGCGGGAGGTGTCCATGATGAAGCAGTAGATATACGTCGCGCTGCCGGATCCGGCCTTGAAGGCGGCCTTTGCGGTGTATGTGCCGCTGGGCAGCGGAAGCTCGTAGCCGTACGCCGTCTTGCTTTCGCCGTTTACATTCTCGTAGGAGATCTCGCGAACGTCGTCAGACGTGAAGGGCTGCATGTTCCGGCCGGTATGGAAGAGCTGCAAAGCGGAATAGCCGCCGCTGGCGTAGGGCAGGAGCGTCACAGCGCTCACCGCCGGGCGGTCCGCTGCGTCGGTCACGGCAGCCAGGGCGCCGGAGCTCTGCAGGATCAGGGGCGGCGAGGATCGGTCCTCCATGGTCTGTACGGCCTGTTCCTGAGCGGCAGCGACGGCGTTGGTCACGGCCTTCTGGCTCATGACGGTCGCTTCGGAATTGCCGCAGACCTGCACGACCTTGGGGATCCGGTCGGCCTGTGCATACCGGACGACGCGGTAGCCTTCCACCTCGACGTCGCCGGGGGCGTCCGCGCAGCGGTTGATGTACAGCCAGTCCGCTCCGGAGGGAACGGTCACGTCCACAGCCCAGCGGCTGTCGGGGTCGTCGGAATCGGGGACGACCGTGGCGATGATGCTGCCGGCTGCATCGGCGAAGAGGATCGGCTTGCTGCGTTCGGTGTAGGTGGTGACGGACAGCGTCTGTCCGGCGATGGACGATACGTCCAGCGCGCAGCAGTTCCAGCCTGCCGTGTCCGCGCTGTACAGCAATGCGCCGTTATCGGCGATGCATGCGCCGGGGAGATAGTCCAGGGTGAAGCCCTGGTACAGCTCGCTTTCGACCTGCGCGGCAAGCTCGCTGACGGAGTCGGCGGCCTCGTTGGCGTCCTTCGTGGCCTGGCGCATATCGCCGACCTCCGCCAGCAGCTCGGACAGGGAGGGCACGATGTCCTCCGGGTCAACGACGGCTTCCGTGCCGGTCTGGCGGATGGTGAAATCGACCTTCAGGAGCGAACGGCGGGTATCGTCCTTCCGGAGCTGGATGGTCAGGGAGGCCTTGCCGGGGATGGCATAACAGGCGGAAGTGAGGGTGACGGAGGCATAATGGCCGCTGACATCGCCCGTGAGGGGCAGGGTCTGGCCGGTCGATGCGAGCTGCAGGAAGCCGGTGACCTGCATGCCGCTCAGGTCGATGGGGTTCATGTCCCGGACGACCGCAACGCGGAAGCAGTCAGCCATGGCGTCCTGATGCATCAGGGCGCGCCTGAGCGACGCCTCGGTGGTGCCGCTGTTCAGATCGCAGCGGAAATCGTGGGTGGTGATGATGGGTTTCATCCGTATATTGCGTCCTTTCTTTCTTGCTGTTGGACATGGTTTCAACAGGAGATGCGTCAGCTTGTGATTTGATCAAAAACACAAGAAACTTGACAATTGTATATTACAACAAGAATCTTGGAAAGTCAAGTAAAATATCAAAAATCTTGTGATTTTGTACTTGAATTCAAGAAAACTTGTGGTACAATGGAGGCGGAGGTGATCGGAATGTCCATTGGTAGCCGATTGAAGGAAGCGCGCATCCGGAACAAGCTGACGCAGGCGGAGCTTGCAGCGGCGGTCGGCGTGACGACGAGCGCGATCGGGAATTACGAGACCGGCGTATCATCGCCGAAAGAGCCGGTGATGATCGGGCTGATGAAAACGCTGGGGGTCGACGCAAACTTCCTGTATCAGGATTACGGGATTCCTGTGTCGGAGGTGATCAGCTTCGACGAGGATCCGGCGAAGCTGCTGCTGACCGCCGCGGAATACGAGCTGCTGACGAGCTACCGCGCGGCCGACGAGCGGGCGAGGGGAGACGCCCTTGCCCTTCTGACGCGGCATACGGCACACTGAACGCAAACATCCCCGGGAGACAATTCTCCCGGGGATGCCTTTTACAAATGAAAAAACCTTGGAACTTTCATTCCAAGGTTTTCACGTCTGGGTGAGAAGATTCGAACTTCCGGCCTCTTGAACCCCATTCAAGCACGCTACCAAACTGCGCCACACCCAGATATTCGGTTTGTTCTTGAGGTTTGTTTGTGCCTCGCGAACGATATATATAATACCACAGGGTCTCAGAATTGTCAACCCCTAAAATCAAAAAATTTCAACTTTATTTGCAAGTTTTTTGATTTGTGTTCGTGCATACGAAAAAATGCTGCCCTCGGCGGACCGGGAGCAGCAGTGCCCATGGGGGAGGTGCGGGCGGTTAGTTGCGGGAGCTGCTGATGGCGCGGCTCCGGATGATGCTGGTCAGCAGGATGTCGATCAGCTCAGAAACACTGGGCGCTTTGTTCAGGGGATAGCCGGCGAGTCTGCACAGATATGCCGGATTGGTCTGCCAAGCATGTCCGCTGACGGTGCGGATGCTGCGCTCGATGTTCGTGAGCTTCATGTCATAACGTTGTGCCAGGACGGTCGTTATCTGCTCCGTGAAGTGCAGCAGCCGGCTCTCGTCCTCCAGCGCCAGCTGCACGGCGGCATACACGATCGTCCGCCCCTGAAAGCGGTGTCCGATCCCCAGGGTGTCCAGAAGAACCACGATCTCTTTGTTGTACATATATATCCTCCTTCTGTGATGCTCCCCCGAGTCGGTATGGGTGCATGATGGAGGATTCATGTTGCAAGGCGAAGAATCGGGCGATTCAGGAACTGAAACATGTGTGTTCGTCTTCCATTTTTCGATTGGGTGTGGTATAATCAATCCAATTCGGCAATGAGGAAGGAACAGGGCGATGGATTACAGACGGATGCTGGCGGATGTGCGCTGCTTTCTGCTGGACATGGACGGGACCTTCTATCTGGGCGACCGGCTGATCGAGGGCTCGCTGGAGTTCCTGCAGGCGCTGGAGCGGACGGGCAGGGACGCATGGTTCCTGACCAACAACTCCAGCAAGTCGGCGGAGGTCTATGTGCAGAAGCTGACCGCCATGGGCGTGAAGCCGCCCTTCTGTCATCAGGTGATGACCTCCGGCCACGCAGCGGCGCATGAGATCCTGAAGCGCTTTCCGGAAGGGAAGGGCTTCCTCCTGGGCAATGAGATGCTTCGCAGGGAGCTGACCGGCATGGGTCTGACCTTCACCGACGGCGAGCCGGACTATGTGCTCGTCGCATTCGATACGACGCTGGATTACCGGAAGATGTGCCGCGTCTGCGACTGGATCCGGGCAGGCAAGCCCTACATAGCCACCCATCCGGATTTCAACTGCCCCACGGAGACAGGCTATATTCCTGATATGGGCGCGATCATGGCGTTCATCGAGGCGAGTACGGGCCGCAAGGCGGATGTGATCCTCGGCAAGCCCTATGCGGGCATCGTCCGGGAGGCGCTGCTGCGCACAGGGCGTCCGCTGGGCGAAATGGCGATGGTGGGCGACCGCCTCTATACCGACGTCGCCACCGGCGTCAACCACGGCATGAAGGGGATCCTCGTGCTGTCCGGCGAGGCGACGATGGACGACGTGGAAAAATCGGATGTGAAGCCGGATATGATCTTTGGCCGGCTTGCGGACATGATTCCCTATTTGTGAGATAAAGGAGAGTTTGAACGATGCTGAAGACGATGTTCCCGACGATCAACCGGGAGAGCTCCATGCTGGGCTTTGGCTGCATGCGCTTCCCCACCACCCCCGAAGGCAAGATCGACGAGGCGGAGGCGATCCGCATGATCCGCCACGCCATCGACAGCGGCGTGACCTACATCGACACCGCGTACCCCTACCACGGTGGCGAGAGCGAGGTCGTGGTCGGCAAGGCGCTGCAGGACGGCTACCGCGAGAAGGTCATCCTGACCACGAAGCTGCCCTGCTGGAACGTCAAGACCTACGAGGACATGATGCGCCTGTTGGACGAGCAGCTGGCGAAGCTGCAGACGGATCATGTGGATTTCTACATCCTCCACGCCATGAACAAGGACCGCCTGAAGCAGATGCAGGAGCTGGACTACAAGAAGTTCTACGCCGAGGCCATGGCGCAGGGCAAGGTCCGCTACCCCGGCTTCTCCTTCCATGACGACGCGGAGACCTTCATCCGCATCCTGGACGACTGGGATCAGTGGAAGATGGCGCAGGTGCAGATGAACATCCTGGATGACGAGAACCAGGCGACGCTGGCCGGCATCCGCGAGGCGGGCAAGCGCGGCGTCGGCGTGGTTATCATGGAGCCACTGCGCGGCGGCATGCTGGCGAATCCTCCGGCGGACGTGGCGGCGGTGTACGACGCCTTTGCCGACAAGCGCAGCCCCGTGGAATGGGCGTTCCGCTACCTGTACGCGATGCCCGAGGTCATCACCATCCTCAGCGGCATGAGCAACTGGGAGCAGGTGACCGACAACCTGCGCATCTTCGACATTGAGGCGCGGCCCGAGCTGACCGAGGCGGAGGAAGCGCTCTTCCGCAGCGCCAAGGCCACCTACATGGCCCGCACGAAGACCCGCTGCACCGGCTGCCGCTACTGCCAGCCCTGCCCCATGGGTGTGCAGATCCCCCGCATCTTCCAGGGCTACGACGGCGCCATGCTCTATGCGGAGGCGGATTTCTCCAAGGGCTATGCCCGCATCGTCGCGGACGAGGCGGACGCGTCCCGCTGCGTCCAGTGCCGCCAGTGCGAGAGCAACTGCCCGCAGCACCTGCCGATCGTTGAATTCCTGCAGGAGATCCACGAGGCCTCTGCGGCGAAGTGATCCCCAAAAACAATAAAGGGAACCGGCTTTCTGCCTGTATCGGGCAGGGCCGGTTCCTTTTTATTCAGCTGTTTTTCAGGGGAATGCCGAGCTGCGTGGCTGCGGCCTGCAGGCTTTCGGCCACCAGCTCCTCCATGTGCTTCTCGCTCATGCAGGGCATGTATTTCGTGGCGATGCAGACAGCCAGGCCGTGGGTGTAGAAGAAGCTGCGCTCATAGAGCTTGATGGCGGTCTCGCGGTCCACGCCGACGCTGACTTCGATGATGGGGAAGCCCCACTCATGCTTGTATTCGCGTCCGCAGGAGCCGTCGCTGACGCGGTCGCGCATGAACAGGAGCTTGAACAGCTCCGGCTCGTCCCGCGCAAAGAGCAGGTAGGACATGCAGATGGCCGTATAGGGCGAATCGCTGCTGGCCGCATTCTGCTTCATCCGCTCGCAGATGTTCTCATCTGCCATGCGGATCACTTCTTTGTACAGCTCGTCCATGCCGGAAAACAGGCGGAAGATGGGCTGCGTGGAGCCGCCGAGCTCGCGGGCGACCGCGCGCGCATTCAGCGCATCAGGGCCTTCGCGGCGGACGAGGGAGTAAGCAGCGTCAAGGACGGCTTCTCTTGTAAATCGGATCGCAGGAGGCATAAAATCGATCTCCTTTGTGTGTGGTGAATTATCTTCGGCGGATGTAGCGGAAGGTGGTGGTGTGCGTCTGCGGGGTGGCGAACTGTCCGGAGAGGCTGCGGTTCTTGGTGACGTTCAGCACCAGTGCCACGCCGCCCATGTTGGTGGTCATGTTGGAGCCGCCGTAGGAAAGGAAGGGCAGCGGGATGCCGGTGATGGGCATCAGGCCCAGCGCCATGCCGATGTTCTCGAACACGTGGAACAGCAGCATGCCCATCACGCCGATGATGATCAGCATGCCGAACTTGTCGCGGGTGTAGCGGGCCAGGTAGAGCATGCGGAGGATGATGAGGAAGTAGACGATGAGGATGGCGAAGCAGCCGACAAAGCCCCATGCCTCGCCGATGGTGGCGTAGATGAAGTCCGTCCAGTCCGCGGGAACGTAGTTCAGCTGGCTCATGGAGCCGTCCACGAAGGTGCCCACGCCGCTGAAGCCGCCCGAACCGATCGCGATCTGCGACTGCCGCATCTGGTATGCGTCGTCCAGGGGCGACAGCTCCGGGTTGAAGAACGCCAGAATGCGGGACAGGCGGTAGTCCTCGATGTCCAGCGCGATCATCGCGCCGTAGAGCGCCAGCACCGCGAGGATCGCGATGGCCGCCAGCGTCAGCAGCAGCTTCATGTTCACGTTGGAGAAGAACAGCATCACCGCGAAGAAGAAAATGATAACGATCAGCGAGCCGGTCTCACCCGAGGCAAGAATGATCACGCCGGGGATGAGCACCATCGCCATGATGCGCATGAAGTCCTTCAGGGTCGAAAGGGGGCGGTCCTCCTTGGAAAGCTCCTGGGAGAGCATCAGGATCATGGCGAGCTTGATGAACTCCGAGGGCTGGATGGTGTAGCCCCAGATAACGTCGGTCCACGCCTTCACGCCCTCGGCGCCGTTGGTGACCCAGGTGACCAGGACCAGGATCGTGCCGCCGACGTATGCCAGGCGGGTGAAGCGGCGCAGGATGTGGAAGGGGATGTTGACGATGACCGCCACGATTACAGGCGCCAGCAGCAGGAAGAAGCACTGTCGCATGGCCGAGGAGGATTCCACGATGTGCGCCAGCAGCGATTCCGCCGTGGAGTCGATGGAGTAGGTGGCGACACAGACCGCGATCACGCCGAAGACGGACAGCGATGCGACCAGCAGGATCAGCGGTATGTCAATATGCGCTTGCGCGCGTCTGTTTTCAGCGATCAATGCGCTTGACCTCCTTGAGGTTGGGGTGGAAGAGGCGGCGGTACCACGGCCGCTTTTCGGTTCCGTAGCCGGGCAGGGGAGCCTCCACGTCCGCGCCGAGCATCCGCCATGCGATGCGCGTGAAGGCCCTGCGCGCCTCGCAGTCCACGTCCATCGGGGACATGTGCTTCAGCGCGGCGCGGTAGACGCTCTGGTCCTCCGGAATTTCGCCCAGCAGCTGCAGGTCCAGCGTGGCTGCGACGGTCGCCGCCGAGTACATCTCGCCCGCCCGGATCAATTCCGGCGCCAGGCGGTTGACGATCAGCTGCGGGCGGGGCAGCCCCTTCTTTTCCATCACGCTGCAGACCCGCTCGGCGTTTCGGATGCATACGTCGTCCGCCGTGCAGATGACGATGGCCTCCTCGATCAGGCCGTTCATCAGCCCGCGGACGCTGCGTTCGATGCCGGCGGGGCAGTCGATGAGCACGGCGTCAAAGCGCTCCTTGAGGGCGGCCAGGAGCTTGCGGAAGGCCTTGGGCTCCAGCTCCTTCGCCCGGGCGAACTGGCTCGCCGGCAGCAGCGACAGCCGGGAGGACACGTCCGGGGTGATCAGCGCCTCCTCCAGCGTGCAGACGCCGTTTGCCACGTCCAGCAGGTCGAATACGATGCGGTTCTCGACGCCCAGCAGCACATCCTGATCCCGCAGGCCGATATCCGCATCGACGATGCAGACGCTGCGGCCCTCCCGCGCCATGGCTGCGCCGAGGCATGCCGTGATGGTGCTCTTGCCCACGCCGCCCTTGCCGGAGGCGATGATCCATGCTGTGCTCATTCCGGGGTCCTCCTCATGTGTGGATGCCGGAAAGGCCAGCGTCTGTCCGTTGGCCCTTCCGGCGGATTTGTTCATCAGGGTGCCAGGCTGTTGCCCAGGGGCAGGTAGTAGTCCGTGGTGCGCAGCGTCGTCTGGTCCAGATACCACTTGACGAAGTCGCGCGCGCCGATGGCGGCCATACCGCCGGAATATCCGTGGGGGACGAAGACGACGACCGCGATCTCAGGCTCCTCCAGCGGGGCGAAGCAGACGAACCATGCGTTGTTCTCCAGGTCGATGGAGGTGACCTGCGCGGTACCTGTCTTTGCGCCGATATGCTTTGCCACATCGGCGTATTCGCCGCGGAAGTACTTCTTTGCCGTACCGGTGTCGTCCGTCACGCCCGCCATGCCCTCGCGGATCTTGGCCAGGTAGTTGTTGGGATCCTCCAGCTGGTTGACCTCCTGCCGTTCGCTCTGGAACAGGATCTCGCCATCCGGGCTGATGATGGAATCCACGATGGAGACATTGTAGACGAAGCCGCCGTTGGCGACCGCGGCGACATAGCGGGCGACCGCGATGGGCGTGACCGTCGTGACCGACTGGCCGATGCCGCAAAGGATGGTCTGCTGACCGCCCCACTTGATGTCGTTCATGTAGTTGTAGGCGTCGGTAATGACCGAGGCGGAGTAGACCATCTCCTTGGTCATGTGCAGCTCCTCCATGAGGATGGTGCGCATGTGGGGGATCCAGTCGCCCTGGTCGGTCTGCACGGCCATGTCCATCAGGCGCTTGGCGGCGGTGGAGAGCTTCTCGTCCGAGTACTCATAGCCGCGGGATGCGCCCTGCTGCCGCAGATGCTTCTTGATGGCGTTGAACACGATGATGGGCTGGGACGTATCCTGGAATGCCTCGCCCATGGCCTTGGTGGGGTCGTAGAGGGTATCCTGGCTGCCCACGACGCTGCGGACCTCGCCGGGCAGCTCGATGCCGGTCTTGCTGGTCAGGCCGAAGTCCGTGGCGTAGCGGTACAGGCGCTCCTCGCCTAGGCGGTCCGCCATGTCGTAGAAGAAATAGTTGCAGGAGTTCTGGATGGCCTCGACGATGGTCTGGTAGTGATGGAGCTTCGTGTTGGAGACCCAGCACTTGGGGGCCGTGGCGAGGTCATCGTTGTACTTGGTGTAGTAGCCCAGGTCGGAGAACATCTCCTCCGGGCCCAGCTCGCCCGAATCCAGCACGCCGAAGCCCGTGACCATCTTGAAAATGGAGCCGGGGGTCGCGCGGGAGCCGATGGCGTAGTTGAGCATCAGGTTGCGGTCGTCCGCGAGGATGGCGCGGGCGTCTTTGCCGGCGGCGACCAGCGCGTTCAGGTCGTAGGTGGGGAAGTTCGCCATGGCCAGCACGGAGTCGTCCTCAACGTCCAGCACGACCATCACGCCGTGCTCCGCCAGCTCCAGCGGGTACTGCTCCCAGTTTCGCTTGGCGATGTCGGTACGGTTCTTCTCCAGCCAGCCGGAGTCGACCATCAGCTCCTCCTGCTCGTCGCGGATCTTTTCCACATTGTAGGCCACGGCGCGTTCCGCCGCCTGCTGGTAGGAGGCCTTCAGCGTCAGCTTGACGTTGTTGCCGTCCTGGGGGGCCTGCGAGGACAGTTCGCGCACGACCTTCGACCAGTTGTTGCGCTCCACGATGCGGTAGCCCTTGCGCAGCGAGCTGTTCTGGGTCAGCCACGTCTCCATGGAGCTCTCGATGCCGTCGCGGCCGATGGTGTCGTTGTAGCTGTAGCCCTGCTGCTGCAGCTCGATCCACTTGTCACGGCTGGGGATCTTGCCTGTGTAGCCGATGATCTGCGCGGCGAGGGAGTGCTTGGGGTACACGCGCTGCGTGCCGACGGCGATGGCCATGCCGGGCAGCATCATCGAACGGGTCTCGACCTCGATGACCGTCTCATACCGCACGTTCGTGGCGATCGGGATGGGCTGGGAGTTGAAAACGTTCATCTGCATTTCGGAGTAGACGGCCATGACCTTGAGCATGGTCTCCTCATCCAGCAGGAAGCACTCGACGTGGGCGCGCTCCGCCTCGGCGTCCTCCGCCTTGATGGCCTCGCGCTCCTCCTCGCTCTGCACGATGCGGTAGGTCTTCTTCAGCTTCTCGATGCAGTCGGCGGGGGTGGGGTAGTAGCGGGCGGTGACATAGTTGTTGGAGCGCCACTGGTTCTCGCGGGTTTCAAGGACCGATTCGGACACGCCGGTTCCGAAATTGAACTCCCATTCGCCCGTTTCCTCATTGCGCTGGATCACGTAGTCGAAGGCGAGCTCGCCGCCGTTGCGCTCGATGATCTCCAGCGTGTTGATAATGGATTCGGTATAGTCGTGATAATCCTGACGGCTGGTTTCGCTGGCGTCCTTGTAGAAGGTGACGTTGAAGACGTCCTCGTCCTTGGCAAGGATGACGGAATCCGCGTCGGTGATGTTGCCGCGCTTGCCGAGGGTGTAGATGGTCTTCGTGCGGACGCTTTCGGCCTTCTGGGCATATTCGTCGCTGTTCACCAGCTGCAGGCGGATCAGGCCGCTGGCGAGGTAGCCGAACATCAACAGAAGGATCAGGATAAACACAATGTAGCGCCAGCCGATCTTCTTTTGCGGATCGTGGCTCGTTGTCTGACTCAAAAGGCTGCCTCCTTTACGTAGGATGCGGATGGGCGGGATTGAAAGCCTGCCCTGCATCCGCGTTCAGCCGGAATGGGGGAACCGGCAGTACGTCCGGCTGCTCAGTCGTCCAGCCTCAGGGGCTTGCCGAAGCGCAGCTCAGCGGGGTTCTCAGGGTCCGGCTTGCGGAAGCCCAGCAGCTTTCGTATCGGGATCATGACGATCAGCGTCAGCAGCGTCGTCGCTGCCACGCCCGTCAGGGATTTGCTGACCTGTGCCGCCGTCAGCGCAGCGCCGCCCAGGTACATGTAGATCACGTTGACGATCTCGTAGAGCAGGGCGTTGGTGGCCGCGCATAGCACCGTGCGCACCAGCGGGCTGGTGTTCCGGCCGGCCTTGCCGACGGAGCGCTCATACTGCAGGCGGGATGCGCTCTTGTCCGCAAAGAACACGCTGCACATCAGCGCCGATACCGGATAGAACATCAGGTTCAGCATGGCCACGCTGGGCAGGAGCGTCTCCATCACGATGCCGTAGAACGCGCCGACCCACAGCCCGCGCAGCCGGCCGTAGCCGACGATGACGATGGCCGTCATGGCCAGCAGCAGGCTGGGCGCAACGCCGCCGATCTTCACATAGGGGGATACGATGCACACCTGGCACAGATAGCCAAGCAGCACCATGACCAGCAGCTTCAGCTGCCGGGTGATCGCATGCCGCACGGTCAATCCTCCTCCCATGTCATCTGCGAGGGATCAATGGTAATGACCGGCGTGGGGGACGCGGTGGGCGTGGGCGAGGGCGTCGCGGTGGGGCCCAGTAGGCTGGACTGGTACTCGTACACGGGGCCGGCGGGCGTGGGCGAGGGCGTCGCGGTCGGGGTGGGCGAAGGCGTGGGCGAGGGCGTGGGCGACGGGGTCACAGACGGCACGGGCGAAGGCGTGGGCGTTTCGCCGAAGCGAAGCGTCGTGCCGATGCGCAGCGTCGGGTAGGGACGCGCCGTCACCGTTGACTCAAACTCCGTGTAGCTCTCCGTCGATTCGCGGCCCACAACGGCCTCCGCGGCCGGCTTGTAGCGCAGCACGATCACGTACTCGAGGTGCTCGAAGTCCACATACGGCTCCACCACGATGTACTGCTTGTTTTCCTGCATGCCGCGGGTGGATTCGCGCACCGTGCCGATCGGGATGCCCTTGGGGAAGGACATGCCGACGCCGGAGGTGACCACGATGTCGCCGGGGCGGGGCAGATGATCGTCGGGCAGGTAGTACATGCGGCACATGGGGGTGCCGTCGACGCCGAGGGTACCGCGGACGGTGCCCTGATCGCGGCTGGACTGGATCAGGCCGGCGATGGACGCGCCGGAGTCGATGATCGTGCGGACGGTGGCGGTCGATTCATAGACCTCCTCCGTGTAGCCGACCAGCGCGCCGTCGATCGTCACGGCCATGTATTCCTCGATGCCGCTGCGGCTGCCCTGATTGATGGTGAAGGTGGAGAAATAGTTGCCCTGCTCACGGCCGATGACCTGGCAGCGCAGCTGGTTGAGCAGCTCGTTCTGGCCCAGGCTCATCTCCTCGTCGATGGACTCGTACTGGGAGAGGCGGCGGGCATACTCGTTGGCGAAGGCGGCCTGGATGGCCAGCTCCTCGTTCTTGGCGAGCAGGTCGTTGTAGGCCTGCTCGATGTTGGTGCGCAGCTTGATGGTGCGGAAATAGTCCGCGACGGATTCCGTCATGTAGGAGAAGAACGCCTGCACCGGTCCCACGGAGGAGGACACGACGTTCTCCGGCAGCTGCAGCAGCGCCGTGTCGGGCATCATCGTGCGGCTGAGCATCATCATGCCGATCGCGCCCAGCAGCACCACCGTCACCAGGGACATGATGAAGATGCGCAGCTTCGGGTGCTTCGCCTTGACGTTCTCCTCCTCGGGGATGACGCGCTTTTGCTGGCGGCGCTGGGTCCGGGCGGCAGGGATCGCCTGCGCGCGGGCATTCTGCGCTTCCTTGCGGGCGCGCTGGCGGGGCGTGAGGTACTCGTCCTCGTCCGGATCCGCCTCTGCGGCGCTGCGGCGGGGGGCGGCGTATACGGTCTGCGCCTCTTCCTCTTCCTCCGCTTCGTCGTCCATGTAGTCGTCATACTCCTCGGGCTCCGAGGGCAGGCCGACCATGCGCACGCCGATGCGGCCCACGCCTTCGGTCAGCGGCCGGGCTTCCTCGGCCTCTTCCTCCTCCGGGGGCAGATAATCGCTCTCCGTGGGCAGGCCGCGCGTCACCGTATCCAGATCGTCGTCGAAATACAGATCGTCCGGATCGGGCAGCAGCTCTGTGCGGCGGGCGTCCCGGTCATTTCGCTTTGCCATGTGTCAATTCACCTCACAGGTAGTCGGGCAGACAGAGATCTGCCTGTCCAATAAACGAATGGGGTCAGGAAATCCCTGCATATGCCAGCGGAGGATGTCCCTGATAAGCCCCCCAGGGGGCGTCAGCCAAGCTGGGGCATGCGGCCGGACTGGATCAGCATGGGCATGTTTTCCACGATGTAGCCCAGGCCCAGGGCGGTGCAGTCCGCGGGCTCCTTGGCGATGAGCACCGGGATGCCCAGCTCCGTGGCGATGAACTGGTCCATCGCGTACAGCTGCGCCACGCCGCCGGTCAGGTGGATGCCCGTGCGCATCACGTCCGCGGACAGCTCCGGGGGCGTGCGCTCCAGCACCCAGCGGATCGCGGCGATGATGGCCTTGCAGGGCTCGTGGATCGCCTGGTATGCCTGCCGGGAGGTGTATTCGATGTCCATCGCCTGCGGGGAGAGCAGGTCGCGGCCGCGGATGCGCACCTTGCGGTCCTCGGTCAGGGGCATCGCGGAGGCGAGGTCGGTCTTGACGTCCTCCGCCGTGCGGTCGCCGATGAGCATCTTGAATTCGCGCTTGATGTGGTTGATGATGGCCTCGTCCATCTTGGAGCCGCCCACGGGGATGGACTGGCTGACCACCAGGCCGCCCAGGGACACGACCGCCACGTCCGTCGTGCCGCCGCCGATGTCCACGACCATGCTGCCCACCGGATCATACACCGGCAGGCTGGAGCCGAGGGCTGCGGCGAAGGGCTTCTCCACGAGGTACACCTTCTTCACGCCGGAGAGGCGGATGGCCTCGGTGATGGCCTTGCGGTTCACATCGTCCATGCCGGCCGGCACGGACACGACCACCTTGGGCTTGACGACGTTGGACACGCCGATGGCCTTGCGGATGAAATACTTGATCAGCAGCGCCGTCATGTCGAAATCGGCGATCATGCCGTTGCGGATGGGCCGGATGACGGTCTTGGAGGCGTTGGTGCGGCCAAGCTCGCGCCGGGCCTCGTCGCCGACGGACTGCACCTGACGGCGGTTGGCGCTGTTGACGACCACCAGCGTCGGCTCGCTGATGACGATGCCGCGCTTCTTCACATACACCAGCGTGTTGGAGGAGCCGAGGTCAATGCCGATATCGGGGGCGAAAAAATGCATAATCAGTCAATCCTTCTTCAATCTATGTCATGCGCGGAAGCGCGGGAAGGTCTTTCACATCAGGCCGCAGCGGGCCAGCAGGCGGCGGGTGAGGGTCATGGGCAGGCCGATGACGTTGGTGTGGCTGCCGCGCAGCTGGTCGATCCACAGGCCGGCGATGCCCTGTACGGCGTATGCGCCCGCCTTGTCCATCGGCTCGCGCGTGGCGATGTAGCGGCGGATGTCCGCGTCAGTCATGTCCTCAAAGTGCACGTCCGTGCCGTCGGCCTCGCTCAGGACATGCCCCTGCGCGTCCACGACCGTCACGCCCGTGTACACCTGATGCCAGCGGCCGGAAAGGGACCGCAGCATCCGGAAGGCGTCCTCCTCGTCGCGGGGCTTGCCGAGGGCGGTATCGTCCACGGAGACGAGGGTATCCGCCGCCAGCACCACGCAGCCGGGGTGCAGCGCAGCCGCGGCCAGCGCCTTGCGGCGGCTCAGCTCCAGCACCGCCTCCCGGGGGGACAGGGTGCAGGTTTCATCCACATCCGGCGCATCCACCGTGAAGGGGAGACCGGTCATCGAAAGCAGCTCCCTGCGCCGGGGCGAAGCCGAGGCAAGGATCAGCGTCACATCATTCATCAGGGGACCTCCAAAGGGTCGATTCAGAATGCACATAGCACTCCATCCTGTATTATATCACATATCCTGCGAGAATGGAAATGTTTTATGTAAATTTTCAGCGTCCGGTCACGGCAAATCTCCGGCGCGAAGGGCCGAAAAAAGCCGCATCCTGTGCGGATGCAGCCTGAAAGCGTATTCAGATGAGTTTCGACAGGTCGATGCGCTTCAGCGCGGCGATCAGCGCGAAGCCCAGCGCGACAGAAACGGCCTCCTCCAGCGCGATGACGCACATCGTCAGCGGCAGCGGCCAGTTGCTCGTGCTCTGGACGAGCAGGCCGATGATCACGCCGTTGGCGACCACAGGACAGGCGGCGGCAAGGATGGGCATGCGGCGGAAGTACCAGGTGCCGCAGGCGGCGATCAGCGTGGCGAGCGAGCCGAAAATGATGTCCAGGACGCCCACGGGGCTGAACAGATTGGCGATCAGGCAGCCGACGAAGAGCCCTGGGATCGCCTGGGGCATCAGCACCGGCAGCAGCGTGAGCGACTCGGAGATGCGCAGCTGCACGGAGCCGAAGGAGATCGGCCTGAGCAGCATCGTCAGGGCGGCGTAGAGCGCGGCGATCACGGCGCTGACGCACAGGGAACGGGTAGACAGCAGCTTTTTGAACATAAAAGCGCCTCCTGATATGTGATTTGCTGCGGCCATCGGAAAGGAAGTCCAACGCCTTTCAGCATACCGACAGCATAACACAATTTTCCCCGCATCGCAAGCGGAAATCCGGGTATGCTGATATCGCGCCGGCCGTGACACGCCGGCGACAACGCGCAAGGAGGGTTCCTGCAATGTCTCACACGACCAACAACCAGTGCATCCATTGCTCCGTGGAAAGCTGCCAGCACCATACGGTGAACGGCATGTGCTCCCTGAGCGACATCCAGGTCGCGCCCAAGCAGAACTGCTGCAACGGCAAGGCGGACGAGAGCCAGTGCAATTCCTACAAGTGCCGCTGGTAACGCCAACGGGATCCGGAACCTGAGCGGGAGGAGGGCTGCGCCATCGGGAAGGCGGCGCAGCCCTCTTTCCTGCATGGCAGCAAGGGGAGGTGCGGTATGGCAAAGCCGATCAGTCAGGCCATCGACCGGTGCCGGGAGGCGATGGACGCGTATCTGCACCGGGATGTGAACCCGGACATGCATGTGCGGCACTTCCGCGCCTACGGGCGGGATGCGTCCGTGTACTATGCGGAGGGGCTCGTGTCGGTGGACTTCCTGCAGCACTATGTCCTCGCGCCGCTGATGCTCCTGCGGGACGCCGACTGCGCCGGTCCGCTGGAGGATGCGGTCCATGCCGCCGTATACAACTGCGATGTGCAGACGGCGCGCAGCATTCCCGAGGCTGTGCAGCAGGTGATGAGCGGCCGTGCGGTGGTGTTCCTGGACGGGATGGGCTGTGCGCTGGGGTTTGACGTGCGCATGTTCGTCCGCCGGGGCATTTCGCCGCCGCTGACGGAGAGCGTCGTTCTTGGGCCCCATCAGGGCTTCAACGAGTCCATCCGTGACTGCATCACCCTCCTGCGGCGCATCCTGCCCACGCCGGAATTGATCGGCGAGATGCGCACGGTCGGGGATGTATTCCCGACCAGCCTGTGCGTCCTGTATCTGGACAAGGCGGTCGACCGGGACAGCCTGAGCCGCCTGAAGGCGCGGTTGGACGGCGTCCGTACGGATCATGTGCTGTCCATCGGCGCCCTGCAGCAGCTGCTGGAGGACCGTCCCTTTGCGCTCCTGCCGCAATTCGTGCTGACCGAGCGGCCGGACCGGGTGGCGTCGATGCTGCTGGAGGGGCAGATCGCGCTGGTGCTGGACGGCTCGCCGCAGGTGATGGTGCTGCCGGCCGGCATCCTGCATCTGCTGCACACGCCGGACGACACCTCCGCCCGCTGGCAGTACGGCAGCTTCATGCGCCTGCTGCGTCTGTCC
>SVGU01000018.1 GCA_015056155.1 Clostridiales bacterium
GAAACCATTCCTTACATTTTTCACGGCCATCAGCCTTGGCTGATAGTGAAAAATGCCCGCTTCCGCAGAAGCGGAATCTCTTTCCTTTTCTCGAAAAAGTGGCCGCAGCCACTTTTTCGACACTCTGCCGGGGCTGCGGCAGAGAATTGCTGCAGCCCCTTTTCTGCTATAAAGACAACGATCCGGATTCCCTTGACATGGTCCGGACGGGATACTATACTCAAATCATCGGAAGCCAGGGATGGAAGGGAGGCGCGGCGGTTGACGCATGAATGGCTGACGGACCGGTTTCTCTTCTGCTGCCTTTCGCAGGAGCAGCAGGCGCTTCTCCGGGAAGAGCTGGACGAGGGGCGGTACCGGGCGGCATATCTGAACCAGCAGAATCTGGTGAAGGAAAAAACGGGATACCGCTGCAGCACCTGCGGGAGATTCTATCCCATGGTGCAGATCCTGTACCGGGGCGAAGCGATGGCCCCGGAGCGCTTTGCCAAACTGCCTGCCAGACCGGTGAAGCACCGGAAGGCGGCGCTGGCGTTCCTCGGGGATCATTACTATGCGGTGAGCAAAAAAACGCTGCTGAAGTTCTGCATGGGCGAAGACGGAACCGCCGTGCAGACGGATGAGATCCCGGTCATGGGCGGGGTGTACCACGCGGCGCTGTCGGAGGACGAGCAGTACCTGGCGACTCTGACGCTGGGCGGCACGCTGGCGGTCATTGATGCGGCGGCAAAGCAGACGATCGCCCGGAAACGCGGCATGACGCGCGCGTATGTGTTCGCGCAGGAGCACCGGCTGCTGTATTACCATGCGGATGCGATCCGCTGCTGGGATTTCGCGGCGGACACGGAGGAGATCATCTGGCAGGTCCCGGCAGCATGGAAGGAAGTGTCCCCGGTCCTCTGCCATGAGGTGACGTACAGCCGGGCGGACCGTACGTGCCGGTTCCACCTGACCTCTGCAGAGGCGGACTGGGCGGTGGTCGTCAGCGAACGGGCGGAGGTCCGCGTGATCGGATTGCCGCACATGCCGGCAGGGCATCAGCTGGCGTATATGCATGAGCAGCGTGCGCTGACCCTGTCAGCGGGGGATCGCATCCTGGTGCTGGACGAAAACGGGCAGGTGCGGGAGAAGCATGACTGCCCGAAGCTGCTGAAGACCGGGGACGGCGGCGCTTTTCCAGTGACGCGGTTTATGCCGCAGGGCCCCCGGCGGGTTTTCCTGTCCCCGGACGGGAAGTGGTTCCTGCTGGATTACGCCAGCGCCATCATCCTGATGGACCGGGCGGACGGCACGATCCGGTACTGCAAAGCCTCCTGCACCGGGCAGATATCGACGCATATGGGCTTCGCGGATGCGCGCCGCTTCTGGTATGTGTGGGGCGACACGACCTGGGTTCAGGCGCTCCCGGATCAGGCGTGAGCGCCGGGAAGGGCGCAACAGAAAAACATCGGCACATCCGAAACGGTGGATGTGCCGATGTTTCGTTTGTCAGCCCTTGAGCGCCAGCAGCTCGGCGCGGCGGCTGATGAGGTAGTCGCGGAAGCGGGCGATGCCCATCTCGAAATTGCGGTAGTTCCAGATCTCGATGTACTCCGGCAGGATCCTGTCGATCATCGCGACCAGCTCGTCCACCTTCCCGGCGGATTCCTGCAGGTGCAGCTTCACCTTGCAGATCTCGCTCCCCAGCTCGATCAGCCAGGCCGTCAGGCGGATCTCCCGCTTCAGCCGGTCGTCGAAGTCCAGCTTCTCGATGTCCGCCATCACCTTGCGGACATAGGCGGTCACGTTGTCGAAGTAGAAGTCGTCGCCGCTGTCCTTCAGGTCGAAGATGTGGGCGAACTTCGTCACGTCCAGCGGCAGGGTCAGCTGCTTGGCGCTCATGGTGCAGACGTGGACGCGCTCGGGCTCCAGGAGGTAGTAGTTCGCCATGCGGTACATGAGCCGGGACACCTTCGCGCCGCCGAAGAAGAACTCGTCCGTGTAGTCCTCCGCCGCGCGGATGAATTCGGCCTTGAAGCTCTCGCCGTCCTGCTCCTTGCCGGGGTTCCAGGCGTACTGGCCGCCCAGGGCGATGGGCTGCATGCTCCAGCACCACTGCTGGTAGTGGCCGCCGTCGCCCCAGTCGGTGACGAGGTACCCCGCTGCGCCGTACTCCACCGCCAGCTCCGCGCAGGTGCGCAGGTTGAAGGTGGTCACGTCCATGCGGCTGGTGAGGCTGCCGTGGGTGTTGACGGAGGGGCAGACGTAGTAGCGCACGCCTGCGTCCCGGTAGGCGATGCAGTGCGCCGTCATCCGCTGGGACTGGATCAGCTCGTAGCCCCACTCCAGCGCGATGGCGTCCTTGGGTACCCGGTCGTAGATCTGCGGGTAGTTGTAGATCATGTCTGCCCAGAACATGATCTTCTTGCCGTAGTTGTCGCGGATGTGGTCGTTCAGCTTGTTCAGCCAGTCCATGAAGACCACGTCCTTGCCCTTCTCCCGGCAGTACTCCTCGATCTGGTAGCGGCCCAGACCGTAGGCCTCGTCCAGACCGATGTTGACGTACTCGGAAGTGAAGTGGGGCAGGACGGACTTGTACAGGTTGCACACGAACTCGAAGCTCTCCGGCAGGAGGGGATTCAGGGTCGATGGCACCTCGTCCTCCCGCTCGAACAGGCCCAGATGGTGGAAGTCCGGCTTGCGCAGCCAGGTGTACATGTGGCCGAAGGAATTCTGGTTGGGCACCAGGTCGATGAAGCGGTCCCGGCAGTACCGGTCCAGCTCGACGATGTTCTCCGGGGTCAGGCAGTCGAAGTCCGCCGTCTCCTTGGGGTAGGCGGCGTATTTGAAGCAGTCGCCCTCCATGTACAGCTGGAACTCGTTGTACTTCAGCGACGCGATGTAGTCGATCATCATCCTGATCGTTTCCATGCGGGGCTTCTTGCCGCGGCTGATGTCGATCATGTAGCCGCGGCGGGGGAGGGCGGGCTTGTCCTGGATGCGCACATGCTGCAGCCGGCCTCCGGTGCGCAGGAGCATCTGCTGCAGGGAGGTGGCGGCGCGGAACAGGCCCTCGTCGCAGGAGACGCAGAGGGTCACGCCGTCCTCGCCGACGCACAGCTGGTATTCCTCCCGGGCCATCAGCGGGGCATGCACCACGGTGACGCCCGGAATGCCGGACTGCACCGCGCGATAGAACGTGAGAAGATCCTGCCATTCCTCCCGGACAGGCAGCGTATACAGGCCCTCCAGCACTTCCATGCTTTGGGGCTGCGGGAACAGAATCATCGGGAATGCCTCCTTGCGGTGATGGATCAGCCCTGCTTTTCGCAGGCGCTCAGGCTCTTTTGCAGCAGCACGACGAAGTCCTGCACATTGGTGACGATGCCGCGTGCGCTCAGGCTGCCGCGGTCGCCCAACTTGTTGACCGCGAACTCGCTCACGTCCACGCAGTAGAAGTACACCTGACGCACCGTGCCGTCGGGCAGGACGCGGTAGGACGGGGTCATGTTACCCGTGGCGATGGTGTGCAGCATGGTCGCCATGCAGATGACGGTGGTGGCGCTGCGCAGCTCGTTGCGCATGGCGTCCTGCGCGGCGTACACGTCGCCGTAGACGGGGGGCAGGGGGCCGTCGTCGCGGATGGAGCCGCCCAGCACATAGGGTACGCCGCACTTCTCGCAGCTGTAAATGATGCCGTTGTCGATCTTTTCCTCGCGGATGAAATTGGCGATGCTGCCGTGGCGGCGCACGCGGTTGATGGTCTCCAGGTGGTTATAGTGGCCGTTGGGCTGGGAGACGTGGGTGAAGATGTCCTGTCCCAGGGCCGTTCCCAGATACGCGCCCTCCAGGTCGTGGGTGGCCAGGGCGTTGCCTGCCAGCACCGCATGCACATAGCCCGCCTCGATCAGCCAGGACATGGCCTCGCGGGCGTCCCGGTCAAAGGCGAAGGCCGGGCCCATGACCCAGACGATCTTGCCGTGCTCCCGGTCGTGGCGCAGCACGTCGTAGAGCTCCGTGTAATCCTGGGAATAGGCGGTCTCGCGGCTGCGGCTGCGGCGGAAGGCGAAGGTCTCCTGGGGGCCCTTTTCCTCGTCAAAGCCGTCGGCATGCAGGTAGATGCCGTCCTCGCAGTTCTCCGTCCGGCCGACCAGCACCATCTCGCCCTTCTTGAGCAGGCGGAACTCCCGCACGATGATGCGGCCCTCCTCCAGCACGGCGACGCAGTCCATCCGGCTCTCCACCGCCAGCAGCCACTGGCCGCCGACCTTCATGTACTCCGGGTAGATGCTCATGGCGTGGAAGTTGTCCGGGGCCACGCCGTCCGCCGGCGCGGGCTCGAAGACGGCCTCCGGGGCGTTAACGAAACGCTCCTGCGTGAAGTCAGGGGCAGTATAGGTACGCAGATGGAACATGGGGCTTTTCCTCCTTTGCGGATGGTCGCGGCGCAATCACAGGGGGGTGCCGGGCAGGTAGATGCATGCTTCGCCTACATCGGTGAAGGCCCGGAGGCGTGCCGACGGTGCGGCAGAGGGCAGCAGGGTCTCCCTGCCGGGGTCAATCGTCATCAGGGGAACGTCGTTTGCCGTGACGCGGACGGGTACATCCAGCGGGTTGAAGCAACGGAGATTGTCCCCGTCCGGGTATGCCATGACGAAGGCGCCCTCGCGGAACAGGCACACGCCCTCGATGGGCGCGCCCTGCAGGGCCGCCATGTCCGCCCGGAGGGTATCGGCGGTGCCGCCCTCGTAGGCGTGCAGGCCCACCACCGTGCGCAGGCCGCGCTCAGCCGTGCCATCGGCCACCATGCGGACCCATGCGCCGTCCTTGTCGTAGGCCTTCGAGTAGGCCATGGGCAGCACGTAGTCGTAGAGCGCGGCTGCGTCCTCGTAGTTCTGGCCGTAGTGCACGTCGGAGAAGGCGACGTCGTCATACGCGCCTTCAGGCATCAGCGCGGCGGTGAGAATGAGGTCGCTGCGCTCTGCGCGGGCCGCGCCGGTGAGCGTGGAGGCGAATCGCACCACGTCCCTGCGGCGGGCGCGGGCAAGGGCGTGAACGTCCGCATCCCCCGCGCGGTAGGCGTCGAAGAAGATCTCCGCCCCCTCCTCGCCGGGGAAGGCGCGCTCCATCATCGCCCGCAGCGCAGCGGTGTCCGCCCCCTCAGCAGCATAGCGGCGGAGATCCTCCTCCGACCAGCCGTAGATCAGGTGGTTGTAGCGGATGTAGTCCAGGTGCAGGCCGTCGATGGGGTAACGGCGGCACAGCTCCCGGGTGAAGTCGGTCATGTAGTCGATATAGGGTGCGTCGGCCAGGGAGATCAGGCCCTGATTGCGGCCCTTGACGAAATGGTAGCGGCCGCTTTCGGGGTGCTGCTCCTTGTAATGCGCGTCGCTGGCCGAGGTGAACCACGCATGCACGCGGATGCCGCAGGCGTGGGCGGCTTCGATCAGCTCGCCCAGCAGGTCGCGCTCGCAGTCCATGGGCGCGATCTCGCTGCGGCAGGAGACCGTGCCGCTCATGCCCTTGGTCAGGAAGTAGACGTCCGTCACGCCCAGGCGGCGGCAGCGGGCGACCACTGCGTCTGCGCCGTATTCCCGCACCGATCTGGGCCACATCCATACGCCGAAGACTGCCATGGTCATCCTCCTTCATCAGATGAGGCCGTTTTTCTTGTCCAGCCGGTAGTTGCGCACATACAGCGCCAGATCCACCGACACCATCGCCAGGTTCAGCACGTAGAAGAACAGCACGTACCACTTGAAGCTCCCGCCGATCAGCTTGCCGATGATGCCGAACACGTAGCCCGTGATGATCAGCAGCAGGAAGGGCAGGGACTTGCCCTTCGTCGTGCGGGCGCGCCAGGATTTGATGACGTTCATCGGCCAGGAAAAGCCGAAGCAGACGATCATGATGATCTCGAAAATCTCAGCAACCATGGGGAAACTCTCCTTTATTCAGCCTTTTCAAACAGGAAGTAGGGGCGCTCGAAGCAGTCCTGCTCGATCTCCGAGAAGTCCGCGTAGGCGTCGGTTCCGTCCAGGCGCACCTTGCCCTTGCGTCCCGGCACCTCGAAGCGGTCGCTGCCCTCCTTGTACATCGGGTCCCATACCTTGACCTCGGTGCCGTTGGCGGCGGCCAGCACGATGTAGTGGCCGGAGTTGGAGAACACGCCGATGTGCTCCGGGCGGTCGCCGTAGGTGTTGGCGATGATCATCCCGCGGCCCTCCTGCAGGAAGCGCAATGCCTCCTGACCGTCCTCGGTGACGGTGAGCTTCATGCCGAAGTGCTCCGCCACGACGGGGGCATAGATGTACAGATTGGTGCCGTAGCCTTCGCGGGCGCCGCAGGCCTTGGCTTCCTTGGCGGCCACCTCCGGCGGATAGGGCACGTCCAGCATGTTCTCCACCAGCATCGAGGCGGAGCAGACGCCGCAGCCGTTGTTGGCGAGGTTGCCGTTTGCAACGCCCATCGGGGACAGGTAGGGCACATGCTCATAATCCAGCTGACAGTAGAAGGATTTCATCGCTTACTCCTTTTCTGGGATGACCATCCCGTCGATGCCGCCCATGTTGTCCAGCACGAACTGCACAAAGACCTTCACGCCCGTTTCCAGCGCGTCCTCGTCGATGTCCCAGTCCTTGGTGTGGGCGGGGTGGCAGGCGTTCTTGCTTTCGTTGCGCATGCCCAGGCCGAAGAGCAGGCCGGGCTTTTCCTTCTCGTAATAGGCGAAATCCTCCGCGCCGGGGCTGGTGGGCAGGAGGATGACCCGCTCGCGGCCCACGACCTTGCGGGCGGAGGCGGTGAAGGCCTCGTAGAGCGCCGGGTCGTTGTGGCAGCTGGGCAGGGGATCGCCGGACCATGACACGTCCCAGGTCACGCCGCATTCCTCGGCCACCAGGCGCACGAGCTTCGTCAGGCGCTCGCGGGCCCAGTTCATCGTCTTGTCCTTCAGGCAGCGGATGGAGCCCTCCAGCACGCACTTGTCCGCATTGGCGGAGACCGTGCTGCCGGCCTGCATGGTGGTGACGCTCATGACGCAGGCGTCGAAGGGGTCCACCTCGCGGCTGACGAGCAGCTGGATGCCGTTGTAGACCTTCACGCCCGCCGCCAGCGCGTCAACGCCGACGTGGGGCGTGGCGACATGGACGCTGCGGCCGCCCAGCTCCACCTTGAAGGCCACGGAGGAGCAGTTCGTCACCGACGGGTTGGAGGAGATGACATGCACGCCGTCGACGCAGTTGACGTGGCACATGATGATGCAGTCGATGTCCTGCATCACGCCGTGCTCGCACATGGTGCGCGCGCCGCTGGGGCGGCCCTCCTCGCAGGGCTGGAAGAGCAGCCTCACCCGGCAGGTGAGCTGATCGCGGATGGCATGGAGCGCCTTGGCCGCGCCGATGAGCATGGTCGTGTGGGCGTCGTGGCCGCAGGCATGCATGATGCCGTCGTGGCGGGAGCGGTAGGGTTTGTCATGGTTGTTTTCCAGGATCGGCAGGGCGTCCATGTCGGCGCGGATGCCGATGGTGAAGCGGGTGATCTCCGGATTGATGGTGGCGACGACGGTGTTGGGGCCGTACTTGTCGGCCTCAAAGGGGATGCCCGCTTTGGTCAGCTCCTCCCGGACGAGGGCGGAGGTCATGGGAAGCTCCCACTTCAGTTCGGGGTACATATGCAGCTGACGGCGGATTCGGACCAGTTCCTCCTGGTCGATGGGCGCGATGGTGTAATCCATGAAAACGCCTTCTTTCGCGATGATTTGCAGTAGATCGGTACAGGCAGCGCCGCGTCCGGGTCATGCCCCATGGCGGCGATGAAGAAAGGGGCGGAGGCATCAACCTCCGCCCCGGATGGGTTTTACTTGAGCGTATGAGTCAAGCAGAAATTACTTGCCCAGGTACTCGTCCAGCTGACGCTGAGCTTCCTTCTGGATCTCGTAGATGCCGGCCTGCTCCAGCTCAGCCTTGATCTGGGGCAGCATCTCGTCGATGTCCAGGGTGCCGGTGTACAGCTCGGAGTTGTACTTCGCCATGACGGCGGAGCAGGCAGCGCACTCAGCCTCGACATCTTCCTTGTTGAAGGAGAAGGTGCCCAGGGTGGAAACCAGCGCGTTCTCGTAGCCCTTGAAGATCTCGTCCCAGTGATAGATGGCGTCGGAGGTCACGGAAGCGTTCACGACGGAACCGGTGACGAAGCCGTCCATGGACCAGTTGTTGGTGCCCTGCTCGGTGCGCTTGACAGCCTTCACGCCGTCAACGTCCACGTAGTTGAAGTGGGTGCCTTCGATACCGAAGCGCAGGATGTCGCGGAAGGTGCGGTCGGTGTTCAGCAGCTCCAGGTACTTCAGGCAGGCGATGGCGTTCTTCTCGGGAGCGGCAACGTTGATGGCGTTCATGGCGCCGCGCATGGTGGCGGTGGACATGAAGGGACCGGCGTAGCACACGCCCTGGACTTCCATGTCGCCCCAGGAGGTGTGGCCAGCGTAGTAGCCCGGCCAGGCAGAACCGGAACGGATGGTGCGGACTTCCTTGCCCTGAGACTCAACGGTCGCGGCGTCGGGGTTGATGTAGCCCAGCTCGTACCACTTGTGCAGCAGCTGGTAGCGCTCCATCAGCACTTCATCCTCCCAGAAGGGGATGATCTGGTTTTCGCGCTCGGTGCCGGCCAGGTGATAGGGAGAGCACAGGTAGGAACCGGCGATCCACTGGGCGGAGTTGGTCATGCCGGTCAGGCCGCCCTTACCCATCGCCATGGGATACTCGTTGTAGGTCTCCTTGTAGGCCTTCAGCATGGGCTCCAGATCGCGGAACTCGATGTACTCGGGCAGGGTGAAGCCCAGAGCCTCATAGCGTTCCTTGTCCATGCGGAAGAACTGCTGGGAAGCCATGTCCTTCAGGGTGGGCACAGCGTAGATGACGCCATTCAGGGAGCCGGCCACGTCCCAGTACTTCTGATCGATCGCAGCGTACAGGGCGGGGGTCTCGGTCTTCACCAGCTCGGTGATGTCGTAGAAGTTCTCGTTGTAGGCGTTGGACGCGAAGTCATTCGCCCAGTCGCAGGTGAAGGTCATGTCGAAGTAGGTGTCCGAGTTCATTTCGCGGTTGAAGCCTTCTTCGTCCAGGAACAGCAGCTCAACGGTGACGCCGATCTTCTCGGCAGAGTAGGCGTTGGCCGCGTCGACGACCAGCTGGGTGTCGATGGGAGCTTCGGAACCGTAGACCCACCAGACGATCTTGATGGGTTCGTCCGCCTGCGCGGTGCACAGACCCATGGACAGGACCAAGGCCAGAGCAAGGATGAGGGAAACGAGCTTCTTCATGGGGTTACCTCCTTGTGAAATTAACGTTCAACGAAGCGGCGCGGGGCCGTTTGTTGCAAAATGGGGGCTGCTTATCCCTTCACTGCGCCGATGGTCAGGCCGCCGACGAAGTAGCGCTGGAAGAAGGGATAGGAGCAAGCGATGGGGATGACGATCACCATGACGATGGCCATGCGCATGGATTCGGTGGGCATGTTGGCCATGGATTCCTCGGAGAGGAATTCCTCGTTCTGCGCCATGAAGGCGATGTTGCGCTCGATGGAGATGAGCACATACTGCAGCGGGAAGAGCTCACGGTGGTTGGAGTCCAGGTAGAGCATGGCGCCGTACCAGGCGTTCCAGTAGTTGAAGGTGAAGAACAGGCCGATGGTGGCGATGACGGGCAGGGCCAGCGGCAGCACCAGCTGGACGAAGATGCGCAGCTGGCTGGCGCCGTCGATCTTGCCGGACTCGATGATCGAATCCGGGATCGTCGTCTGGAAGAAGGTGCGCATGATGACCACATAGAAGGTGGAGCAGGCGCCGGGCAGGATCAGGGCGAAGTAGGTGTTCTTCAGCCCGTAGAGCTGGGTGTTGACCATGTAGGTGGCCAGCAGGCCGCCGCCGAAGAACATGGGCACCAGGATCATCAGCGTATACAGCTTCTTGAAGTAGAAGTTCGGACGGGAGAGGGCATAGCCCAGGGTGGACGTCAGGATCAGGCCCAGGCAGGTGCCGACGACCGTGATGCCGATGGAGTTCAGGAACGCCCGGCCGATGTAGTCCTTGGACTGCCACAGATACTCATAGGATCTCAGGGAGAATTCAGACGGCCAGAAGCTGTAACCGTTCGCAGCGATGGAGGCCTCTGAGGAGATGGAGATCATAAACACGAACAGCACCGGCAGGAACGTGATCAGCGCCAGAACGATAAACAGCAGCGAGAAGGCCGCGTTGGTCAGGGGCTTGAGGCCGTTGAAGCGGGTCAGGCCATCGCCGGTTTCGCGGAGCGTTGCCTTTGCGGCGGGATTGGACACGTGGGTTCCTCCTTTCCTGTGAGGTACGGCAAAATCAGAACAGACCGCTGTCCGGATCGATCTTCTTGACGACCAGATTGGCGGTGATCAGCATGATACAGCCCAAGGTGTTCTGCAGCAGCGAGGCCGCAGCGGAGAAACCGTAGTTGTTGGACTCCATCGTTGCTTTGTACACATACACATCCAGCGTCTGGGTCACGTCGATGATGGAACCGGAGTCACGCGTCACCTGATAGAACAGGCCGAAGTCCGTGGAGAAGATGTTGCCCACGTTGAGGATGAACATGATGGAGATGACCGGGCGCAGCATCGGGATGGTGATGCCCTTGCACTGCTGCCACTTGGTCGCGCCGTCGATGACCGCGCTCTCGTAGAGGCTCTGGTCGATGCCGGTGATGGTGGCCATGTACACGACCATGGAGTAGCCGAAGGTCTTCCAGGTGTTGATGAACACGAGGATGTAGGGCCAGTAGGCCTTTTCCTGATACCAGCGGATGCGCTCGCCGCCCAGGGAGGTGATGATGGTGTTGAGCAGGCCCATATCCGTGGACAGGAAGGCGAAGACGAAATAGCTGATAACGACCCAGGACAGGAAATGGGGCATGAACACCGCCGTCTGGCAGACCTTGGCCAGCCTGCGGGAGCGGAGCTGGGTGATCATGATCGCCAGGGCGACCGGCAGCGTTACGCCGATGAGGATAAAGACGAAGTTATAGCACAGGGTATTGCGGAAGATGTTCCAGATATCCGAGGAGAGGAAGAGAAAGCGGAAGTTCTTCAGCCCCACCCACTTGGAATTGACGAACAGGCTGTACAGGAAGCCCTTGCCGCGCTTGACCTTGTAGTTCTTGAAGGCGAAGACGATACCGAACAGGGGGATATAGCAGAATGCGATGAACCAGACCACCGTGGGCAGGGACAGCAGCGTCAGCTCAAAGTCGTCCCACGTAAAGCGGCGGCGTTTTTTCTTGATGGGCGCTTCTCCCTTGATGGATAAGGCTTCTTCCGGATTCTTGCGGAAAATCGGAACCAGGGCCATACTCTTCCCACCTTTGCATATCAGAGTACCGAAAACAGGGGGGGACACTTCTCCCCGCACCAGGATGAACGAATGTTTTTTACAGTATAGCATGGCTTTTTCATTTTTACAAGCTATTTTGAAAATGTTTTGGGATTTGACGAAAACCGGCAGGAGCAAAGGGATTCGCGTCGAAATGTATCAATCAGTATATCGTATGATGTAATGAATATGATGGAGGGAAGCGGAGCTTCCCGTGTATTCATGCTGGTTGCGTGCGGTCAGAGAGCCGGACAGAAGGAGGCGGCGGATTTGTTTCAGAAGGTGCTGATCGGTATTGACGGCGGAGGGACCCATTCCACCGCAGTCGCCGCATATCCTGACGGGCGGATTGCCGCTGTTGTCAGTGGCGGCGGCGCCAACTTCCACAACATCGGTGTGGATGCGGTGCGCCGTCATCTGGAGGAAATGGTGAATGCCCTGTGCGGCGCGTGCGGCTGCGGGGCGGAGGAGGTCTGCGTGGGCATGTCCGCGCTGGATACCGAAGCGGACGAGGCGACCCGTGCGCTGTTCGCCACGGACACGCTCCGCGCGGAGCAGCTGGATCTGCAGTCCGACGCGTACATCGCGCTGATGGGCTTCACCCTGGGACAGCCGGGCGTGATCGTCATCTGCGGGACCGGCTCCATGCAGCTGATGCTGGATGCCCAGGGGCGGCAGAAGGCCGCCGGTGGCTGGGGCTATCTGCTGGGGGACGCCGGAAGCGGCTACACGCTGGCCCGGGAGGGTCTGCTGGCCGTGATCGACGCATCGGAGGGCACCGGCCCGGATACGCCGCTGGTGGAGGACGCGCTGGCGTTCTTCGGCGCGTCTACGCCCCGGGGGCTCATCGACCGCGTCTACGCCCCGCAGACCACGCCGGACAAGCTGGCGGGCTTTGCCCGGTGCGTGCTGGCGCGCGCGACGGCCGGGGACGCGGTGGCCGCCGGCATTCTGGAGAGGAACATGGCGCGGCTGGCCCGCGGCACGGCGCAGCTGATTTCCGCTTCGCCCGAGGCCGGACGGGTCGGGCTGTACGGCGGCATCTTTGCCCACAGCGACCTGGCCCGGGAGCTCTTCACGCGGCAGATGGCGGCCCTTGCCCCGGAGGCGGCGGTGTGCCGCCTGGAGGTCCCGCCGGAGCTGGGCGCGCTGATCCACCTGTTCAAAAAGCGCGGCATGCTCAGCAGCGAGGTGCTTGCCCGCATGAAAACGACCTATGAGGAGATGCAGAAATGAGTGCGATCACGACGTATTTCGATAACCTGACGGCCCTTCTGACCCGCACGCTGGAGAGCCAGCAGGCGGGCATGGAGGAGGCGGCGCGGCATATCGCGGACTGCTTCCGCCGGGGCGGCATGCTCTATACCTTCGGCACGGGCCACGGCCATCTGCTGGCGCTGGAGATCTTCTACCGGGCCGGCGGCATGGCGCGGGTGTGCCCCATTCTGGACGAAAAGCTGATGCTGCATGTGTCGGCGGCAAAATCCACCCTGGAGGAGCGCGACGAGAGCTGGCTGCCCGTTCTGCTGGAGAAGTACCCCATCCGGGAGGGCGATGTGCTTATCTCCATCTCCAACTCCGGGCGAAACGCCGTGCCGGTGCTGCTGGCGAAGGAGGCGCGGGAGCGCGGCGCGTATGTCATCGCCCTGACCTCCATGCAGCACACCAGCGCCGTCACCTCCCGCAACAGCCTGAACCTCCGCCTGTTCGAGACGGCGGATCTGGTGCTGGACAACGGCGGCGTGCTGGGCGATGCGTCCTTCCGGGCGGCGGACGGCTCCATGGTCGGACCGACCTCCACGTCCGTGGGCGCGGCGATCCTGCAGGCCATCGTCTGCCGGGTGAAGGAGCTGTCCCTGGCGGAGGGCTTTGAGGCCGATTTCTTCAAGTCCAGCAACGTGGACGGCGGCGATGAATGGAACGACAGGCTTATCGCGAAGTACGAGGATATCATCCCCGGATTGAATTGAGGAGGCGCACCAGGATGCGTGCCGGATTTGGCAAATGGGAACTCACGCCGCCCATGGGTGTGGAGCTGGCGGGATACGGATACTATCTGGGACGGTGCGCGCAGACGGTGCGCGACCCGCTCTATGCCCGGGCGGTCATGCTGGAAGCGGGGGAGGAGCGGACGCTGGTCATCTCCTGCGATCTGCTGGGCCTGAGCAAACAGGTGTGCCGGGAGGTCTTCGCCCATGCGGAGAAGTACGGCGTCCCCAGGCAGCGGGTGATCATCGTCAGCATCCACACCCATACGGGCCCCTGCATCAAGTATCACGAGGGCTGCGGCTTTGTGGATGATGCGTATGTCCGGACGGTGGGCGGCCAGATCTGCCGGGCGGTGGACGAAGCGGCGGCCGACCTGGGCGAGGTGGAGGGCATGACGCAGTCCTTCCACCCCTTTGAGGGCGATCATATCTACAACCGGACGGTCGCGGACGGCCCGGTGGACCGCTTCGTGCGGGGCTTCACCATCAGCCGCAGCGGCAAGGCGCCCATCTGCATGATCAACGCGGCCTGCCACGGCGTGTTCCGCGGGCGGGTGACGGCGGTGTCGGCGGATTTTGCGGGCCGGGTCAACCAGCTGATGGAGGAGAAGGGCTTCGCGTCCATCTACCTCAACGGCCTGTGCGGCGATATCGACCCGTGGAAGCCCACCGACGCGCGCCTGGAGGAGTTCGCGCAGATCGTGACGGACGCCTTCGCGGCGGAAGCGCAGCCCCTGCCGCTTAAGATGGAGGCGGGCGAGCTGCCCTTCACGCTGCGGCTGACCAGCGTGACCGAAGGGGAGATCCGCGGCGCGGCGACCCATGCGGTGGAGGTGTCCGGCGGCGCGGACAAGCCCGCGGCCCGTGTGGCGCTCACGTGGGAAAGGGAAATGCTGGAGAAGCTGGCCGAGCTGCGGGACACGGAGGAGATCACCTGCAAGTACCTGCTGCTGGGCGGCGTGCCGGTGGTGGCCTTCCCCTTCGAGGGCTTTACGATGATCGGCCAGGAGGTGCGCCGGATCCTCGGCCGGGAGGATGCGCTCATGCTGGGCTGCGGCGAGGAGCTGCTGGGCTATCTGCCCACGCGGGATGACATCGCCCGCGGCGCCTATGCGGCGCTGGAGTCCACCTTCCTGTACAAGCGGCTTCCCGTCGTTCCCGGCGAGGCGGAGCGGCTGGGACAGGATATGGGCCGGGCACTGGAAAGGATCATGAAATGAGACCGATCGATCTGACGGCGATCAGGAAGCAGAACCTGGTCAAGCTGCTGGACCTGATGACCCTCGCGCCGGGCAGGACCCGGCAGGAGCTGGCGGAGGCGGCAGGGATCAGCCAGATGACGGTGACCAATCTGGTGGATCTGCTCAAGGAACAGGACGTGCTTCAGATGAAGCCTGTCCAGCGCGGCGGGCGGGAGCGTCCGGCGCAGGGACGCAAGGCGGACGAGATCTCCCTGTGCGGAGAGAAGAAGGCGTGGCTGCTGGTGGATATCTCCAGCCGCCTGTTCAGCATGACGCTGGTGGGCTTCGACGTGGGGCTCCTCCGGATGCTGCGGGCGGACCGGCAGGGGGAATACCTCGCGGGGCTGGAACGGTTCCTGCAGGACAGCCGGCAGCCCGTCATGCAGGCGCTGGACGGCCGGGAGCTGCTGGGCGTGGCCATCGTGACCCCCGGCCCCTACGACCTGGGCTCCGACACGGTGAACAACCAGCGTCTGCCCCAGCTCAACGGCGTGCGGATCAAGGAGATGTTCCGCCGCTGCTTCGGCGAGTATGAGTACTATGTGGATGAGGACGTGAAATTTGCCGTCCGCTCCTTTTCGGACCTGACCGTCTCCCGGCAGTGCGAGGTGCTGTATTACCTCTACATCGGCGAGGGCGTGGGCGGCGCGGCCGTGCACGGCGGCAACATGCTGCGCGGCCTGAACGCCACGGCGGGCGATGCGGGCCATCTGCTCAGCGGCGAAAGGGTGACATTCGAGAGCCTGCTGGGCACGGAGGCGTTCATCGGCCTGCTGGGACTGGAGGAGTCGCTGTCCGCCGAGGAGAGGCTGGAGGCCGTCTGCCGCATCGCCAGGGAGGAGCCCGGACGCTACGACGCGGCGCTGGAAGAGATGGCGGCCGTTGCGGCGCGGATGCTCCATGCGGTGCTGTGGATGCTCGACCCCACGCACATCATCGTCGACTGCGTCTACGCGCGGCCCCGCGGGGATGTGTTCATCCAGGCGCTGTCGTGGCATATGCAGGCGATGTTTGAGGGCGAGAACCGCGTGCTGCCCCAGCTGTATCCCGGCGCGTCCGGGCTGAGCAGCGTGGTGCGCGGCGCGGTGCATGTGCTGCAGGGCGCATGGCTGGACCGGATTCTGATGTAATACAGGTTCTTCAAGGCAGCAGCCGTTTGCGCTGCTGCTTTTTGCCTGCGCCTGTGCGGGCGGAGCGAGCCGGCTGCGGCGTGGGGACGCGAAAAGCCTCCGGCCGTTTCCGGTCGGAGGCGCGGGGTCAATTGTTCAGCGCATGAGCGCCGGCTGGGAGATTACTTGCCCAGGTAGGCTTCCAGCTGCGCGTTGGCGGCATCCAGATAGGCCTGCATGCCGGCAGCGTCCAGCGCGGCCAGGAACTCGGGCAGGACGGTCGCAGGATCGACAGCGCCCGCATCCAGCGCCAGAGCGTACTGGGCAGCCACGTTGGCCAGCGCAGCCATCTCATTGGCCACGTCGGAGTTGTTGAACACGAAGCCCAGGGACGGGATGCCCTTGGCGCCGCCGTAGTATTCCACGAAGGTCTTGCGGAAGCCGGCGCCCTCGGCAGCGGTGTCGGGCAGGATGGTCACGTTGCCCATGCCGTTGGTCCAGGGGGTGTAGGAGGCGCGTGCGTCGGTGAACTCGATCAGGCCGTCGGCGTTCCGGGTGTAGTGGATGCCCTCCACGCCGTAGTTCAGCAGGGTCATCAGGTAGGGATCGGAGTTCAGCAGAGCCAGGAACTTGAAGGACTCCACGGGGTAGTTGGAGGCGGAGTTGATGGCGACCATGGCGCCCTGGGAGGCGGTGGTGTCCACGTAGGGATCGGTGCAGGGCACGAAGGCGACCTCGATGCCGCGCTCGGCGGAGGCGGTGTACTCATAGCCCAGAGCGTAGGACTGGGTGCCGATGAGGTAGCTGGCGCTCAGTTGGGTGGCGGTGCGGGTGTCGTTGGAGGTCTCAGCCACGGCCAGGGCGGGATCGATGTAGCCCGCCTCGTAGTACACGTGCATCTGCTCGACGAACTTCTTGTACTCGGGGGTGGCGAACTTGTTTAGCAGCACGTTGCCGTAGGCGCCGTCGGCAGACACGTCCGCGGGGTTCAGGTACAGGGACAGCAGGTTCACGGAGCCGGAATCGCCCGCGACGATGATGGAGTTGGTCACCATGCGCTCCAGCACCATCGGCTCGACCAGGAAGGGGTAGAAGGAGTCGCCCTTGACTTCCTTGGCCTTCTGGAACAGCTCGCCGAAGGAGTAGAAGTCCATGGCCTTGAACTGCTCGAGGGTGTAGCCCAGCTCGTTGAGCAGCGTGACGTTCACGTCCCAGCAGTTCTGGGTGGCGAAGTCCTTGTAGCCGTTGATGGCGTAGATGCCCTTGCCGTCCGCGCCTTCGATGGTGGCGGCCTGCATCAGCGCTTCGGGGATGGCCTTGACCAGGTCAGCGCCGTATTCGGCAATCAGGTCGTCCAGCTTGACGAAGTAGCCGTTCTTGGCGAAGGTGTTGTACTCATTGGCGCTCCAGGAGCAGGTGAAGACCATGTCCACGGTCTCGTCGGCCATGAGCAGGGCGTCGGCGGCCTTCTGGTCGAAGTCGCCCCAGGTGCCCCAGATGACTTCCAGCTTCGCGCCGACCTTGTCAGCGATGTACTCGTTGACCTTTTCCAGAACGGCGGTGTCGTCGGAGACGTTGGAGCCGTGGAACATGATGGTGATGGTGGGGAGCTCGTCGGCGGATGCGAAGCCGATGCAGCCCAGCATCATGGCCAGAGCCAGGAACAGAGCCAGGAATTTCTTCATGATGGGATCCTCCTTGTGAAGATTTATATTGCAAGCGGCCTTCAACCAAGGCCGTGCTTACCAGGGGGGAGACGCCGACTCCCTCAGTCAGCCGCAAGCGGCTGCCAGCTCCCTCGGGGAGGGAGCCTTTGGGGGCCGCACGCAGCCCCACGCGGGCGCAACGCCAACCGAAGGCGCATAGCCGCATCGCGCAACGGGAGTCCAGAGGGTCGAAGACCCTTTGGCGGGGTGGAGGGGCAGAGCCCCTCCTCAGCCTTTGACGGAACCGATGGTGAGACCGGCGACGACATACCGCTGGAAGAAGGGGTATGCGCAGGAGATGGGCAGGACGATGAAGACAACCAGCGCCATTTTGAGGGTCTGGGAGGGGAGCTCGCGGGCGGCCTTGGCGGCGTCGGCGCCGAGGAAGGAGGCGTTCTTCGCCAGGAAGTCCGCGTTGCGCTGCATGCGCATCAGCAGATACTGCAGGGGCATGATGTCCATGTTCTTGTTCAGGTAGAGCAGGGACAGGAACCACTCGTTCCAGAAGGCGAGGGCATTGAGCAGCGCGATGGTGGCGATGCCGGGCTTGACGATGGGCAGCACGATGCGCGTGAGCGTCGAATACTCGCCGCTGCCGTCGATGGTGGCTGCCTCGATCAGCTCCATGGGCACCGAGGTCTGGAAAAACGTGCGCATGACGATGATGTTGAAGGGGCTGAACAGCATGGGCACGATCAGCGCGGCGTAGTTGTCGTTCAGGCCCAGGACCGTCTTGCAGATGACCACCGTGGGGATCAGACCGCCGCCGAAGATCATGGTGATGAAGCTGAGATAGTTGAAAAAGCTGCGGTAGCGGAAATCCCGGCGAAAAAGGGGATAGCTGTACAGGACGCAGATGGTCACGCTGACCGCCGTGCCGATGACGGTGATGAGGAAGCTGTTGTAATAGCTGCGCCACAGGGCGTCGCCCATGGCGAACACGTAGTCATATGCCTGAAGGGACCAGGACTGGGGGAGGAAGGAGTAGCCGATGGCACGGATGCTCTCCTCGGAGGAGAAGGAAATGATGACGACGAAGATGAACGGGATGATGCAGGCGGCGGCAAAGAGACCGAGAATGATGTGAAAGACGGCCTCGGCGCCGGCGGAAAAGCTGTTGAGGCGGGCAGGCCTTCTGCGCCCGACGGACTGGACGACCATGCTTCCACCTCCTTAAAACAGCGTGCTGTCCGGGTCGATCCGCTTGACGACGGCGTTGGTGACGACGATGCAGATGCAGCCCACCACGCTCTGCAGCAGGCCCGCCGCCGAGCTCATGCCGATGTTGCGGGTGTTGGTGTAGGCGCGGTAGACGTAGGTGTCGATGACCTGCGTGACCGGATAGAGCGTGCCGGAATTCTGCGGGACGTTGTAGAACAGGCCGAAATCGGCGTTGAAGATCTTGCCGATGTTCATGATCAGCAGGATGATGATCATCGTGCGGATGTTGGGCAGCGTCACATGCCAGACCTGCTGCCGCTTGGTGGCGCCGTCCACGGCGGCGGCCTCGTACTGGGTGCGGTCGATGCCGGTGATGGCGGCGAGGTAGAGCACGGTGGAGTAGCCCACGTTCTTCCACAGGCTGGAGAGCGTCAGGATCAGCGGCCACCAGGTCTTGTCGTGATAGAAGTTGGTGGCCTTGAAGCCCATGCTCTTCTGAAGCGCGGGGATCATGCCGGAGGTCGGGTCGAGGAACGCCAGGACGAAGTAGCTCGCCACCACCCAGCTCAGGAAGTAGGGGAAGAACATCAGCGTCTGGTAGAGCTTGGCGGCGAAGCGCCTGCGGAGCTCGCTGAGCATGATCGCCAGCGTCACGGCGATGACCAGCCCCAGCACGATCCACAGGGCATTGTATGCCAGCGTGTTGCGGATCATGACCGCCGTGTCCGGGGAGTCGAGGAACTTGAAGTTGTCCAGCCCGACCCATTTGCTCTGATAGATGTTGTTCCAGAAGGTGTTGGGCTTGTAGGCGCGGTAATTCTTGAACGCCAGCACTACGCCGAACATGGGCAGATAGCGCAGGAGCAGGAGCCAGATCGCGCCGGGAAGCACCATGGTCAGGAGCCAGAAATTCTTTTTGAAGCGGGAGCCGGCGATGGCGCTGCCGCGGCGCCGGTCTGCTTTTTCCATGCGGATCGCTTTCATGCCCGTTCCCCTCCATGCTTCAAATTGGATCTGATGATTCTATTATAGAGAAAAACGGATATGATTTCATCGTTCATGGTTGTTATTTGTTGTATCTGGTTGTGGTTTTGCCACAAAATTTAATACAATATCATGCCATTTGAGAAAAAAGCGCAATCGTAGACAAAAAATCACATGGATTGCTCTTCCCTTTCCGGGAATTTCTGATATGCTATATGGTAAGAAAATCTGGTTCGTTGGAGGCGTCGTGTATGCGTTACGGCTATTTTGATGATCAGGCAAGGGAATATGTGATCGACCGGGTGGACGTGCCCTTTTCGATGACCAACTACCTGGGCACGCAGCGGATGGGCGCGGTGCTGTCCCACAACGCCGGCGGCTACTGCTGGCTGGACAGCCCCCAGTATCACCGCATCACCCGCTTCCGCCCCAACGGCGTGCCCATGGACTGGCCGGGGCATTATGTGTACCTCCGGGACGACGAAACGGGCCGTTACTGGTCGGTGAGCTGGCAGCCCACGGGCCTTGCGCTGGAGGATGCGAAATACGTATGCCGCCACGGCCTGAGCTATTCCACGTATGAATGTGAATATGAGGGCATCCGGGCGAGCCAGACGCTGTTCATCCCCCGGGAGCAGGACGGACGCGACCCGGTGGAGATCTTCGATGTGCGAATCCGCAACGATTCCGGGCGCGTGCGGGAGATCAGTGCGTATGGCTATGTGGAGTTTTCCTTCCATCATATTGAGATGGACAACCAGAACTTCCAGATGAGCCTGTACGCCTGCGGGTCCCATGCGGAGGACGGCGCGGTGCTGTTCGAGGCGCATTATGAGGAGGACAGCTGGCAGTTCTTCGCGGGCAATTTCGTGCCGGACGGCTTTGACGGCGTGCGGGATGCTTTCCTCGGCGCGTACCACACCGAGCGGGATCCCATTGCGGTGCAGCGGGGCGTTTTGTCCGGGTCCACGGAGCTGGGCGGCAACCCCTGCGGCGCGCTGCAGAAGAAGCTCGTCCTTCAGCCGGGGGAGGAAAAGCGGCTGCTGTTCTACCTGGGCACCGGCCGGGGACAGGCCATCGCCGACGCCCGCGCCCGATACGACGAGGCCGGGACGGACGCGGCCTTCGCGGCGCTGCGCTCCTTCTGGGAGGAGAAGCTGTCGCCCCTGCAGGTGGATACGCCCCATGAGAACATGAACCGCTCCCTCAATATCTGGAACCTGTACCAGAGCGAGGTCAACGTGCTCTTCTCGCGCTTCTCCTCCTTCATTGAGGTGGGCGGTCGCACGGGCCTTGGCTACCGCGACACGGCGCAGGACGCGATGTGCATCCCCCATGCCGAGCCGGACATGTGCCGCAGGCGCATCGAGCAGCTGCTGCACGGGCAGGTCAGCATGGGCTATGGCCTGCACCTGTTCGACCCGGCCTGGTTCGAGCCGCAGAAGCAGCAGTCTTTCAAATCGCCCACGGTGGTGCCCACGCCGGAGAAGGGCAGCATGATCCACGGCCTGAAGGACACCTGCGCCGACGACCATCTCTGGCTGATCCCGGCGATCGTCGAGTATGTGCGCGAAACGGGCGATCTGGCGTATTTCGACAAGGTGATCCCCTATGCGGACGAGGGGGAGGACACGGTCTGGAACCACATGAAGCGCGGCCTGGATTTCTCCTACAGCCAGACCGGTGCGCACGGCGTGACGAAGGGGCTCCGGGCGGACTGGAACGACTGCCTGAACCTCGGCGGCGGCGAGAGCGCGATGGTGGCGTTCCTGCTCGTCTGGGCGACGGAGCACTTCCTGGATGCGGCCCGTCAGCTGGGCCGGGAGGAGGACGCCGCGCATTATGCCCGTCTGATGCAGGGAATGAAGGAAGTCTGCCAGAGGGAGCTGTGGAACGGAAAGTGGTTCCTGCGCGGCTTCACGGCGGACGGGCGGCCCATCGGCGCGCAGGACGCCCCAGAGGGCAAGGTGCACATGGAGAGCAACACCTGGGCGGTGGTCAGCGGCGCCGCGAGCGAGGCGCAGGGGCTGTCCTGCATGGATGCGGTGGACGAGTGGCTCTACACGCCCTACGGGCTGATGCTCAACGCGCCCTCCTTCACCGTGCCGGATGACGCGATCGGCTTTGTGACCCGCGTATATCCGGGCGTCAAGGAAAACGGCGCGGTGTTCAGCCACCCCAACCCGTGGGCGTGGGCGGCGGAATGCCGTCTGGGCCGGGGCGACAGGGCGATGAAGTTCTACGATGCGCTGCTGCCGGAAAACCAGAACGATATCCTGGAAAAGCGCGGCGCGGAGCCCTACACCTACTGCCAGTTCATCATGGGCCGGGATCATACGGCCCACGGCCGGGCGCGGCATCCGTTCATGAC
Organism: Clostridiales bacterium; assembly: GCA_015056155.1. Taxonomy (GTDB): domain Bacteria; phylum Bacillota; class Clostridia; order Christensenellales; family Aristaeellaceae; genus UBA11524. The sequence continues at coordinate 21,932 of SVGU01000018.1, forward strand.
GGGCTCCTCCGGCTGGGCGTACTACGCGGCGACCCGCAGCATGCTGGGCATCCGTCCGGAGTTTGACAGCCTGACGGTGGACCCCTGCATCCCGGCGGCGTGGGACGGCTTCTCGGCGGTGCGGAAATGGCGGGGCGCGATCTACCGCATCCGGGTGGAAAACCCGGCGCATGTGCAAAAGGGCGTTAAGGAAATGTATGTGGACGGCATGCCGGCGCAGCGCATTCCCGCGATGGACGGCGGCACGCATGAGATTCTGGTGATCATGGGATGACGGAGGGACGAAAGATGATCGAGTTTGGTACCGGCGGCTGGCGCGCCGTCATCGGCGATCTGTTCACGAAGGAAAACATCCGCAGGGTGGCCTGCGCGGTGGCAAGGCGCATGCAGCGCGAGGGCGTGGCGGACAGGGGCATGTGCATCGGCTATGACCGGCGCTTCCTCAGCCGCGAATCGGCGATCTGGTTCTCCGAGGTGATGGCGGGCGAGGGCGTGAAGCTGTATTTCGTCAACCTCGCCGCCCCCACGCCGCAGCTGATGTTCACCACCCGGCACATGAACCTGCCCTACGGCGCGGAGGTCACTGCGAGCCACAACCCGGCGATCTACAACGGCATCAAGCTGTTCACCGCCGGGGGCCGGGACGCCAGCAAGGACGTCACCGACCAGATCGGCGCGGAGGCAAACGCCCTGTCCGCAGAGGAGATCCGCGCCATTCCCTTCGACGAGGCGCGCAGGCAGGGGATCATCACCTTCATCGACCCCCGCGACGCGTATCTGGATTCCATCATGTCCCAGATCGACATGAAGGCGATCCGCGCCCGGCGGCCGCGCATCGAGCTGGACCCCATGTACGGCGTGAGCCTGACGGGCCTGATGACCATCCTCTACACCGCCCGGTGCGACGTGGACGTGATCAACGACCGCCACGACGCCTTCTTCGGCGGTCATCTGCCCGCGCCCAACCCGGACACATTGCGCGACCTGCAGGGGATCGTCACCGACCACCATGCGGATATCGGCATCGCCACCGACGGCGACGCGGACCGCCTGGGCATCATCGACGAGAAGGGCAACTATGTCCCCGCCAACGAGGTGCTGGTGCTGCTGTACCACTACCTGCTGCGCTACAAGGGCTGGCGCGGGCCGGCGGTGCGCAACATCGCCACGACCCACCTGCTGGACCGGGTGGCGGCGGACTACGGGCAGAAGTGCATCGAGGTTCCCGTGGGCTTCAAGCACATCTCCGCCGCGATGGACCAGCACAACGCCCTCATCGGCGGCGAATCCTCCGGCGGCCTCACCGTCCGCGGGCACATCAGCGGCAAGGACGGCCTCTATGCCGCGTCGCTCCTGGTGGAGATGATCTGCGTGACCGGCAAGCCCCTCTCGGCGCTGGTGCAGGAGATCTATGACGAATACGGCGAGATGCACATGGCGGAGTACGACTGGGCGCTGACGGAGGAGACCAAGCAGGACATCCAGCGCAGGATCCTCACGGAAAAGCAGCTGCCCGATTTCGGCGTGCCCGTGCGCAGCGTCAGCTACCTGGACGGCTGTAAGGTCTGCGTGGAGGGCGGCTGGATCATCGTGCGCTTCTCCGGCACGGAGCCGCGCGTGCGCGTGTTTGCGGAGATGGAGACGATCCGGCAGGCGGACGGGCTGGTGAAGATTATGGCGGACTTCGCCGGGCTGCCCTTCACGCCCGCGTCCCGCTGACAAGACCACGACCCGGAGGGGTGGATGAATGAGATTCCTCAAGTCCATCAGGGGGCAGCTGATCCTGATCATCCTGCTGTGCTACCTGATCCCGACGCTGCTGCTGGGGCAGTACATGGGCGGCGTGTTCTTCGCCGACCTGCGGGAAAAGACGGAGACGGCCCTGTCCTCGAGCGTGGAGCATGCCGGGACGCTGACGCTGCAGCGCGTGAGACGGGCGGTCGATCTGGCCAAGGACGCGACCTATGACGGCGAGCTGGCGGACGTGCACACCCGCTATCAGGCGGGCAGCATGAACCCGGCGGAGTTCCTGCGCCTGTCCCGCAACTACATCGAGCGCAAATACAGCCGGGAGGAGCTGTTCACCTTCGCGCTGTTCATCCCCCGGACGCAGCCGGACATGGCGGCCTACAACCGCGCGGGCTACGAGGCGGCGATGACCTGGCTGCGGCTGTTCGGCGATCAGATGGAGACGCTGGCGCAGGAGCTGGATACCCGGTGCCTCTTCATGGAGGCGGAGGGGCAGATGTATCTGGTGCGGAGCCTGATGGACCTGAAGCTGGAGCGCTTCGGGATGCTGGTGCTGGGCGTGAACCGGGAGCTGCTGCTGGGGGACGCGCAGGAGCTGGCGGGGCTGTGGGACGGAACCGTGGCGTGGAAGCTGGGGCGCTCCGGGAGCACCGGATTGCCCTGGGCGCAGCTGCCCTCCGGGCTGTCGGAGGCCTCCGATGAGGGATGGATCACCTATGCCGTCCGGGAAAGCGACCGGGACTACGACTTCGCGCTCCTCCTGAGCGTCAGCCGCGACCGGCTCTACGGCGAGATCGTCGCCTTCCGCCGGCTGATGACCTGGCTGTTCCTGCTGCTGGCGCCCATCCTTGCGGCGATTTTGTGGTATCTGCACCGGCGCATCATCAAGCCCATCAGCCTCCTGTCGCAGGCCTCTCACCGCATCGAGGCGGGCGAGCTGGGCGTGACGGTCCCCATGCGCGGCAATGACGAGCTGGGCCGGCTGGGCAGCGCCTTTTCGGGCATGAGCCTGCGGATCCAGGCGCTGATCGACAAGACATACAAGGAAGAGATCGCTCTGCGGGATGCGAAGATCCAGGCCATGCAGAGCAGGATCAACCCGCATTTCATCAACAACGCCCTGGAAACGCTGAACTGGCAGGCGCGTCTGGAGGGCTCGGAATCCGTCTCCGGCATGGTGGAATCCCTGAGCGTGCTGCTCAATGCAGGCATGGCCCGGGGGAACCGCCGCATGGTCACGCTGGACGAGGAGGTCGAGGTCGCCCGGGCGTACTTCCACTTTGTCGGGCTGCGCTTCGGGGAGCGGCTGAAGGTCTCCATGGAGCTGGCGGACGGCTCCATGCGGGCGATCGTGCCGCTGCTGACGATCCAGCCGCTGCTGGAAAACGCGGTGGAGCACGGGATCGAACCGGCCGGCGGGGGCGAGATCATCCTGCGGAGCATCCAGGCGGGGAGCTTCCTGCGCCTGACGGTCATCAACAGCGGAAAGGCCCCCACGGAGGAGGGCTGGCAGCGCATCCGCCAGTCCCTGAACGGCGACAACCACCACGGACAGCACATCGGGCTGGCCAACATCAGCACCCGTCTGCGCCTGATCTACGGCGAGCGCGCCGCCATCCATGTGGAGGCGGACGAACAGGGGCGGACGGTCGTGCGGCTGGACATTCCCCAGAGCGAGGAGGGAGACGAAGCATGCGGCGTATACTGATCCTGCTGCCCGCGGTGATGCTGCTGGCGGCGATGTTGCCTGCGGCGATGCCGCCCATGGCGGCGCTGGCGGAAGGGGTGACGCTGTACACCGTCAGCTCCTTTGCCGGGGCGGACGCCTCTGCTGCCGCCTATGTGGAATTGCTCAAGGCGTTTGAGGAATCCACCGGCCATGTCGTCGTGGACAGCTCCGCCTCCAGCGACGAAACGTGGAAGACCAGCGTCCTGTACGACTTTGCCGCCGGGAACGAACCGGACATCCTCTTCTTCTTTGCGGCCAGCGCGGATTCGGCGCCCATCCTGAGCCGGGTGGTGCCCATTGACGAGATCAACGCCGCCTATCCGGATTTGATGCTGCCGGAGAATGCCTCCGTCGCCGAGACGGACGGGCGCGTCTATGCGATCCCGGTCCGCCCCTTCTGGGAGGCGCTCTTTGTCAACACGGACCTGTTCGAGCGCTACGGCGTGGCGCTGCCCGACACGTGGGACAAGCTGGAGACGGCCATCCGCCGCTTCACGGAGGAGGGCGTGGTGCCGATCTCCGTGTCCCTGTCCGACATCCCCCACTATCTGGTGGAGATGAGCATCCTCGTGTGCAGCTCCCCGGAGGAATATGCCGCGCGGCCGGCCTCGCTGGAGGAGGTGCCCGCGTCGTGGTACGAGGGCATGGCGCTGATCCGCCGCCTGTACCAGCTCGGCGCCTTTGCCGACAACGCCAGCGCCACCACCGAGGAGATGAGCAGCCAGCTTTTCCGCACCAAAAAAGCCGCCATGCAGATCGACGGCAGCTGGTTTGCCAACAGCATCCCGCAGGAAAGCATGGACACGACCATCGTGATGCCCATGCCTGCGTATGCGGAGGACGCGGATCCCCAGGCGTTTGTGGGCGGCACCTCCATGGGCTTCTACCTCACGCGCAGGGCGTGGGAGGACCCGGCGCGGCGCGATGCGGCGGTGCAGCTGCTGGCGTGGCTGACGGGCAAGGACAGCGTGCGGGCGCTGGGCGGCATGGAGCTGACCGGCGCGCTGCTGGAATCGTCCTATGCGCTGCTGGAGCACAGCGGCTCGATGTACCGCCCCCTGCAGGACGATATGAACCGCCTGGCGCGGGAGACATGGCTGCTCAACTGCGTGCCAGCGGTGGCCGAGGGCTCCATGACGCCGGAGGAATGCTGGCAGACGGTGATGGCGCTTCAGGCGTTTGAGGAATGACAAGGAGGCGGAGCGATGTACCGCGTGGTGCTGGTGGACGACGAGCGGCTGATCCTGGAGGGACTGTCGAAGGTCGTGAAATGGGCGGAGTTCGGGTGCGAGGTGATCGGCACGGCCTGCGACGGCCGGGAGGGGCTGGCCCTGATCCGGGAGAAGCAGCCCGACATCGTCATCTCCGACATCCGCATGCCCAACATGGACGGCCTGACCATGCTGGCGGCGCTGCGCAGCGAGTTCCCGCAGATGCAGCTGTCCGTGCTGACGGCTTACCGGGACTTTGACTATGCGCAGCGGGCGATCAACCTGGGCGTGTGCCGGTATCTGCTCAAGCCCAGCCGGATGGCGGAGCTGAACGAGGCGATCCGCACCATGATCGCCCGCCTGGACGGCCCGGAGGGGGCGAAGGAGACGCCGCCGGAGCAGGGCGAGGCAGGGAGCTTCATCGTGAACGCAGCCCTTGAATACATGCGCGCGCACTGCACGGAGCGGATCAGCCTGGCGACGGTGGCGGATCATGTCTATGTCAGCCAGTGGCACCTGTCCAAGCTGATCAACCGGTACGCGAACCAGAGCTTCCTGGAGCTGCTGGGCAGCATGCGCATCGAGCAGGCGAAGATCCTGCTGGCGGACCCGTCGCTGCGCATCCACGTCATTGCCCAGCAAGTCGGGTACAGCGATGTGGCGCATTTTTCAAAGAGCTTCAAGAAAGTCACCGGCAAGAACCCGGGGGAATACCGGGCGTCCCTGGGCGAAGGAAAGTAACGTCTGCCAGGCGCGGCCAGCCGGACGGCGAAGCGAAGCGGTGCAGCCCTTGTGCAAACAGCATACACCAGAAAAACGCTCCCCCGGAACACCGGGGGAGCTCAGTGTGTCGAAAAAGTGGCTGCGGCCACTTTTTCGAGAAAAGGAAAGAGCTTCCGCTTCTGCGGAAGCGGGCATTTTTCACTATCAGCCAAGGCTGATGCCCGCGAAAAATGTAAGGAATGGTTTCGGCAGATGCCGAAACCGCCCCGCCCGCGCGGCAAAGCCCCGCGATACGATTACAGTCAGAGGGCCAGCGGGCCCTCCGACACCTCCCAAGGAGGCTTTTTTGACAGGCTGCGCTCCCCCGGAACACCGGGGGAGCTTCGTATGCGGTTTTCTCAGTCAGCCGGAACGAAATGCATGATCATCGTGCCGTAATAGTCCATATCAAGGCCGCTTTCGGTCGGCGTGCAGACGAACAGGGTGCCGAAGTAGTTGATGCTGTACCGGCCGTCCTCGGTCACGCTGTAGGGCAGGTTTTCGATGGTGAAGCCGCCCAGCGTCATGTCCGCCGTGCTTTCGTGGAAGACCAGCGCGTATTCGGCGCCCAGCAGGTCAGCGTCCATGGTCATTCCGGCGGCGGTGTACTGCCTGCAGACGTAGCGGGTATCCGTCAGGAGCGTGCCGCTGCCGCCTGCGGGTGCGGATGCAGCCGGCGCAGCGGTCGCTGCGGGGAGCATGGCGGGATCCCAGACGGCCTCCTCGTCCTGATGGAAGATCATGTAGCCGCCCATTTCGCTGCCGTACTGCAGGAACAGATCCATGGGCATTTCCGGGTCGCCCAGCAGCTGCATGGGCATGCCGGATTCGCCGAAGCGGATCACGCCCTCGTCGTCATACCAGAAGCCCTCCTCGTCCGCGACGCCGCTGAGGACGCCGCTGCCGTCCGCGTGCAGGACGAGCGTGCCGGTCACGCCATAGGTGCGCAGGTCGCCGGTGAGGCCGCCGGTGGCGCAGTAGCACAGGTGCCACTCGCCCACGAAGGGCTGCAGCTCCTCCGGTAGGAGGGACAGGTCCTCTTCCGTTCCCGAGACGCTTTCCATCAGCGCCATCAGCGCCAGCCACTGTTCAATCTCGGAGGGCGCTTCGCCGGGGGCGACCTCGCCCTGCGTGAAGACCATGCGGGAGCCGTCCTCCTCCATCACGAGGCAGCCCTCGTCATTGAGCACCAGCGGCATCCCGTCCAGCAGCGCGGCCCCGTCGGCGTACTGCCAGACGCCCTCGGAAACCTCCTCGCCGTCATCCACGGAGGCGGTGCCGTCCTCGTTCAGGGTGACGATCATCGTTATGCCGAAAAGGGCGGGATCGAGGGTCATGCCGTCCATGTCGATGGAGATGAGCGTCCAGGTCCCGGTCAGGGCCAGGGCGTCGCCGCTCACGGGGACGGGCACTGCGGGAGCGGGCTCGGCGAAGGGATCATCGTCAGGCTCGGCGGTGGGCTCGGCGGTGGGTTCCACGGTGGGTTCGGGGGTAGGCTCTGCGGTGGGTTCGGGGGTGGGCGTCTCCTCGATGACCCGGACGAAGATCATCTGGCCGTCGGCGGCGTTGTAGACGAGGCGGTCTTCCTCGTCGATGGTGAGGATGTCGCCCTCGATGACGGCGCTGCCGTAGGAGGCGAGCCAGGTGGTGGTGTAGGGCTCCCAGCCGTCATCGGAGACGACGAGGCCGTTCTCGTGGAAGGTGAGGGTCATGACCATGTCGAAGAGCGCCGGGTCGACCTCCTGGCCCTCCAGGACGAGGAGCGTGAGGTCCCACTTGCCGAGGAAGGGCGTGCCGTCCTCGCCCACGGGGGTGGCGCCCAGCAGCAGCGCCTCGTCCGTGGTGGGCAGGAAGCCCTCGCGGGCGAAGACCATCCAGCCGTTGGCGACGCTCAGGGTGTTCCCGTCCAGGAGCTCCATGGGCGAATTGTACCACATGCCGTCGGTGAAGCGGGCGCCGGTTTCGGTCTCCTCCCACCGGAAGCTGGATTCCGTACCGTCGTAGTAGAGCATGTCGGCGGTGCCGTCCAGGCGGATGGTCAGGGTGCCGTAGTCATCCGTTTCGATCCAGACGCCGACAAACCCGGCGACGGAGGCAGGGGGTTCTGCAAGGGCGGGGGTGCACAGCAGCAGGCACAGCAGCAGGAGCAGGAAACGCTTCATGGGGGAACCTCCTTTGTACGGTCTGTGCGGCGGGGGATCAGTCGGGGTTTGCCAGCGGCGCGTCCTCCTTCCGGGCGAACTGCCGCAGGATGCTCTGGGTGATGAGGATGGTCAGCCCCAGCGCCAGCACGTCGGCGATGGGCTGGGCGATCTGCACGCCGGTCAGGCTGAACAGCGGCGGCAGGAGCAGCAGCATCGGGATCAGGAACAGGCCCTGACGCGAGATCGAGATGATCAGGGAGCGCACGCCGAAGCCGATGGACTGGGTGAACATGTTGCTCATGACGATGAAGCCCCACAGGGGAATGGTCGACAGATGGCAGCGCAGGGCGAAGGCGCCGATCTCCACGGCCATGGGGTCGTCCCGGCGGAAGGCGGTCAGGATGGGCGTGGCGGCGAGGAAGGCGAGGAAGCCCAGCACCAGCAGGATCACCGTCGTGACCTTCACGCAGAACCAGAAGGCCTGCCGCACACGGCTGTACTGCCCTGCGCCGTAGTTGAAGGAGCAGACCGGCTGGAAGCCCTGGCCGAAGCCGATGACGGTCGAGTTGACGAACATGACGATCTTGCTGACGATGGACATCGCGGCGATGGCGGCGGTCTGCATCAGGGGATCGACGTAGAACTTGACGGAGTTGTTCAGCAGGATGGTGGAGATGCTGGCGATGCCCTGACGGCCCAGGGAGGGCAGGCCGTTGTTGAGGATGCGGCCGTACATGTGTGCCGTGGGCCGGAAATGCCGGGGCGTGACGGTGATGGTGTCCGAGCGCAGGTTGCTCTGCAGGAGCAGGATGAGGAAGCTGACCGCCTGCGAGATGGCGGTGGCGACCGCCGCGCCTGCGGTCTTCATGCCGAAGCCGAAGGGCAGCGCGAAGCCCAGACCGATGTCCGTGCCGGCCTCGAAGATGAAGACGGGGTCGAGGATCATGTTGAGGACGCCACCGACGGTGATGCCGACCATGCCGTAGGTCGCCAGGCCCTGGAAGCGCAGCATGTTGTTCAGCACGAAGCTGCCCATCATGAAGGGGGCGGCGTAGAAGATGTAGGTGGCATAATCCTTGGCGTAGGGGAAGATATCGTCCGTCGCGCCGAGGATGGGCACCAGCCAGTCCAGCGACAATACGCCCAGCACCATGATGGTCACGCCGGTCATCAGCGCGGTGAAGAAGCCTACGGAGGCATAGCGGCTTGCCTCATCCGGGTCGCCGCGGCCCAGCGCCTGGCTGAGGTTGGTGCCGGTGCCCATGCCGAGGGTGAAGGAGATCGCCTGGATGATGGCCATCACCGAGAAGACCACGCCGACCGCGCCGGAGGCAGCCGTATCCAGCTGGCTGACGAAGAAGGTGTCGGCGGCGTTGTAAATGGTGGTGATGAGCATGGAAATAATGGAGGGAACGGCCAGCTTCGGGATGATGCGCTGCACGGGATCGTGGAGCATCATGTGCTGGCGCTGGGCGGGCGTCATTTTCATGGTATGGTCAGACCTTTCTTGCTGACAGCATGCGATTGAATCGCGTATTCGACATGGAGGCGGGGAAATCCTGCATGCAGGGGCGGAATACGAAAACCGCCCGCGGACTGCGGACGGTGTGGGGAGGGCTTATCGTTCCCGGGCCATTTCGATGATGCGGCGCTCCTGTCCGGATATCCGGCAGGTGCGTGTCTCGCCGGTCTCGCGGAAGCCTGCGGCGCGGTAGCAGCGATACGCCGGGACGTTGTGCTCAAACACGCCCAGGGTGATCCGCCGGGCACCGAAGATTCCGAAGGCGTATTGCGCGGCGAGTTCGAGCAGCTGCTTCCCGAAGCCCCTGCCGCGCATTTCATCATCCACGATGATGAACCCGAAGCGGATGGTCGTCCGTCCGGGGTCGGTGTAGCGCAGGATCAGATGTCCGGCGGCCCGGCCGCTTTCGTCCATGGCGGTGAAGGGGTAGAAGTTGTCCGGCTCGGCGCAGTCGCCGTTCAGGTCGCAGTACTTGTGGTTGATATCGTCGGCTGTGATGGGGTAGGAGCCGAAACGGTCGGCGCTCCACATGCGCAGCATATCCTCGTCCCGGATCCAGCGGATGATCGCATCGGCGTCGCAGGGCTTGTAGGGTCTCAGCTTCAGGGTCATACCGGTCCTTTCTCCGCGCTGAGCGGTCACAGGAGCATCAGCAGCCCCTGCGCGGCGGCGACGGCGGCACAGGCGGCGATGGCGACGGTCAGCAGGCCGTGGCCGCGCCAGGCCATCACGATGGCGACGACGGTGCCCGCGGCGGCGGTTCGGAGATCGCCCGTGGACTCCAGCACGGCGGGGATGGTCATCGCGGCAAGGACGGCGTAGGGGACGTAATGCAGGAAGGACTTGATGAAGACGGACTTGATCTCCCGGCGGAACACCGTCAGCGGCAGCATGCGGATCAGGTAGGTCACGCCTGCCATGACCAGGAGGTAGAGCAGGTAGGTCGGCCAGGTGAGGGTCATGCTTCCACCTCCTCTGCTGCGGGGGCTTCATCCTTCACGGGGAAGAGCAGCGCGCCCAGCGTCGCGGCGATGACGGCGCAGATGATGACCACGAAGCCGCCGGAAACGCTGCTGAGCAGCGGGATGTATCGGAAGCAGATGCTGATGGCCGCGGCGGTCAGGGCGACGACGGCGATGGGCTTCTCCTTGCAGGCCGGGGGGATGACGATGGCGATGAACATGCCGTAGATGGCGATGCCCAGCGCGCTGGTGACGAATTCCGGCAGGATCTCGCCCGCCGCCGCGCCCAGCAGCGTCCCCAGCGACCAGCCGATGTAGGGCATCAGCATCAGGCCGTAGAGGTAATGGTGATGCAGCTTTTCCGGCTGGGCGGAGGCCACGGCGAAGATCTCGTCCGTGTTGGCGAAGGAGAAGAACATGCGGCGCGGCGTGTTCATGGTGGGGCCGAGCTTCTGGCCGAGGGACAGGCCCATCAGGGCATAGCGCAGGTTGATGACGAACTGGGTCAGCGCCATCTCGATCAGCCCGGAGGCCAGTGCAGCCTGCGTGACCATGACCTGCAGACCGGCCAGCTGACCCGCGCTGGTCAGGTTCGTCATGGAGATCAGCAGCGCCTGCAGGATGGTCAGGCCGCTGTCTGTGCACTGGGTGCCGAAGGCGAAGGACACGCTCAGGTAGCCCAAACCGATGGGCAGCCCGTGCTTCACGCCCTTCACAAAGAGCTTGTTCATGGGGAAATTCGCCTCGATTCGTGATAGTGGAACATCCATCATCGTACCACGGAGGCGCGGGGGAGTCAACGGAAGCGGGGGTTTTAGAACATAGGAAAAACCGCGCTCCGTGTGGAACGCGGCGGAAGGCTTCTCAGCGGATGATGGCAGCCATGGCGGCAATGTCCTGGGCGATCATGGCGGTTTTGCTCTTCTCGATCAGCAGGTTGCCGCCGGTGATGATGTAGGAGGGGATGACGCGTACGCTGCCGTGATAGTATGCGGCAGCGCGCAGCTTGTAGGTTGCGCCGGAGGGGATGACGTTCCGCTTTGCCGCTTTGCGGGAGATCCGGTTGAACATCTTCTTCGCCACGTCGCCGCAAAGCATGATGACGCGGAGGTTGGGGAACAGGGCGATCTCCTGTTCCAGCCAGGGGAGGCTCAATTCGATGCTCTCCGGCGGGACGGCGGAGGTCTCCTTGGGGATCTTGACGGCGTTGGTGATGTAGACGCCCATGCGCAGTGCGTCGCCGATGCTTTCCACCGGCAGCCCGCCCTGACGCAGCAGCGGGAGCGCGGTGGACAGGTAGGCGTCGCCGCTGCTGCCATAGAAGTCCTGCGACGGGTCGGCGGGAACGATCTCATTGATCAAAAGCGCCCGGATCTGCGCAGGATCGATCTCCGCGTCGCAGAGCTGAACGGCGCCTGCTGCGCCAAGCCGGCGCTCGAGTTCCTCGCGGATGTTCATGCGTTGCCTCCTTATGCCAGGCGCTCCACGCCCTGGGCAGTGACCACCGCGTAGCACAGCGGGGGCCGATCGACGGGCTTGTCGCCGATGGTGATGGCGGCGCGGATGGCGGCTTCGGCCTTCGCGGCGTCCTCCTCGCTGCGGGCGTAGAGGGTGCACAGGGTCGTATCCGGCGTGACGCGGTCGCCGATGCGCACGGGCAGGATGTAGCCCACGGAGGGGTCGATCTCGTCGGTCTTCTGCACGCGGCCTGCGCCCATGGCCTGCGCGGCATAGCCGAGGGCCTCGGCGTCCATGCGGGCGATGTAGCCCTCGCGGCCGACCTTCACCGGGCGGATGACGGCGGGCTGGGGCAGCAGGGAGGTGTCCAGAACGCAGGCCTCATCGCCGCCCTGCATGGCGATCATGCCCTTCAGCCGGGACAGGCCCGAGCCGGTGCGCAGGGCGGAAAGCAGCATGGTCCGGGCGGCGTCGGTATCCTGCGTACGGCCGCTGGCGACCAGCATGTGGCTGCCCAGAAGGAGCGACACCTCCAGCAGATCGCCCGTCACGCGGCCGGACAGCACGTCGATGGCCTCCTTGACCTCCAGTGCGTTGCCGATGTGGGTGCCCAGAGGTTGGTCCATGCCGGTGACGATGGCGCGCACGGGCTTGCCGGAGAGCGTGCCGATGTCTACCATGGCCTGGGCGAGGGCGATCGAATCCTCGACCGTCTCCATCAGCGCGCCGGAGCCGGTCTTCACGTCCAGGACGATCGCGTCCGCGCCGGAGGCCAGCTTCTTGGACATGATGGACGAGGCGATCAGCGGCAGGCTGTCCACGGTGGCGGTCACGTCCCGCAGGGCATAGAGCGTCTTGTCGGCGGGGGCGAGGGAGGCGGTCTGCCCGATGACGGCAAGGCCGAGCTCCTTCACCTGCTCCACGAACTGCTCCTCCGTCAGGCTGACGGACAGGCCGGGGACGGACTCCAGCTTGTCCAGCGTGCCGCCGGTATGGCCCAGGCCGCGGCCGCTCATCTTGGCCACGGGAACGCCGCAGGCCGCCACCAGGGGCGCCAGGACGAGGGTCGTCGTGTCGCCCACGCCGCCGGTGGAGTGCTTGTCCACCTTCACGCCGGGGATGGCGGACAGGTCGCACACGTCGCCGGAATCGCGCATGGCGAGGGTCAGGTCGGTGGTCTCCTGCGGGGTCATGCCGTTGAGGCGGATCGCCATCAGCAGCGCGGCCAGCTGATAATCCGGGATGCTGCCATCCGCCGCGCCGCGGGCGAAAAAGGTGATCTCCTCGCGGGTCAGGGGCTGACCCAGCTTCTTCTTTGTGATGATCTCGATCATATTCATGGCGACAGCTCCTTTGAAACGGTTTGCTTTGCCTGTATTATATCACAGCTGCATGCTGCGGGCAAGGGATGCGGCGGGTTTGCTTTTGCCTTTGCTTTATGGTATACTGAATGATATGGAATCAGGAGGAGGGGCAAGGGATGACGAAGCTTGAAAGATATCGCGGCTGCCTGCTGGCAGGCGGCGTGGGCGACCAGCTGGGCAACGATGTGGAGTTCATGACCCGCAGCCAGATGCTGGCGGAATACGGGGAGCGGGGCGTGCGGCAGATGTCCCGCTACATCACCGACGACACGCAGATGACCCTCTTCACGGCCGAGGGCATGCTGATGGGCCTGAAGCACCGGATGCCCATGCCGGCTTGCGTGTACCAGAGCTATCTGGACTGGTACCGGACGCAGATGCAGTATGCCAAAGGCGGCGTGTTCGGCAAGGAAAGCCTCCTGATGAAGGAGGAGCGCCTGCACCGCCGCCGCGCGCCGGGCAACACCTGCCTGGGCGCGCTGGGCAGCGGCGACATGGGCACGATCGACGAGCCGATCAACCGCTCCAAGGGCTGCGGCGGCGTGATGCGTACCGCTCCCTGCGGGCTGCTGCGGATGGCGGCGACCCCCGATGCGGAGGACGCATATGCCATGCAGGGTGCGATGGCGGCGGCGATCACGCACTCGCACATCATGGGCTATGTCCCGGCGGCGATGCTGGCGGACATGGTGCATCTGATCATGCTGGAGGACGGGCGGACGCTGCGGGAGATCACGATGGACAGCCTGCAGCGGATGATGCGGCTGTTCAGCCCGGAGATCGCCGGCGCGGACGGCTGCGAGGCGTCGGAGGGCGCGGCGGACGGGCGGTTCGCGCAGATGCTGGCCTTCCGGGAGATGATCGTCCGGGCGGTGAAGCTGGCGGAATCGGATATGCCCATCCATGAGGCGATCCGCGCGCTGGGCGAGGGCTGGGTCGGCGACGAGGCGCTGGCCATCGCCATCCTGTGCGTGCTGCGGTATCCTGACGACATGGAGGAATGCCTCGTGGCGGCCGTCACCCACAACGGCGACAGCGACTCCACCGGCGCGATCGCCGGCAACATCCTCGGCGCGTGGCTGGGGGTGGAGGGCATCCCTGCGCGGTGGCTGGAGGAGCTGGAGATGCGCGGGCTGATCGACGATATGGCTTGCCGGCTGTACGAGGCGGCGGAGGCTTGATGAAGAGGTACTACGAGGCGTACGACCTGCGCTACCGGCAGGTGCATGAGCGGGGGTTGGTGTGGTTCGGCGAGGGCCCGACGGCCATCGTGAAGGACATGCTGGAGAGGCGCTGCCCAAAGGACGCGCCGGTGCTGGAGATCGGCTGCGGCGAGGGCCGCGACGCCGCCGGGCTGCTGGAGGACGGCTGGGACCTGCTGGCGACGGATGTGTCGGCGGAGGCGGTCGCCTTCTGTCAGGAGCGCTTTCCCCGCTGGCGGGAGCGCTTCCGCGTGCTGGACTGCCTGAAGGACGGCATGGCGGAGCGGTTCGGCTTCATCTATGCTGTCGCGGTATTGCACATGCTGGTGCTGGACGAGGACCGGCAGGGCATGCTGCGCTTCATCCGGGAGCACCTGAGGGAAAAGGGCGAGGCGCTGATCGTGGTGATGGGCGACGGGCGGACGGAGCGCCGCACGGATGCGGAGCGCGCCTTCGATCTGCAGGAGCGCTGCCACGAGCAGAGCGGGCAGAGGATGCAGCTCGCTGCGACCAGCTGCTGCATGGTGACGTGGGATGCGTTCCTGAAGGAACTGCGGCGGGCGGAGCTGGAGATCATTGAATACGGCGATACGGCGTGGGCGGATGCGCCTGCGGCCATGTATGCCCTGGTAAGGAGCGGTGCAGATGGCACGGCCGATGTTTGACATGCTGCAGGCGGCTGCGGAGCGCCGCAGCTTCCACATGCCCGGGCACAAGGGCGGCGCACCCTTCGGCGCGGTCGATCTGTACCGGCTGGACACCACGGAAACGCCCCTGTCGGACGATCTGTACGCCCCCGAGCGGGGGATCGCTGAGGCGCAGCGGCTCTATGCCGGCGCGGCCGGCGCGGCGCGGACGCTGATGCTCACCAACGGGTCCACCAGCGGCATCCATGTGATGGTGCAGCTGTATTGCCGGGAGGGCGATACGGTGCTGCTGCCGCGCAATGCACATCTCTCGGCGGTCAACGGCTGCGTGATGGGCGGCGTGAAGGTGCGGTGGCTGCCGGTCTCCATGACGGAGGACGGCATGTGTTATATGAAGGAAGCGGACGTGATCGCCGCGATGGATGCGCATCCGGAGGCGAAGGCGGTCTTCCTGGCGCGGCCGGATTATTACGGCTGCTGTCTGCCGCTGGACAGGATCGTGGAGGCGGCGCATGCCCGCGGGGTCCGCGTGGTGGTGGACGAGGCGCACGGCGCGCACTTCCCCTGGTCCGCGGAGATCGCCTCGGCCGGGGCATGCGGCGCGGATGCGTGGGTGCAGTCCGTGCACAAGACGCTGCCTGGCCTGACGGGCTCGGCGGTGCTGCATCTGCGGGACGAGAGCGACCATCCCCGGGCGCTGCGGCTGCTGCGCAGGGAACAGACCAGCTCGCCGTCCTTCGTGCAGCTGATGTCCATCGACGACGCCCGCGCGTATATGGAGGAATGCGGCGGCAGCCGTCTCCGGGCGGTCGCGGCGGCGGCGGATGAGGTCCGCGCGGCCCTGCCTGCCCTGGGCTACCGGGATGCGCATGCCATGTGGCGCGGCACGGGGCTGCGTTTCGACCGGACGCGCCTGGTCATCGACGCGCCGCAGGGAGGCGCGGCGCTGTCGGAGGCGCTTCAGGCGCGCGGCGTGGACGTGGAGATGCACGACCACCGGCGCGTGGTGTTCATCCTGTCCGCGATGGACGATCCGGACGAGGTGCGCCGGCTGACCGATATATTGGAAGAGATCCCGCCGGAAAAGGTGCACATTGCGCCGCTGCCGATGCTGGCAGCCATCCCGGAGCGGGTGATGGAGGTACGCCCGGCGGCGATGGCGGAGTGCGAAAGCGTCAGGCTCGCGGAATGCGAAGGGTGGATCGCCGCAGCGCCTGCGGGGCTGTATCCGCCGGGCGTGCCGCTGGTGTGCCCGGGCGAGAGGATCACGGCGGAGGTCGCCTCCCGGCTGATCAACGTGAAAAATCAGGAGCGCTTCGGCGTGGAAGGAGATACGCTGCTATGCGTAAGTGTGTGATTTTCGATCTGGATGGGACGCTGACCCGTTCGGAGGAGGGCATCTGGAACAGCGTGAAGTATGCGGCGGAGAAGCTGGGCTTTCCGGAGCCGGACGCCCAGACCCTGCGCAGGTTCATCGGCCCGCCGCTGGGCTATTCCTTCCGCGAGTACATGGGCATGGACGATGCGATGGCCGAGAAGGCGGTGGAGACCTACCGCGAGCGCTACAACGTGGTGGGACTGTTTGAGAACCGCGTGTTCCCGGGCATCCGCCGCCTGCTGCGGACGCTGAAGCAGGAGGGTTGGTACATCGCCGTGGCCACGGGCAAGCCGCAGAGGACCTCCGAGCGGGTGATCGCCCATTTCGGGCTGGACCGGTTCTTTGAGAAGATCTGCGGGCCGGAATTCGGCCATCATGCGGACAAGACGGAGCTGATCCGCCGGGCGCTGCCGGATGACTGGGATGCGCAGGCGGACGAGGTCTGGATGGTCGGCGATCGGAAGTTCGACGTGGAGGGCGCCATCGGCGTGGGCGTGAAGTCCATCGGCGTGGGCTACGGCTACGGTTCCGAGGAGGAGCTGCGCGAGGCGGGCTGCACGGCCTACTGCGCCGCGGTGCAGGACGTGATCGACCTGCTCTGTCCCGGCGCACAGCCGCCGCAGGGCGCGTTCCTGTCCATCGAAGGGCTGGACGGCAGCGGCAAGGGCACGCAGCTCCGCCTGCTGACGGACGTGATCGACCGCTTCGGCTTTGAGCTGCAGCTCAGCCGGGAGCCGGGCGGCTGCGCCATCAGCGAGAAGCTGCGGGAGATCATCCTGGACAAGAACAATGCGGAGATGGACGATGTGACCGAGGCGCTGCTCTACGCTGCGTCCCGCGCGCAGCATGTGCGGCAGGTCATCCGTCCGGCGGTCGCGGCAGGCCGGGTGCTGCTGTGCGACCGGTTTGTGGATTCGTCGGTGGCCTATCAGGGCGGCGGGCGGCAGCTGGGCGTGCAGCGGGTGCTGGAGATCAACGCGCCGGCGGTGGACGGCACGATGCCCATGGCGACGATCTATCTGGACGTGGATCACGAAACGTCCATGGCGCGGCGCGCGGCGGCGACGGAGCTGGACCGGCTGGAGCTGGCCGGCGACAGCTTCCACGCGCGCACCGAGGCGGGCTACCGGGAGCTGATCCGGCAGGATCCGGAGCGGTTCATCGTCGTGGACGCGACCCGCGCGCCGGAGGAGATCGGCGGGGAAATTGCAGAAAAGGTTATCAGGAGACTGATGGAGGCGGAGTAAATGGCGGAGCGCATCGTGGTCGGCATGTCCGGCGGCGTGGACTCGTCCGTGGCGGCGCTGCTGCTCAAGCAGCAGGGCTACGACGTGGTCGGCGTGTTCATGAAGAACTGGGAGGAAGAGGGCGAGGACGGCGTCTGCACGGCCGAGGAGGACTGGAACGACGTCCGCGAGGTCTGCGAGACCATCGGTATCCCGTATTATGCGGTGAATTTCGCGCAGGAGTACTGGGACCGCGTGTTCAGCTACTTCCTGGACGAATACCGCGCCGGACGTACGCCGAATCCCGATGTGCTGTGCAACCGCGAGATCAAGTTCAAGGCGTTCCTCGACTTCGCCATGCAGCTGGGCGCGTCCCGGATGGCGACGGGGCATTTCGTGCAGACGAATGAGCACGGCGACCTCCTGCGCGGCGCGGACCCGAACAAGGATCAGAGTTACTTCCTCTATATGCTCCACCGGGCGCAGCTGAAGAAGGCACTGTTCCCCGTTGGCCACATGACCAAGGCGGAGGTCCGCGCCATCGCCGAGGCGAACGGGCTGATCAACAGCAAGAAGAAGGACTCCACCGGCGTGTGCTTCATTGGCGAGCGGCGGTTCAAGAAGTTCCTGCAGGAGTTCCTGCCTGCCCAGCCGGGCGACATGGTCGCGCCGGACGGGACGGTCGTCGGGCGGCATGACGGCCTGATGTACTATACCCTCGGCCAGCGGCGCGGCCTGGGTATCGGCGGCATGGGCGACGGCCGGAGCTGGTTCGTGATCGGGAAGGATCTGGAGCGGAACTGGCTGCTCGTCGCGCAGGGCGAGGACCATCCGATGCTGTATTCGACCCTGAGCATCAGCGGCGGCGTGACCTGGGTGGGCGATGCGCCCATCAAGGTGGGGGAGACGCTGCGCTGCACGTGCAAGTACCGCTACCGCCAGACCGACCAGCCGGTCGACGCGACGCTGCAGGAGGATGGAAAGCTCCTGCTGAGGTCGCTGGAGCCCCAGCGCGCGGTGACGCCCGGACAGAGCGCGGTGCTCTATCTGGGGGATAAGTGCATCGGCGGCGCCGTGGTGGAGCGGGTGCTGGATGCCGGAATGGCGAACGGCGGAATGCGGTGACAGCTTCAAAATACGGGGTATAGGGAACGATTGGGAATGCATTCCAGGTGAATGTTCGAAAAACGAAAAAGGAATGAAAAAAGTTCAAAAAAAGTGAAAAAAGGTGTTGACATAAATCTGAAACCGTGATATTATGAACAAGCTGATTCGCACGGCACACCGAGCGAACGGCACTGAACCTTGAAAACGATACAGAACGAGAATAACGCAAACAAGAGACAGTAATTCCGAATGAGTTGAACTTGGCCGGTGAGACCGGTTAAGGATAAAGGATTAAACGCAAGAGTTTGATCCTGGCTCAGGACGAACGCTGGCGGCGTGCCTAACA
>SVGU01000126.1 GCA_015056155.1 Clostridiales bacterium
ATCCTCGTCAACAACGCGGGCATCATCAAGCGCATCCCCATGTGCGAGATGAGCGCGGCGGATTTCCGTCAGGTCATCGACGTGGACCTGAACGCGCCCTTCATCTGCGCCAAGGCCGTTATCCCCTCCATGATCAAGAAGGGCCACGGCAAGATCATCAACATCTGCTCCATGATGTCCGAGCTGGGCCGTGAGACCGTCTCCGCATACGCTGCGGCCAAGGGCGGCCTGAAGATGCTGACCAAGAACATCTGCTCCGAGTACGGCCACTACAACATCCAGTGCAACGGCATCGGCCCGGGCTACATTGAGACGCCTCAGACCGCGCCCCTGCGTGAGATCCAGCCCGATGGCAGCCGTCATCCCTTTGACCTGTTCCTGATGGGCAAGACTCCTGCTGAGCGTTGGGGTCAGCCGGACGAGCTGGGCGGCCCTGCCGTGTTCCTGGCCTCCGACGCCTCCAACTTCGTCAACGGCCACATCCTGTATGTGGACGGCGGCATCCTTGCCTACTTCGGCAAGCAGCCCTGATGAGGTTTCCAAAGAAATAAACCTGTGCTGCGCGGCTTTGGCTGCGCAGCTTTTTCGCTTGCAGGGGGAGGCGGGCGGACCGGAAAGAGGTGAAATCAGGAGGGAAGGATGCAAAAAAGGGGCGAAGATGGATGAAAAAGGGTCGAAGACAGATGAAAAAGGGTCGAAGACGGATGAAAAAGGGGCGAAGACCCCTTGCGTTCTGGGACGGATTGTGATAGAATAGCTATGCTCACATTCCAAGGAGGTTTTGCACAATGAATATTTTCCTGGGCGTGGTCATCATCCTCGCTTCTCTGGTTATGATCGTCACCGTTCTGCTGCAGAGCAGCAATGTGAAGGGTCTGGGCGCTGTGGCTGGCCAGCTGGACAGCTACTTCAGCAAGAATCAGGCGAAGACTGTTGAGGCCAAGCTGGCGCTGGGCACCAAGATCGCGGCGGTCGTGTTCGTGGTTGCCTGTGTGCTGTTCGTGCTGTTCGGCTGATAACCGCGCACGGCTGATGCTGTTGGATGACATGATGAGGACTGTTCACACAGGGACAGTCCTTTTCGTCATATGATCAAGGCGAATATGTGCCGCAATGGCGGCGGAAAGGAAGGCACCCATGCGAAAGATCAAGTATGTCTGGCAGGATCGGAAGCGTACCTTTCTCGGCCTGCCCCTGTCCTTCACGAAGTATATGCTGACGGAGGACCGTCTGTTTGTGGAGAAGGGCTTCCTGAACAGCACCTATGATGAGGAAAACCTGTACCGCGTGCGCGATGTGCGGGTGACGCGGAATCTGGGGCAGAAGCTCTTCGGCCTGGGCACGGTGACGGTGTTCTCCACCGACGCGTCCAACGGCGAAACGGTGCTCAAGAGCATCAAGCACCCTATCGAGGTGAAGGAAGAGATCGTCCGGCTGGTGGAGGCGGCGCGCAAGAAGCACAACATCCGCGCCAGCGAGATGCTCATGGATCATCCCGATCCGCATTTCTGCGATCATGACGGCGACGGCATGCCCGATATGCCCCCGCCGCCCATGCCCTGATCCGTTCGGAACAAAATCAAAAGCGGCTTCCTGTCTGTGCAGGCAGGAGGCCGCTTTGTCGTTTAATAGGCTTTGCCGGTGATGAGGTAGAAGGCGCCGACGGCCGCGCCGGCGTACATGAACAGGCCGAGGAGGAGGAAGCCGGTCGCTTCGCCCTTCAGGCGGGATATGGCGTGGTCGAAGGCGAGGAGCTCCTGAGGACCGCTACGGATGGAGAGGATGCTGTCGCTGTTGGGGTGCAGCAGGAGTTCCAGCACATCGCCGGTTTGGAGGGCGTCGAGGGCGTCGAGCAGTTCACCGGTGACGCATGCGCCGTCAATGGACAGCTGCGGGTGGTCCGAAAAGGACACATTGACGGCTTTGAGGCTTTTGCCGCGCTTCGTGCTGTAATCCGGCTCGTGGAAGGTATAGGTGGCGGCGACGCGGATGGCCTGTTCCTGCGTGATCGGCGCGTTCCAGTAGCGCATGCCAAAGGTGAAGATGGTACCGATGAGCAGGCCAAGCACGATCATGATGATGCAGTCGACCGTGGACAGCTGCAGGCGCTTGCGGCGGCGCATGGAATCACCTCCCGGGGGATGATCTGTGGATAAGAAAAGGGATCAGCGGAAGTGCTGATCCCCTGTGTGTCAGTCGCGGATGTCGTTGACCAGCTTGTACAGGTCGTGACGGAAGGAATGCTCTTCCTTCAGGGCGTCCTCGATGCCCATGTGGAACACGCGGCCGTGGCGGGTGCCGATGACCTGGTTGGAGATGCCGTCGTGCAGCAGCTTCACAGCCAGATGGCCGGCCTCGAAGGCGAAGGCGCTGTCCTTGGCGACGGGCAGGGCGCCGCGCTGGGTGTAGCCGACGACGGTGGAGCGGACTTCCACCATGCCGCACTTGCGCTTGAGGATGGAGGCCAGGCGGTTGGCGCTCATGGGCTCGCCCTCGAAGCACTGCTTGCCGTGGCTGGTCAGGAAGCCGTACATGTCGAAGGGCTCCATGGAATCCCAGCAGCCCTCGGCGATGACGATGGTCGCGCGGTAGTTGCCCTTGGCGATCTGCTTGTTCAGGCGGGCGGCCACCTCGTCGATGGACCACTTCACCTCGGGGACCACGACGATCTCCGCGCCGGTAGCGCAGGCAGCCTTGATGGCCACGTCGCCGCAGTGACGGCCCATGCACTCCACCACGTGGGGACGGTTGTGGCTGCGGCTGGTCGCGCGGATCTCGCGGATCGCCTCGGTGCACTTCTGCACGGCAGTCTCGTAGCCCAGGGTCATCTCGGTGTAGGCGAGGTCATTGTCGATGGTGCCGGGGATGCACACGCAGGGGATGCCCAGCTCGCAAAGACGCATTGCGCCCTGGAAGGAACCGTCGCCGCCGATGACGACGAGGCCGTCGATCTCCATATCGCGCAGGGTCTGCGCGGCAAATTCGCGGTACATGGGATCCATGAATTCCGCGCAGCGGGCGGTGCGCAGGTAGGTGCCAGGCTGGTCAGCGATGTCCAGCACGGTATCCAGCGTCAGCTCCTGCAGGTCGTCATAGATACTGGTGGAGCGGCGCAGCAAGCCGTTGTAGCCCTGCTTGATGCCAACCAGAGGCATGCCGTAGCGGGCAGCGCTCTTGGCGACGGACATAACCGCCGCATTCATGCCCGGCGCGTCGCCGCCGGAGGTCAGTACGCCGATCTTTCTCATCATGATTCGCTCCTTCTCACATGAGTCTGATGTGATATATGATGTCAGTGGCTGCGGGGTTCATACTCCGCAAACCATAGCTGGCCAAATAGCAGTATACCACAACCTTCGACGGGAAACAAGAGGTGGAAAGTGCTTACATAAAACGTTTTCGCGAAGAAATTGCGTAACTTGACTTAATACAACATAAAACAAACACGCACGGAAGCGTGTGCAATGCAAAGAGAAAAAAGCCAGGAAAATCAACTCATTTTGGTGTTGACATGGGAGAATATTGCTGATATAATGCGCCTGAGCCAGCAGGACTGGCGAAGCAAGCTGCCGCGTCGTTACACGGCTGCAGGAAAGAGGTGAGTCCAAAGTGATGTTCCGCATTGACACATAGCACTGAACGACCCATATAGAAAGGAAATGAATCATGTTTGAAATCCGCGGCAAGTACAATACCGCCATCGTCTACGCCGGCCGCACGGACCAGGAATCCGTCGCGCAGGTGATGACCATGTGCAACACCCCCTACCTTGCGGACAGCCGCATCCGCATGATGCCCGATATGCACGCAGCCGAGGGCTGCACCGTCGGCACCTCCATGACCCTGACCGGCCGCGCCAATCCCGCATGGGTGGGCGGCGACATCGGCTGCGGCATGCAGGTGTACAGGCTGCGCGAGCGGGAGATCGACTGCGCGGCGCTGGATGCTGTGATCCGGTCGGAGATTCCTTCCGGCGCGGCGATCTTCCCCGGTGAGAATAAGGCTGTCCGCGCTTTGGCGCTCTCCGAGCTGATCTGCTATGACTGGACGCGTAAGAAGACGGTCGATGCATCCCTGGGCACATTGGGAGGCGGGAACCATTTTATTGAGGTGGACCGGGATACCGACGGCGCTCTTTATCTGGTGATCCATTCCGGCAGCCGCCGGCTGGGCCGCGACGTGGCGACCTATTGGCAGAACGAGGCCTTCTGCCAGACGAACGGCTTTGATCCCAAGCTCTTTGCAAAGCGGAAGATCGACGTCAGCAAGGCGTCGGTGAAGAAGCCCCTGTGCTGGCTGGAGAAGGAGGCGCTGGAGGGCTACCTGCACGACATGACCATCGCCGTGCGCTATGCCGTGCGCAGCCGCGAGCTGATGGGAGAGACGATCCTGCAGGCGCTGAACCTCCACGTGGACGAGGCCTTCACGACCATCCACAACTATATCGACGTGAAGCACGGCGTGCTGCGCAAGGGCGCGGTGAGCGCGCAGGCGGGCGAGAAGCTGATCATCCCCATCAACATGCGGGATGGCAGCCTGATCTGCATGGGCAAGGGCAACCCGGAGTGGAACTGTACCGCGCCCCACGGCGCAGGCCGGATGCTGACCCGCTCGCAGGCGAAGGAGGAGATCACCCTGGCGGAGTACCAGGCCGCGATGGCCGGCATTTACACCACCTCCGTCAGCGAATCCACGCTGGACGAGAGCCCCATGGCCTACCGCGCGATCGACGAGATCCTCGATGTGATCGAGGATACCGCCGAGGTCACTGCGCTGCTGACGCCCATTTATAACTTCAAGGCCAGCAAGGCCGCCGCCGATGAGGAAACCATGGACGGCAACGACTGACGCTTTGCCCGGGGCGGGGGAGGAATGCCTCTGCTTCGGGCTTTATGACCGGGAAGTGCTGCACGCCGGAAGTCTTTGGGAAAAGTCTGCCGGAATGCAGAAAAGTTTCATTTTCCCCCTTGACACAGGCGGGGGGACGTGGTATACTCTTGATGTTTGAAGTAGAGGCTTGCCCGTCTCTCACCTCGTGCGGCTCACGCTGCCGGGTATCATGGCGTCTTTCCTGCTCAGGGAAGATACTGCGCATGTACAGCGACGGGAGAAGCTCCCGCCGCTTTTTCTGTATGGAGAGGCTGCGGCGGTTCAACAAGGGAGGCCGGAGCCCGCTCCGGTAAGCGAAAGCCGTCGCGAGCGATGGCTGAGCGTAGCCAGCGCCGGATTCCCCGGTGATGGCAGAGTTTGGAGGTGTATGGACATAGCTACAGAACTGATGATTAACGAAGAGATCCGCGACCGAGAGGTTCGCGTCATTGACGAGAACGGCGAACAGCTCGGCGTCATGCCTACGCACAAGGCACTCGAACTGGCGGAGGAGCGCGGCCTGGATCTGGCCA
>SVGU01000019.1 GCA_015056155.1 Clostridiales bacterium
CCTTCCCCCGCTGGGGCGCTGCCGACTACCTGGCCGCCACCCGCGAGCAGCGTTACGTGGACTCTGCCATGATGTGGGCCAAGGCCTCCAACGTGCTGGAGTACCCCAACGCCATCACCCTGTCCACCGACGCCCAGAAGGCCGTCGCTGACATCGAGAACATGGGCACCTACATCTCCGAGATGCAGTACAAGTTCATCACTGGCATTGAGCCCCTGACCAACTATGACTCCTACATGGAGCAGCTGCAGAAGATGGGCATCGAAGAGCTGATCAAGCTGTACCAGGATGCCTACGACAGCTTCATGAGCCGCGGCAACTAATCCCTGCCTGCATATCTGAAGCAACATAAGCAGACCCACTGGGGGTCGTCGGGCGACCGGCGGCCCCCTTTTTTCATCCGGATTGCGGACAGGGGGCTTTTGTGCATGCCTGTGTTCATGGTATAATGATCACACGTGGTCACAGGCGTATACAAGGGTAAGGAGCGTTTTGCATATGAAGAAGAGAGCTTTGGCGATGCTGCTGGCGCTGGCGATGCTGCTGCTGACGGGCTGCGGGCCGGAGGCGGCGAAGGAAGCCGTGCAGATTACCTGGTATCTGCGCACGGAGGATACGGAGCTGTACAACCGGCTGGAGGGCGTGAAGGAGATCGAAAAGGCCACCGGCGTGGATGTGCTGTTCCAGTCCCCGCCGGACAACAGCGAGGATGCGTACAAGATGATGGTCGCCTCCGGAAAACTGCCGGATGTGATCATGTGGTCGCACTCCTCGGGCATGGACCGCATGTATGAGGAAGGAACGATTATCGACCTGACGGATTTGATTGCTGAGCATGCGCCGAACCTGAGCCGCATCTATGCCGAGCGTCCTGAACTGCGCAGGGAGGTTGAAACGTCGGATGGGCGACTGTACTATTTCCCGTCCATCAACCCGATGCTGACAGTGGAGGATATCTGCCGCAAATCCTACTGCGGCCTGATCATCCGCCAGGACTGGCTGGACAAGCTGGGGCTGAAGATTCCGCAGACCATCGATGAGTGGTACGACGTGCTTACGGCCTTCAAAAAGCGCGATCCCAACGGCAATCTGCTGGCGGACGAGATCCCCTTTGACGGCTGGGGCCTGCCATACTTTGCGCCTGCCTTCGGCGTGCTGAATACCTTCTGCGTCAAGAAGGACGGGACGGTTGCGTTCGGCCCGATGGAGCAGGAGTACAAGGCGTATCTGGAAACGATGAACAAGTGGTACGCCGAGGGACTGCTGGGGCCCAATTGCCTGATCCATTCCGAAACGTGGAAGACTGAAAACATCGTCACAGGCCTGACCGGCTCCTTTGCGGGGCTGGACAATGCCTGGCGCTATTACCTGCCCGACATGCAGCGGAATGATCCGGCTGCGGCGCTCTCGGCGGTGAACTGGCTGAAGGATGGGCAGGGTGTGCGCTATACGCCCCGTGAGGATGTGGCGGGCCATATGGCGACGATCGTGACGGTCATCACCTCCCAGTGCAAGGATCCGGTGGCTGCGGTGAAGCTGATCGACTACATGTACTCCGAAAAGGGCTCGACGCTGCTGACCTGGGGCGTGGAGGGCAAGAGCTATGTGGTGGTCAACGGCAGGAAGCAGCTGACGGAGCTGGCGCTTTCCGTTGATCCGGAGCATAACTGGCTCCGGCTGTACGATTACGCCATCGGCCATGCATCCTTCCCCAAGTATGACGGGGAAACGGTGGTGCTGGCGAGCTATCCGGAGGATCAGCTGATTGCCGAGCAGACCTGGGCGGACGCCTCCTCGGCGCTGGTCTACCCGCCCTACATCACCATGAGCGTGGAGGACAAATCCTTCTGCGACGGCGTGATGGACGATGTGAACAACTATATCACGGAGATGGAGCTGAAGTTCATCACCGGCGAGGAGCCGCTGAGCAACTTCGACGCCTATGTGGCGCAGCTGGACCGCATGGGGGTCAATGAGGCGCTGGAGATCTACCGCAGGGCCTACGAGGCCTACATGGCCCGCTGAGGGACGGAGGAAAATCGCATGAACATCCGGGATTACGCAGCATATTCCAGGGGCGGCACGGACTGGACGGAGGCGTTCATCCGCGCCATTGACGATCTGAAGCAGCAGGGCGGCGGCGTGCTGACCGTGCCCGCCGGCGAGTACCCGACCGGCTCCATCCGCCTGTATGACGACATGACCCTGTGCATCGAGTCCGGCGCGGCGCTGCGCTTCCATCAGGATGCGAAGGCGTTTCCGCTGATCGAGCTGGAGTTCGAGGGCCGGGCGGGGCTGATGCACCAGGCGTGCATCTACGCGGAAAAGGCGAAGAACGTGGTCGTCACCGGCTACGGCACGGTGGACGGTCAGGGAAGCTTCTGGTGGCAGCAGATCCGCGAAAGGAAGCGCACCGAATATCCCCGGCCGTACCTGGTGTGCTTTGCCGACTGCGAGCATGTGGTGCTGGAGAATGTGACGCTGATCAATTCCCCTGCGTGGACGGTGCATCCCCTGCGCTGCCGCAACGTCACCGTGCGCGGGCTGAACATCAAGAACCCGGCCGATTCCCCCAACACCGACGGCATCAACCCCGACGCCTGTCAGGACGTGCGGATCCTGGACTGCACCATCGACGTGGGCGACGACTGCATCGCCATCAAGTCCGGCACTGAGGATACCCCCAACCGGCAGCCCTGCGAGCGGATCATCATCGCGAACTGCCACTTCCTGCACGGCCACGGCGGCGTGGTGCTGGGGAGTGAGATGTCCGGCGATGTGCGCAATGTGGTCGTGTCCTCCTGCGTGTTTTACGAGACGGACCGCGGCATCCGCCTCAAGACCCGGCGCGGGCGCGGCGGCACGGTCGAGGGCATCCAGCTCAACAATCTGGTGATGGAAAAGGTCATGTGCCCCTTTGTGTTCAACATGTACTATTCCTGCGGCACGGACATGACCATGCGCCATGTCTGGGAGAAGGTGCCCTACCCGGTGTACGAGGGGACGCCCTGCCTGCGGGATGTGTCCATCAGCGGCGTGCGGGCGCGTGAATGCACGGCCTGCGCCGGCTTCTTCTACGGTCTGGCCGAGATGCCGGTGGAGGGCGTGACGATGCAGGACGTGGTGGTCGAAATGGCGGAGAACGGCGCGCCCGGCCGGCCCGCGATGATGAGCGGCCTGGCGGACATGCAGGGCGCGGGCTTCTTCCTGCGCAACGCCGTGGGCGTCGATCTGCGCGGCGTGAAGGTACGCGGCGTGAAGGGCGAATGGCTGGATATTGACGGAAGCGTGACACTGGAGGCATAAGCGATGAAGAACTGGAAGCTGTGGTATGACGCGCCGGCGAAGGACTGGAACATCGCCCTGCCGCTGGGAAACGGCCGGATGGGCGCGATGATCTTCGGCGGAACGGTGCTGGAGAGAATCAGCCTGAATGAGGACTCCTGCTGGTACGGCGGCTTCCGGGACCGGGTGAATCCGGACGCAAGGAAGTATCTGCCCGTGGTGCGTCAGCTGCTGGACGAGGACCGCATCGAGGAGGCGCAGCAGCTGGCGGAGGAGGCGCTGACCGCCACTCCGGACGGCGAGCGCCATTATGAGGTGCTGTGCGACCTGATCCTGCAGCAGCTGGACGGCGACCGCCCGGAGGGCCTCCACGGCATGCGCAACATGCGCGGGCGCGACATGACCCGGCACGAGCGGCCCGTCAGCGACTACCGGCGCGAGCTGGACATCCGGGACGGCGTGCATCAGGTGCGCTATGTCCGCAAGGAGAGGCAGATCTGCCGCGAGAGCTTCATGTCTGCGCCGCATCAGGTGTTTGCGATGCGCCATGAGGGCTTCCCGGCGCGGATTCTGCTGCGGCGCGGCAGCTATGTCAACCGCATCGACCGGGTGGATGACCGCACGATCCTCCTTTCCGGTCAGGCGGGCGACGGCGGCGTGCGCTACATGGCGGTCTGCCGCGCGGTGGGCGAAAACGTGCATGTCATCGGCAACACGCTGCACGTGGGCGAAAAGGCGGACATTTTCCTTGCCGCCGCCACGTCCTACCGCTTTGACGACCTGCAGGCGGAGTGCCTGAAGCGGCTGGACAACGCCGTGGCAGCTGGGTATGACGCGGTGAAGGCGGCGCATGTGGCAGACCACCGGGAGATCATGGACCGCTGCAGCCTGACCCTTCACGGGGAGGATGCGCTGAACGCCCTTCCCACGGACGCGCGCCTTGCGCGGTATGCCTCCGGCGAGGCGGACAACGGCCTGGAGGAGATGTACTTCTCCTACGGGCGCTATCTGCTGGCCGGTTGCTCCCGCCCGGGGACGCTCCCGGCGAACCTGCAGGGCATCTGGAACGACGACTTCCATCCCGCGTGGGACGGCAAGTACACCATCAACATCAATACGGAAATGAACTACTGGCCCAGCGAGGTGTGCAACCTGAGCGAGATGCATCTGCCGCTCTTCGATCACCTCCGGCGCATGCGGCCCCACGGGGAGCATGTGGCGCAGGCGATGTACGGCGCGCGC
Organism: Clostridiales bacterium; assembly: GCA_015056155.1. Taxonomy (GTDB): domain Bacteria; phylum Bacillota; class Clostridia; order Christensenellales; family Aristaeellaceae; genus UBA11524. Next base: position 4,528 of record SVGU01000019.1, read on the forward strand.
GGCTGGGTGGCGCATCACAATACGGACCTGTGGGGCGACTGTGCGCCGCAGGACACCTACTGCCCGGCGACCTACTGGCCGATGGGCGCGGCATGGCTGTGCCTGCACATCGCGGAGCATTACCGGTTCACGATGGACGAGGAATTCCTGCGGGCGCACTATGACCTGATGGAGGATGCGGCGCGGTTCTTCGTGGACGCTTGCGTGGAGCGTGAGGACGGCACGCTGACGGTCAGCCCCTCCTCCTCGCCGGAGAATGTGTACATCACGCCCTCGGGCGCGTCCGGCACGCTGACGAACTGTGCGGCGATGGACGGGCAGATCCTCTTTGCGCTGACGACGGAGCTGATCGAATGCGGCGCGGTGATCGGGCGGGACGCCTCGGAGTGGGCGGAGTTCCGCAGCCGGCTGAACCCTGTGCAGCTCGAAGACGGCCTGGTGAAGGAGTGGCTGCGCGACTGCCGCGACGGCTGCCCCGGACACCGGCACATCAGCCACCTGTTCGCCCTGTATCCGGGCAGGCAGATCACGGCGGACACGCCGGCGGAGTTCGCGGCGGCGCGGGCCACGCTGGAAAAGCGCCTGAACTGCGGCGGCGGTCACACCGGCTGGAGCCGGGCGTGGATCATGTGCCTGTGGGCGCGCCTCAGGGACGGCGAAAAGGCGGGCGAGAACATCCGGCTGCTGCTGGAGCGTTCGACGCTGCCGAACCTGTTCGACAACCATCCGCCCTTCCAGATCGACGGCAACTTCGGCTCCGTCGCCGGCATGGCGGAGATGCTCGTGCAGAGCCACGAGGGATTCCTGCGCCTGCTGCCAGCGGTACCGGTCCAGTGGACGAAGGGTGCTGCGAAGGGCATCCGTGCCCGCGGGGGATATACGGTGGATATCGCCTGGGACGGCGCGAAATACCGCGCGGAAGTCACGGCCCGCATGGACGGCGTGCTGACGCTGGCGGATGGGCGCAGCTTTGTTCATCAGGCCGGGGATACGATCGCGATCGAAGGGTGAGGGCGCCCACCATTGCCTGCGGCGACACCTCCCTCAGAGAGGGAGGCTGGGCACACGCACCCAAAGCCCTCCTCGCTGAGGAGGGTGGCTCCGAAGGAGCCGGGAGGAGCCCACCCGCATACACGCACATAACAGGAGGAATCAGCTATGACCATCTACATCTGCGGCGATTCAACCGCGGCGACCTACGCGCCGGAGCGCGCGCCGATCACCGGCTGGGGCCAGGTCATCGGCGAAATGATGCCGGGCGTGACCTTCTCGAATCACTCCATCGGCGGTCGCAGCACGAAGTCCTTCCTGTCCGAGGGGCGGCTGGTTGCGGTGGAAAAGGCGCTACAGCCCGGGGATATCGTGCTGATCCAGTTCGGCCATAACGATGGCAGCGATCTGGTCTGGCGGCATACGGATGCGAACACCTCCTTCCTGAACAACCTGTCCATCTTTGTGGACACGGCGCGGCAGCACGGGGCGATCCCGGTGCTGCTGACGCATACGCCCTGCAGCTGGTGGCGGGAAGGTGAACTGCCGGGCCATCCCGGGCAGCATGCGCCTGCCACGCGCCGCCTGGCCGCAGCGCGCAATGTCCCCCTGATCGACGTGCTGCAGGAGGGGGAGGCGGCTCTCCGCGCGATGGGCGAGGAAGCGTCATCGGCCCTGTACATGAACGTGGCGCCCGGCCTGTATCCCGCCTATCCCAACGGCTCGAAGGACAACACCCATACCCAGCGCGCCGGCGCGGAGCTTTTCGCCCGCATCGTCGCTGATGGGCTTCAAAAGCTCGGCCTGATCTGAGGAGGCAGCATTATGTATATCATTGCAAAGGACGGTTCGGGGGACTTTACCTCCATTCAGGCGGCCATCGACGCGGTGCCGATGAGCAACCGGCACCCCATCATCCTGCTGCTCCGCATGGATGAATACCATGAGAAGGTCGTCGTCAACAAGGACAACATCCGCATCATCGGCGAGGCGCGGGACCGGACGGTCATCACCAACTCCGGCTGCGCCAAGGACCTGAACGAGGAGGGCAAGGAGAAGGGTACCTTCCTGAGCTACACCTTCCTCGTCACCGGCGACAATGTGGAGGTGGAGAACGTCACCATCCGCAACGACGCGGGCGACGGCTCCCTCGTGGGGCAGGCGGTGGCGGTTTACGCGGCCGGCGACCGGGGCGTGTGGCGCAATGTGCGCATGATCGCCTGTCAGGATACGCTGTTCTGCGGCCCCACGATGCCCAAGGTTGCCCGGGACGCGCTGCCCCGGCTCGTGCCGGAGGGCGTGCTGTCGGTGGGGGACTGCCCGCTGGTGCTCAGCCGGCAGTATTTTGAGGACTGCTTCATCCAGGGCGATGTGGACTTCATCTTCGGCCCCTATGCCTGCTGGTTCGAGCGCTGCACGCTGTATATGAACCGGCGGGGCGGCTTCTACACCGCCGCCAACACGCCCGAGCAGGCGCCCTATGGGCTGGTGTTCCACAAGTGCCGCCTGACGGGCGAGTGCGAGCCCGGCATGGCTTACCTCGGCCGTCCGTGGCGGAAATTCGCCCATACGCAGTTCATCGAATGCGAGATGGACGAATGCGTCGCGCCCGAGGGCTTCCAGGACTGGGGCGAAACGAAGATCACCCGCCGCTGCGGCGAATACCGGACCACCGGCGCCCGGGCGGACCAGACGACCCGCCATCCCGGTCAGGCAAGGCTGTCCGATGAGGAGGCGGCGATGCTGACCGTCCGAAACGTCATCGGCGGCGCGGACGGCTGGAATCCGCAGAAGCGCACGCCCACGTGGTTCCTCTGCGGCGACTCCACCATGGCCGACTATGCGCCCAACTGGGCGCCCATGACCGGCTGGGGACAGGCGCTCAAGGGGCTGGTGGAGGGCGTGTATGTGGAAAACTGCGCCGTCTGCGGCCGTTCCAGCAAGTCCTTCATCGCGGAGAAGCGGCTGAACTTCATCGAACTGTGCCTGCGCAGGGGCGACAAGCTCTTCATTCAGTTCGGCCACAATGACGAAAAGGAGGACGTGGAGCGCGCCACCGTCGCCCGCGTGACCTACCCGGAATATCTGGGCATGTACATCGATGCGGCCCGCCGTCAGGGCGCGGAGCCTGTCCTGCTCACCTCCATCGCCCGCCGTCACTTCGACGAAAACGGCGCGCTGAAGCACACCCACGGGGATTACCCGGCGGCGATGCGCGATCTGGCGGAATACCGCGGCGTGCGGCTGCTGGACATGGAGAAGGCGACGGAGGAACTGCTGACGGCGCTGGGAGAAAGCGGGTCGAAGCCCCTGTTCAACTGGCAGGAGAAGGGCCATCCCAACTATCCCGACGGCGTACAGGACAACACCCATCTGAGCTTCACCGGCGCGGTGCGGCTGGCGCAGATGGCGCTGCGGCTGATGGAGGAAAGCGAATGCTGAAGGAATTCATGCCCCGGTCTGCCGCGCGGATGGCAGACTGCTTGATCGGGCGCAACGGGCTGCTGACCAGCCGCTGGAGCTATGACTACGGCGTTGTCTGGCGCGGCATGGAGGCGCTCTATGCCCTGAGCGGCGAAAAGAAGTATTTCGACTATATCCGGGACGCGATGGATACCTTCGTCACCGACGATACGGGTGCCATTCGGGATTATACCTTTGACAGCTTCAATCTGGACTATGTCTGCAACGGCCGTCAGCTGCTGTACCTGTACAAGGCGACGGGGGAGGAGAAGTACCGCCGGGCGGCGGATGTGCTGCGGGAGCAGCTGCGCCGTCAGCCCCGCACCTCCGACGGCGGCTTCTGGCACAAGAAGTGCTATCCGTACCAGATGTGGCTGGACGGGCTGCATATGTCCGCGCCGTTCTATGTGGAGTACTGCCTGATGACCGGCGATGACGAGGGCGTGCGCGACGCGGCAAAGCAGCTGACGCTGGCGTACGAGCACACGTACGAGCCCCGGACGGGCCTGAACCACCATGCGTGGGACGAGTCCCGGGCACAGCTGTGGTCGGACCCGGAGACGGGCAGGGCGGCGCATGCCTGGGGCCGGGCGGTGGGCTGGTACATGCTGGGCCTGGCGGATGTGCTGGAGCTGCTGCCGGCGGATCACGAGTGCTGCGAGCCCCTGCGGGCGATGTTTGAGAAGCTGGCCGGGCGGATGCTGGAGGTCCGCGTGGACGGCGCGTGGCTGCAGGTGATGGACTGTCCCGGCCGCGAGGGCAACTACCTGGAGTCCTCCGGCTCCTGCCTGATGACGTGCGCCATCCTCAAGGCGGCGCGCCTGGGCGCTGTGCCGGCGGAGATGGGCGATGCGGCGAGGGAGAGCTTCCGCGCGCTGCAGCGGCATTTCGTCGGCCAGATGCGCAACGGCACGCTGTTCCTCGCCAAGACCTGCCACGGCGCGGGTCTGGGCGGACGGCCGGACAGCTACCGCGACGGTTCCTATGCCTACTACATCTCCGAGGCGGTGGGCAGCTATGACCTCAAGGGCACCGGCGCGTACATCCAGGCCGCATGTGAATACGAAAGGAGCATGAAGGATGCTTGACCAACGTCTGAAGACCCGGATCGAGAATTTCGTCAGCCGCCTGGAGCGGGAGGATGTGTGCATGCACGGCTTCATCCTCTCCGTGGGCGGGCAGATCAAGGCGAAGGCCTATTATGCGCCCTTTGAGGAGGGCAAGGCGCATCGGATGTACTCGGTGTCCAAAACCATGACGGCCATCGCCATCGGCATCCTGCTGGACGAGGGGAAGCTGTCGCTGGATGACCACATCACGGACTATTTCCGGGATTACCTGCCGGAGCAGCCCGACGAGCGGCTGCTGCGCCTGACCATCCGGGACATGCTGCGCATGGCGACCTGCTACCGCAGCACGGCGTACCGCGAGGGCGTGGACGAAAACTGGACGAAGCCCTTCTTCACCGCCGCGTCCACCCATGAGCCCGGTACGGTGTTCCACTATGACACGGGCTGCTCGCAGGTGCTGGCGGCGCTGGTGGCGCGCCTGAGCGGCCAGGAGGTCATCGACTTCCTGAATGAGCGGGTGTTCGGCCCCCTGGGCGCTGAGGACGAGAAGTTCTGGCTGCGCGACCCCAGCGGCACCTGTCAGGGCGGCACGGGCCTGTGCATGTCCCTGCGGGATCTGCACAAGGTGACCCGGCTGGTCATGGAGGGCGGCGGCGGCCTCATTCCCCGGTGGTTCTGCGGGGAACTGGGCAAAAAGCACATCGACAACCGCCTGTGCGCCAATGAGGAGGAGCGCTACGGCTACGGCTGGCAGGTCTGGCTGACCCGTGCCGGCTGGGCGATGTACGGCCTGGGCGGACAGCTGGCGGTCGTCTGCCCGGAGAAGGACGTCTGTCTGTGCACCATCGCCGATACCCGGCTGGACAATGTGGGTGTGCAGCGGATCTACAACGCCTTCTTCGAGGAGGTCTACCCCTACATCGGGCTGGAGGACATGTCGCCGGTCAGCATGCAGCTGGCGACCCGTCCCGTGGGCAGCAATGACGAGTACGCCATCGCGCAGGCCGGTCCCTACGTGTTTGCGGAGCCGAACCAGCTGGGCCTGAAGAGCGTGGAGCTGAGGGGCAACACCCTCTTCTGGGAGAACGCATGGGGCAAAAATCCGCTGCGCTTCGGCGTGGGGGAGAACATCGTGGATACCTTCCCGGGCTGGCCGGAGCTGCCGACGCTGTCCTCCGGCGGCTGGGTTGAGGAGGGGCTGCTGCGGGTGCGCTGCTTCATCATCGGCAATGCGCCCTGCGGCGTGGATATGCTCCTGAACTTCAGGGACAACTGCCTGACGGTCCAGTCGCGCAAGTCCTTCGATCCGGCGACAAACTGCTATGAGGGCGTGGCCTCCGGCTATCTGAAAGAGTGAGGAGAGCGCGTGTATGGCAAGGATTTTTGTGACAGGATGCGCCGACGCCGCGCAGATGGCGGCAGGCTATGAGGGAGACATTGTGGATTTCACCTCGGCGGACTGGTCCGCGAAGGGCTTTGTCAGCCGGGGCTGCCTCGCCGGCGTGTACGACCGTCTGACCATGGGGGATACGCTGCTGATCCAGTACGGCCCCAACGATACGGACCCGGACAATGCGGCCGGCTATTCCGAGCCTGGACGGGAGTTTGCAAATTATCTGGAGCGCTTTGTGAACGTGGCGCGCAACAAGCGGGCGACGCCTGTGTTCCTGATCCCTGCGCTGCCGGGGAGCGAAAAGTGGCGGGACAGCTGCATCGCCCTTGCCCGTCGTCTGGGCGTGGGATATACGCTGCTGCCCGGGCAGGAAGGAGCGAATGCATGATGAAGGACGCCTTGTATTTCCCGGACATGGGCAACGGGCAGTACCGCAATCCTGTGCTTTTCTGTGACTATTCGGACCCGGACGTGATCCGCGTGGGGGATACGTACTACATGACGGCGTCCTCCTTCAACTATGTGCCGGGTCTGCCGATCCTCACCTCGAAGGATCTGGTCAACTGGACGCTGGTGAACTATGCGCTGAAGAACATCCCTGCGCCCGATTATGAGCGCCCCCGGCACGCCGACGGCGTCTGGGCGCCCGCCATCCGCTGGCACAACGGGTATTTCCATATTTTCTACGGCATGCCGGACGAGGGCATCTACATGGTGCGCAGCCGGGATGCGCTGGGGGAATGGGAGGCGCCGGTGCTGGTGCTGCCGGGCAAGGGCCTGATCGACCCCTGCCCCTTCTGGGACGACGACGGCAAGGCCTATGTCATCCACGGCTATGCCAACAGCCGCATCGGCTTCAAGAGCTGGCTGGGCATCTTCCCGATCAGTCCGGACGGCGCGACGGCGCTGGGGGACGATCACCTGCTGTTCGACGGCACGAAGGATCACCCCACCATCGAAGGCCCCAAGGTGCACAAGCGGGACGGCTGGTACTACATTTTCGCCCCTGCGGGCGGCGTTGTGACGGGCTGGCAGACGGTGCTGCGCAGCCGCAGCATCATGGGCCCCTACGAGGACCGGATCGTCCTGAAGCAGGGGCAGAGCCGCACGAACGGCCCGCATCAGGGCGCATGGGTGGATACGCCCGGCGGCGAAGACTGGTTCCTGCATTTCCAGAGCCGGGGGCTGTACGGGCGCATCACCCATCTGCAGCCCATGATCTGGCGGGAGGACGGCTGGCCTGTGATCGGCGAAGCGGCGCGGGGCGAGGTTTTCGGTACGCCGGTGGACGTGTGGCGCAAGCCCGAGGGCCCGGCGGAGGAGCCCTGCTCGCTGCAGGCGAGCGACGATTTCCGTGGGTCGCTGGGGCTGCAGTGGCAGTTCATGGGCAACTGGAAGGAAGAATTCTACGAGATCGGCGAAGAGGGGCTGCGGCTGCATGCCGTGAGGCTGCCCGGCCATGACGGACTGCTGTGGCACTGCCCGAATGTGCTGACGCAGAAGATCGCCTGCCCGGCCTTCACGGCGGAGGTTGAGATGGATGCGTCCGGCCTGCAGGACGGCGAACAGGCAGGTCTGGGCCTCGTCGGCGGGCAGTATGCCTATGCAGCGCTCCGCCGCAAGGCGGGGAAGCTGACGCTGGTGTATGTGCAGTCCGGCGGCGCCGACCATGCGGAGGCGGTTCTGCAGAGCGTGCCGGTTCAGGATGCGAAGCTCCGGTTCCGGCTGACGCTGCTGCCCACGGGCTATGACACGGCGTCGGTGACCTTCGAATACGCGGCGGAGGGCGAATACCGCTGGCTGGGGACGCCCTTTGAGCCTGCGCGGCACACGTGGGTCGGCGCGAGGCTGGCGCTGTTCGCGACGCCCCTGTCCGGCGAGGCTGTGCAGGCATGCGGACATGCGGACTTCCGCGCATTCCGCGTCGGGGCTGTGTGAGGAACCGGCCGGAGAATGGGAGAATAATCAGATGCCGGAGCGCGGTGTGCGTTCCGGCGTTTTTGTGTGGGGTGGCTTTCTCGTTTGGGATTGGTCTGTATTGCAGTGGGGAGGCTGCTTTCGCGTGTCGACGGGTCATTGACCCGCGCGGCACAAAGCCGTCGGGGGAGAGCGAAAAAGCGCTTCCCCACGGCCCCCCTCGCGTCCTTAGCGGGTTGTACTCGCGGCTGCATGGCGGGCGCTCAACTCTGGCCGACGATGCCGCACGAGCGCGTCGCGGGGCGTCTGTCACGCCCCGTGACCCCCGCGAAGGAAAAGCCCACAAACACTCCCCAAAACGGGGTCAAGGGTCGAAGGCCGTGGGAGCGCCTTCCCAGTGGGGAGTTCGCCGTAGGCGAAAGCGACGAGGAATGCTAGATCGCCCCTGCCCGCCGGAGGGCCCCGGCTTTTTCGTGTTTCCCCGTCCGAACCGGTTGCAATTCCCGGGAAATACAGGTATACTAAATATGATACGGCAGGGAAGAAAAACCAGCCCTGATCCGTCTGTATGGGTGAAACGAATCTGAATGTGGTATCAATTGGAGGTAGCGCCATGAAGCGACTTGCGACCCTGCTGCTGACTGCCCTCGTGCTGCTGATGCTGCTCCCCGGTGCGGCGCTGGCGGAGAACAAGTTTTATTTTGACAAGAGCGCCAGCACGGTGTTTGAGGGAGAGACGCTGGAGCTGATCCTGGTCCGGGAGGGGGACTGTGCCGAGGAAGGCGCGCTGTCCTTCACCTCCTCCAACAAGCGGGCCGTGACCGTCGATCAGGACGGCATGGTCTACGGCGTGGGCAAGGGCACCGCGACCATCACTGCGACCCTCAAGGGCGCACGGCGCACCTGGACGGCCAAGCTGACCGTCACCTGCGCCCGCGCGGTCGAGGAGGTGCGCGTGAACGAGGAGAAGCTGCCCGTTTACAACGCCTACGACCCGCTGGTGGCGGATGTGATCGATCCCTACTCGGCCTATGGCGATCTGCCGGTGCTGGTGCTGCGCAAGGGCAAGGCCCAGACCGTCAGCGCCACCCTCTATCCCACCGACGCGACCAACCGCAAGTGGCAGCTGACCACCTCCGACAGCAGCATCGTCCGCGTGAGCGGCACGTCCCTGACCGGCAGGGCGGCCGGCGAATGCCTTGTGACGGTGCAGAGCATCCAGAACCCCGAGGTGTATGTGGCGTACCGCGCGCTGGTGGTGGAGCCGGTGACGAAGGTGAAGGTCACGGGCGATGTGAAGAGCATCTATGTGGATGAGAGCCTCGTGCTGGAGGCGGTCGTTACGCCGTCCAACGCCACCATTCAGGGCGTCGTGTGGTCCAGCAGCAACGAGGACAACGCCGTGGTCGATGAGTACGGCGTGGTGACGGGCGTGAGCAAGGGCGATGCGAAGATCACCGCGAAGGCGGCCGACGGCTCCGGCCAGTACGGCACCTTCACCGTCACAGTGAAGCAGGCCCCGGAGAGCATCACCCTGTCCAAGGAGGTCCTCAGCCTCAAGACCGGCAACTACCAGACCCTGAAGGCGATGGTCCTGCCCAACACGGTCAACGACAAGACGGTCAGCTGGTATTCCTCCGACGAGAGCGTTGCGAAGGTCAATTCCTCCGGCCGCGTCACCGCCGTCAGCCCCGGCACGGCCATCATCACCTGCGAGAGCAAGACCCATCCGCACATCTATGCGCAGGCGGTCGTGAGCGTCTACCAGCCGGTGACGAAGCTGAACTTCATCGAGAAGAACCCCTATGTGGCCGTGGGCGGCAGCATCACGCTGTCCTGGGAGGTCGGCCCGGATACGGCGACCGACACCTCCGTGACCCTGTCCACGAACAAGGAGAACGTGCTGGAGGTGCATCAGGACGGCACCATCGTCGGCCTCAAGCGCGGCGAAGCGTATGTGTATGCCACCGCCAACGACGGCTCGGGCAAGAAGGCCACCGTCAAGGTGACTGTCACCCAGCCGGTGATGGGCGTGGAGATGAAGTATGACGAGGTCAGCGTGGGCGTGGGCAGCAAGGTCACGAACACCGCGGAGTTCACCCCCTCGGACGCCTCCATCACCGACATGACCTGGTATTCGCAGGATGAGACGATCGCCACCGTCGCCGGCAGCGGCCCGAAGGCCACCGTCACCGGCCGCAGCTGGGGCGAAACGACCATCATTGGCGTGACCGAGGACGGCAAGTACGTCACCACCTTCACCGTCAACGTGGGCAACCTGGACGAGGCGATCAAGATCGTGAACCTCTATGTGGAGAATTCCGACACCATCCGCATCGTCACCTACAACCAGTCAAACCTGGTCATCACCCGGTTCTATTACGAGATCGAGCTGTTCGACGCGTGGGGCAATCCGCTGTCCTGCAACAGCCGCAATGGTTCCAACATGTTCGAGGGCAGCAACAACCACACCTTCTATCCCGGCGACACCCTCGGCCGCGGCACCTACTCCTTCGGCAGCGAATTCAGCCGCCCCTGGGGCATCGGCAAGGTGATCATGACCATCACCGGCTATGAGACCGAGGACGGCGTCAGCCGCTATATCCGCCAGGAGAACCGCGAGTCCTTCACCTGGGAGGTCACGGTGCTCGACGGATACAACTGGTAAGCAGGAATCAACCCTGTCGCACGGCTTCCTTTGCGGAGCCGTGCGATTTTGCTTTGCATTCGCGGCGATGTGTGGTACAATCTTTAGCTGGGACTCTGAAGGGGTTCCGCCAGACAATTCCGGATTCTCCGGCGAAGGAGGGGGAAATATGCCCGACCTTGTTGTGATCGGCGGCGGCCATGCAGGCTGCGAGGCCGCTCTTGCCGCTGCCCGCATGGGCGCACAGACCCTGCTGCTGACCCTCAATATGGACGGGATCGCGCTCATGGCGTGCAATCCTGTCATCGGCGGCAGCGCCAAGGGACACCTGGTGCGCGAGCTGGATGCGCTGGGCGGCGAGATGGGCATGGCCATCGACGATACCTTCCTGCAGAGCCGGATGCTCAACACCTCCAAGGGCCCGGCGGTTCATGCCCTGCGCGCGCAGGCGGACAAGCAGGAATACCAGAACCGCATGCGCACCGCCCTCATGTCGCAGGAGCGGCTGACCGTCCGCCAGGGCGAGGCGGCTTCCATCGACGTGGAAAACGGCCGCGTCACCGCCGTGCACACCGCCACGGGGCAGCGCATCCCCTGCCGGGCGGCCATCGTCGCCAGCGGCGTGTACCTGCGCAGCAATATCATCATCGGCGAAAGCATCACGCCCGGCGGCCCGCAGGGGCTGATGAGCGCGCCGTTGCTGTCGGCGAGCCTGGAGAGCCTCGGCTTTCCGCTGCGGCGGTTCAAGACCGGTACGCCCGCGCGCATCGACGTGCGCTCCATCGACTTCGACGAGATGACGCCCCAGCCCGGGGACGAGCCGGTCGTGCCCTTCTCCTTCCTGACGGAGAAGCAGCTCGCCAATACCCACCAGTGCTACCTGACGTGGACGACCCCGGAAACCCACGACATCATCCGCCGGAACCTGCACCGCGCGCCGCTGTATTCCGGCAAGATCCACGGCGTGGGACCGCGCTACTGCCCCTCCATCGAGGACAAGATCGTCAAATTCGCCGACAAGGAGCGCCATCAGGTGTTCCTGGAGCCGGAGGGCGCGAAGAGCCGCGAGTGGTACGTGCAGGGCATGTCCACCAGCCTCCCGGAGGACGTGCAGTGGGAGATGTACCGCAGCGTGCCCGGATTGCACCGGGCTGAGCTGACGCGCCTGGCCTACGCGATCGAATACGACTGTATCGACAGCCGCCAGCTGCGCCCGAGCCTGGAGAGCCTGCATGTGAAGGGGCTCTTTTTCGCCGGGCAGATCAACGGCACCAGCGGCTATGAGGAGGCTGCCTGTCAGGGCCTGCTGGCGGGCATGAACGCCGCGCTGACCATGCAGGGCAGGGAGCCCCTCGTGCTCACCCGCGACATGGCCTACATCGGCGTCCTCACCGACGACCTGACCACCAAGGGCACGGACGAGCCGTACCGCATGATGACCAGCCGCGCGGAGCATCGCCTGAAGCTGCGGCAGGACAACGCAGACCTGCGCCTGACGAAGATCAGCCACGACCTGAGCCTCGCCACGGACGAGCGCATGGCGCGCACGGAGCGCAAGATCCGCGAGACGGAGAAGCTGCTGGGCGTGCTGCGGGCGACGCGGTACACGCCGGGCGCGGATTTCAGCGCGTGGCTGACGGCGCACGGCCAGCCGGAGGCCTCCGCCGGCGTGAGCGCGGAGGAGCTGCTGCGGCGGCCGGAGATCCGACTGAGCGACCTATGCGGCTTGTCGCCGGAGATCGACATTGACGATCCGCAGGCGAAGGAGCAGGCGGAGATCACGGTGAAGTACGAGGGTTATCTGGACCGGCAGGATGCGCTGATCCGCCGGGCGCGGCAGATGGAGGAGACGCTGCTGCCGGAGGGATTGCCCTATGCGGAGGTGACGGGCTTGCGCATCGAGGCGAGGCAGAAGCTGGAGAAGCAGCAGCCCCGCAGCCTGGCAGCGGCAAGCCGCATCCCGGGCGTCTCCCCGGCGGACATCGCAGTCCTGATGGTCTGGCTGGAGAAAAACCAGGCAGGGGAAGAAAAACGGGTCAAGGGGTGAAGCCCCTTGCGGGGTGGAGGGGCGTTCCGTGGGAGCGTTTCCCCAGTGGGGAGTTCGCCGTAGGCGAAAGCGACGCGGAACGTTAGATCGCCCCTCCCCGTCGGAGACCCCGCGCCCGCAGGTGCCCCCACCCACAACGCCTTTGATCGATCCCCGATCGGTCAAACAGTTCGCTCAATCGGCAAAGAAGAAGATAACGAACCGGCAGAGGCAGCCCGCGGAGGAGCCAACCCACCCCCCACAACGGTCCTCCCTCCCCAGAGGGAAGATCATGAATAGCGGGGAAGTCCCTGGCCATAGCGGCGGGATGCAGGTTGACCTCCTGCGGATCAGCAATGTGAACCCAATCAATCATGATTATGCGAAGGAAAGAAGGCGTATCCTGATGTCTCCCTCCTACCTGCTCGTCCTGCTGGGCGTGGTGATGGTGTCTTATTCCGGGCCGCTGGTGAAGATCGGTCTGGCGCAGGGTGCAAACCCGGCGACGATCGCGATGATGCGCATGGCCCTGACGGCGGCGATCCTGCTGCCGATGATGCTGATGAAGCGCAAGGGGCAGACGGAGGCCCCTGTCCGCAGCCTGATGCGGATGACACGTAAGCAGTGGCTGTGGTCGGTGGCGGCGAGCGTGTGCCTGGCGCTGCACTACCTGACGTGGATGACCTCGCTGGACAAGACGTCCACCTTTGCGTCGGTGGCGCTGGTATGCACGCAGCCGCTGTTTGTGGCGGCGGTGTCGGGGCTGGTGCTCAAGGAGCGGATGCCCCGGGCGGCGCTGCCGGGCGCGGTTGTGGCGGTGATCGGCGCGCTGCTGATCGCGGCCAATGGGCTGGGCAGCTCGAATGCCGGGGACCTGCCCGGAGCGCTGCTGGCGCTGGCCGGCGCGGTCATGATGGCCGGGCACTGGCTGTGCAACCGCTATGCGCGCCGCACGACGGAGGCGCTGCCGTTCATGTTCCTGCTGTATGTGCAGACGGCGGTGCTGCTGGCCTGCACGCTGCCGTTCATGGGCGGCTTCCGCATGACGTGGACGGCGCTGCTGTGCGTGGCGGGGCTGTCGGTGGGCTGCACGCTCCTGGGACACTCGATGTTCACCCTTGCGCTGGGCAAGGTGAGCGCGACGGTGGTGAGCTTTGCGCTGCTGGGCGAACCGGTCGGCGCGATGATCTGGGGCTTCATGATGGGCGACGTGCCGGATGCGCTGGTGATCGTCGGCGGTTTGGTCATCGTGGTCGGCCTGGCGCTGTACCTGATGGGTTCGACGGGGCTGATCGGCCGGAAGGAGCAGGTGAAGGAGTGAGGCGCTCCTGTGGCAGTTTTTGCCGGGGTGCTTGTTCGCCTTCTTTGTTTGTTGAGTGAACTGTTTGAGGGACTTCACGGATGTGAAGTCCCTCAAAGGCGTTATGTGGGTTTTACGCTTTGCGCGGGTTGTATGAAAAAAGTGTTTGTGGGATTAGGGTGGGGCGTGCCTCCGGCGGCAAGGGCTCTGCCCTTGACCCGCGAAGGGGCTTCACCCCTTTCGAAACCCGTTTTTTCCCCTGTGCGGGGGATGCGGATCTTTTGCGGGTAGTCCTTGTTGGGGGTCGGGTCCGCTTTCTTTGTTTGTTGGTCGAACTGTTTGAGGGACTTCACGGATGTGAAGTCCCTCAAAGGCGTTATGTGGTTTTTTACGCTTCGCGCGGGTTGTATGGAAAAGTGTTTGTGGGATTAGGGTGGGGCGTGCCTCCGGCGGCAAGGGCGCTGCCCTTGACCCGCGAAGGGGCTTCACCCCTTTCGAAACCCGTTTTTTTCCCCTCCCCCGCGGGTAGCCTTACCTTGTGAAGGTGTAGATGGCGATGGCGGCGGCGATGGAGAGGTTCAGGGAGTCGATCCGGTCGTTGCTCGGAATCCGCACCGGCTGACCCTTGTGCGCAAATTCACCCGGCAGACCGCTGCCTTCGTTGCCGAATACCAGCGTCCACTTCTCCGGCACGCCCGCCGCCAGCACATCCGGCAGACTCCGCGAACCGTCCAGCATGAACGGGAACAGCGCCCGCTCCGGGTGCTCCTGCTCGTAGGCCTCGAACGTGTCGTACGTCCGGATGCGCAGCTGGAACATGCTGCCCATGCTCGCGCGGACCACGCGGGGATCGAACACATCCACGCAGGGGCGGATCAGCGCCACATCCTCCACGCCAAAGCCCAGCGCCGTGCGCAGGATTGTGCCGACGTTGCCGCAGTCCGACGGGTTGTGCAGCACCACATGGGGCTTGTCGGCGGCCAGCGGATCGTCGAATTTCTCGAACACCGCCGCAGCGAAGCAGTTCTCCTTGCCGGAGATGCGGCTGAGGGCGCGGTCTGCCTCCTCCACGCGGACGCGGAGCTTCGCAGCCAGCTCGGTCAGCCGCTGTGCGCCCTCCGTCCCGGCGGATTTGGAGTGCAGCAGCACCCGTCTGGCGCACTCCGGGCGGTGCAGCAGGCATTCCATCGCCGGGAACATCCCCGGTGCATAGGCATAATCAAGGTCGGAACGGTAGGGGGACAGGGACGGCATATCGCCACCTCCACAAGCATTGGTCGGTAGGGGACGGGGCGTCAGCGGGGCACCGGATGCATTTCGGACAGGAGCGTTCTGGCGGCCGCAGCGGCAGGGACGGCGAGCACCGCGCCGGTGAGGCCGAACAGGCCGCCGCCCGTCACCATGGCCGCGAGCGTCCACAGCGGCGTGAGGCCGAGGGTGGAGCTGACGATGCGGGGGTAGATCAGGTTGCTTTCGGCCTGCTGCAGCAGGAGGAAGAAGACCGCGAACCGGAGCGCTTCCGCAGCGCCGGAGGGGACGAGCAGCGCAGCGCCTGCCGCCGCGGCGATGGGCGCGCCGACCATGGGGATCAGCGCCGATGCGCCGGCCATGGCGGAGATCGTCAGCGCCTGCGGGAGCCGAAGCGCCGTCATGCCCAGCAGGCACAGGCACCCCAGCAGCAGCGCCTCGATGCACTGCCCCTTCACATAGGTGCAGAAGGCGTCATGCAGCGCGCGGAGGATGCCGGTGATGCTGCGCAGCGCCCGTTCGCCCAGCAGCCGCTGTGTCAGGCGGGACACCTGGGCCTGCAGGCGTTCCTTCCCGGCAAGGCAGTATGCGGCGATGATCAGGGACAGCAGCGCATTGGCGGCTCCCGTAGTCAGGGCGGACAGGGCGTCCGCGGTGCTCCGGAGTACGCCGCCTGCGCTTTCCAGCGATGCGTTCAGCCCGCGCTGCAAAAGCGTCTGCCAGTCCGGCAGCCCGGCGGACCGCAGCCATGCCGCCGCGCCGCTATCGTCCAGCCATGCTGCGATGCTGCCCAGCAGCTCCGGCATTTCGGCGGCCAGCAGCGCCGCGCACCGGATCAGCTCCGGCAGGATCACCCATGCCAGCCATGCCGCAGCCGCAGCGGCGCCTGCCAGCGACGCCGTCAGGCACAGGCCGCGTCCGAAACGTCCGCCATGGGGAAAAAAGCGCCTTTCCATGGCGCTCATCGGAATGTTCACCATGCACGCAACGCCCCCGCCGTACAGCAGGGGCGATATCGCGCCGGTCAGCGCCCGGAGCGTTTCCTGCCCCGCGCAGACCAAATAGACCGCAGCCGCCGTCACGCCGAGGCGCAGGCAGGCTGCCCATGAGAGTTCCTTCACGCGCCGTTCCTCCGGGATGATGTTGATACATCATACGCGCCGGGGGGACGGGGGTATGCGCAGCGAGCCGGGACGATGCGGCGCTTATGCCAGCAGCGCTTCCAGACGGCGGCACAGGCGCACCAGGACGGCACGCTGGGATTCCGCGGATTCGCCGGGGTTCCAGCGGCTCCAGGCGTCCATGTCGCGGCGGACGTCCTCCAGCACCTCCCGCGCCAGTGCGGTCGCGCTCACGGGGATCGCGTGTGTTTCAGGGCTCCGGCCCATGAGCGTCAGGCACGTTTCATGCCCGACCTCCATGCGCCATTTTTCGCCCTCCGCATCGAAGGCGACGTCTGCGGCGCTCCCTGTGGACAGCGCCCGGATGAACGCTGTCAGCAGCATTTCCGGCACGGGCTGGATGTGGCTGACGGGCAGGAAATGCCCGCCGACGGAGATCGTTGCCCAGCCATGCGCCGGTGCGGACAGCATCAGAACAGCGCCTCGATGAAGTCCCTGGCGTTGAAGGGCTGCAGGTCCTCGATGCCTTCGCCCACGCCGATGTACCACACCGGCACGTTCAGCTCCTGGCGGATGGCCAGCGCGATGCCGCCCTTGGCCGTGCCGTCCAGCTTGGTCAGGATGATGCCGCCGATCTCGCAGACCTCCTTGAAGGCGCGGGCCTGGGCAAGGCCGTTCTGGCCGGTGGTCGCGTCCAGCACGAGGATGCAGCGCACGTCCGCCTCCGGGTATTCCCGGTCGATCACGCGGCGCATCTTGTTCAATTCGTCCATCAGGTTCTTCTTGTTGTGCAGTCGGCCGGCGGTGTCCACGATCAGCAGGTCAGCGCCCTGCGCCTTGGCGGACTTCACGCCGTCGAACACCACCGCCGCCGGGTCAGCGCCCTCGGCATGCTTGACGATCGGCACCCGCGCACGCTCCGCCCACACGGTCAGCTGTTCAGCCGCAGCCGCACGGAAGGTGTCGCCCGCGCACAGGATGATGCGGCGGCCGATATCCTGGAAGCGCAGCGCCAGCTTGCCGATGGTGGTCGTCTTGCCCACGCCGTTCACGCCCACGATCAGCATGACCATCGGCCACTTCAGCGGCGGACGCGGGATATCCATCTGCTCGATCATGATCTGCTTGAGCATTTCCCTGGCCGTTTCGGCGTCCTTGACCTTGTCGCGCTCCACGCGCTCGCGCAGCTCGTCCATGATGGTCATGGTCGCCTTCATGCCGCAGTCGGACAGGATCAGGATGTCCTCCAGCTCCTCATAAAACTCCTCGTCGATCTTCCGGGTCTCCTTGACCAGCGTATCTACGCGGCCGGTCAGCACGTCGCGCGTCTTGGACAGACCTTCGCGCAGGCGGGCAAACAGGCCCTTCTTTTCCTTCTCAGCCATGGGAGGGTTCCTCCTTGTTGTTCAATACTCCATATAGTGTATCATAGTTTCCCCGATTTGGGAAGAGGCAAGCGTTCGCGGGGCGGTGAGGGCCGCTCAGGCTTCCTCCGCGCCGTGGGTCTTCAGGCCGCGCCGGAACTCCTCCGGGAGATCGGCCGTGAAGGTCAGGCGCTCGCCGGTCCGGGGATGGGTGAAGGTCAGCGAATAGGCGTGCAGCATCAGCCGGGACACCTTCGCGCCCTTGGCGCTGCCGTAGATGGGGTCGCCGCAGACGGGGTGGCCGATGTGGCGCATGTGTACGCGGATCTGATGCGTCCGCCCGGTCAGGATGTGCACATCCAGCAGCGTCACGCCCCGCGCGCGGGTCAGCACCGTCCATTCGGTGATCGCCTCGCGGCCTTCCTCGTCCACGGCCATCTTCTTGCGGTCCTTCTTGCTGCGGGCGATGGCGGCCTCGATCCGGCCGGAATCCTCCCGGAGACTGCCCTCGACCAGCGCGCGGTAGTGCTTCTCCATCGTGCGGGCGGAGAGCTGCTCCGACAGCGCCAGCTGGGCCGCGTCGTTCTTGGCGACCAGCAGCAGGCCGCTGGTGTCCTTGTCCAGCCGGTGCACGATGCCGGGGCGCAGCTCGCCGCCGATGCCGCCCAGGCTGTCCAGATGGTGCAGCAGCGCGTTGACCAGCGTGCCGTCCTCATTGCCGGCGGCGGGGTGCACCACCATGCCGCAGGGCTTGACGACCACGGCCAGGTCCGCATCCTCGTACAGGATGGTCAGGGGGATGTCCTGCGCCTCGGGGACGGCGGGCCGGGGGGCCGGGACGGTCAGGATGATCTCCTGGCCGGGCTTTGCCTTCATGCCGGCCTTCTTCTGCACCGCGCCGTCCACGGCGACGTTGCCTTCCTCCATCAGCGTCGCGATGCGGCTGCGCGTCAGCCCGGAGGCTTCCGACAGCTGCACGTCCAGACGGCGGCCGTCACCCGCCAGAACGATCTTCTGTGCTTCCATTTGCTTCTCTCCAATCCTCCGGGCGGAACAAAAGCGAGCCCGCCATCAGGAGCGTTCCGATCGTCAGCGCCGCATCCGCCGCGTTGAACACGGCAAAGCGGATGAACAGCACCTCAAACATATCCACAACATATCCGCGGAAAAAGCGGTCCAGCATGTTTCCCACGGCGCCGCCCAGCATCAGCATCGCGGCGATCTTCGCCGGCGTTCCCAGGCGGTAGCGCCGCAGCGCCAGCCAGCCCGCAAGGATGCAGACCGCCGAAACCACGCCCAGCAGCCATGTGTGCCCGCTGAGCAGGCTGAAGGCCATGCCGGTGTTCTCCGCATAGGTGAAGCGCAGCACGCCGGGGATGAGCGTCACCGGCTCGATGAGGCGGAGGCTGAGCCATTTGACGCTCTGATCGGCGATCACCGTCAGCGCGGCGATCCAGTACCATTTCTTCATTGCCGTTGCTTACTCCAATCTGCGCTGCACGAGGGCGACGATCTCGGCAAGGAAATCGCCGATGACCGGAAGATTCCGCTGCGCCAGTCCCTGCAGCAGCCATACGAGCACCGCGCCGAGGATGGTGAAGCCGATGGCCGTACCCAGCCCGCGGACGATGCCGCCCACCAGCTGCATCCGGTAGAAGCGCTTCCTGTCCTCCAGATACCGGATGTACTCCGGCAGCCGCAGACGCTCCAGCTGCATGATGTGCTCATCAAGCTTGTTCGCCATCCAGACCGTCCATTCCTTCATTGCCCAGCCCTCCTGAGGGGTAGGATGGGCAATTTTCTCATGCATATGCGGCAGGAAGCGTCCGAAGGAACGGGAATAAGGCCGATACAACGAAGTGCAGCCGTGATCTGCCGTGCTCTGCACGGCGGGTGCTCAACCCCACGCCACGTTGCCGCGCGAGCGCGTCGCGGGGCGTCTGTCACGCCCCGTGACCCCTGCAAGGAAGCCGCCAACAAACACCCCCAAAACGGGTCAAGGGTCGAAGACCCTTGCCGCCGGAGGCCCCCGTCGAACACAAGAGCGGCTCCCCGGAAATCAGGGAGCCGCCCGATATGGGTGCCGGTCAGGGCAGGATGACGACGGGGAACTGGGCGTTGACGGAGGGGTCATCTGCGCTGGCGGCAGTGACGACGATGAGGGTGGGTGCGGTGACCTTCTTGGCGGACACGACGCCGTTGGTGACGGTGGCGATGGAGCTGGAGCAGTTGACGCTCCAGACCAGGCGCTTGTTGGTCGCGTCGGCGGGGGTGATGGCGTAGCGCAGGCGGAGCGTGCGGCCGGAGCGGACGGCGTTGTCGCCCGCGATGGTGATCTCCGTGATGGGCTTGACCACGCGGATGGTCACGCTGGTGTAGCGGCCGGAGCCGTCATTGGCGCGGGCGGTGATGGTCGCGGAGCCGACCCTGTGGGCGGTGACCAGACCGTAGGCGTTGACGGTGGCGACGCTCTTGCTGCTGCTGGACCAGGTGACGCTCTGCGCCGCGGAATCGGGCGTGCAGATGGCGGTCAGCTGCAGGGTGGGATTGGCGCTGTTGACGTCGATCCACAGGCGCGGGCCGATGATGGTGATGCGCCCGACGGAGGGACGGATGGTGATCTGATGGGTGTCGTAGACCGCGTTGTTCTCCTTGCTGAAGCAGAAGACGGTGACGGTCACGGGCTCCGTGACGCTCTTGGCGTAGAAGCGGCCGGAGGAGGAAATGGTGGCGATGGACTTGTCGCAGTCCAGGGACCAGACGACGTTCTGGTTGGTGGCGTTCTCCGGGAGGATTACAGCGGTCAGGCGGGTGTTCGCGCCGCCGGCCAGCTCGGTCGCGCCGGTGATGGTCAGATCCTTGACGGCGTTGACGATGTTCAGGGTGATCTTCGCGGACTTGCCGGAGCCGTCGGCCGCCTTGGCGGTGATGGTGACGGAGCCGGTCTTCTTCGCGGTGACCAGACCGTTTTCATCCACGGTGGCGCGGTTCTCGGAGGAGGAGGACCAGGTGACCTCCTGGCTGGCCAGATCGGGCAGGCACACCGCCTCCAGCTGGAGGGTGGGATCCTCGGAGGCCAGGTCGATGAAGGTCTGGGGGGCGATGATCTGGATCTTCTCCACCGCGGGGCGGATGGTGATCAGACGGGTGGCGAAGATGGCGGGATTCTCCTCGGACACGCAGGTGACGGCGATGGTCAGGGGCATGGTGATGCCGGACTTGGCGCGGAGCTTGCCGGAGGAGGAGATGGTGGCGATGGAGCTGTCGCAGTCCACGGACCAGATCACATCGTCATTGGTGGCGTTTTCGGGGGTGATGACGGCCTTGTAGGTCACGCTGCAGCCGGAGGCCACATCGGCGGGGCCGTCGATGGCCAGCGCCTTGACGGCGTTGACGATCTTGATGCTGATGGTGGCCTTCTTGCCGGAGCCGTCGGCGGCGCGGGCGGTGATGGTGACAGTGCCGGTCTTCTTCGCGGTGACCAGACCGTTCTCATCCACGGTGGCGCGGCTTTCGGAGGAGGAGGACCAGGTGACCTCCTGCGAGGCGTCCAGCGGCTCGGCAAAGGCGATCAGCTGCAGGGTGGGGTTTTCGGAATCCAGGTCGATGACCGTCGCCGGGGCGAGGATGGTCAGCTTGGACACGATGGGGCGGATGGTGACCAGATGGGTGTCAGAGATGGCGGGGTTCTCCCGGGACACGCAGGTGACGGTCACGGTGGTGAGCGCCGCCACGTTGGACTTGGCGGTCAGCTTGCCGGAAGAGGAGATGGTGGCGACGGACTTGTCGCAGTCCACGGACCAGGTGACGTCGTCATTGGTGGCGTTCTCCGGGGTGATGACGGCCTTGAGGGAGATGGACTTGCCGGCAGCGACGGCGGTGGGACCCTCGATGGTCAGACCCTTGACGGCGTTGACGATTTTGAGGGTGATGGTGGCCTTTCGGTCGGAGCCGTCGGTGGCGCGGGCGGTGATGGTGACGGTGCCGGTCTTCTTCGCGGTGACCAGGCCGTTCTCATCCACGGTGGCGCGGCTCTGGGAGGAGGAGGACCAGGTGACCTCCTGCGAGGCGTCGGCAGGCTCGGCCACGGCGGTCAGCTGCAGGGTCGGGTTCTCGGAGGCCAGGTCGATAAGCGTGGTCGGAGCGAGGATGGTCAGCTTGGACACGACCGGGCGGATGGTGACCTGGTGGATGTCGAAGATGGCGGGGTTCTCCTCGGAGGTGCAGGTGACGGTGACAACGGTGGTTTGATCGACGTTCTTCGCGGTCAGCTTGCCGGAGGAGGAGATGGTGGCGACGGACTTGTCGCAGTCGATGGACCAGATCACGTCGTCAATGGTGGCGTCCTCGGGGGTGACGACGGCCTTGAGGGTGATGGACTTGCCCTCGGCGACGCTGGCAGGGCCGGTGATCTCCACGCCGGTCACGCCGCGCACGACCTGCAGGCTGATGGTGGCCTTCTTGCCGGAGCCGTCGGTGGCGCGGGCAGTGATGGTGACAGAGCCGGTCTTGTGGGCGGTGACCAGACCGTTCTCATCCACGGTCGCGCGGCTGGTGGAGGAGGAGGACCAGGTCACGCCGGTCATCGCGTCCAGCGGCTCCACCGCGGCGGTCAGCTGCAGGGTGCCGGCGCCGTTCAGGTCGATATACCTGGTGGGTGCGCTGATGGTCAGCTTGCTCACGCCGGGATGGATGGAGAGCACGAAGTCCGTGTAAACGGTGGGGTTGGCCTTGAGCACGGCGGTGACCTGAACGGTCTGGGTGTAGCTCACCTTGCGGGTGGACAGGACGCCGTTGCGGATGGTGCAGATCTGGGTGTTGTAGGGGTAGACGGCCCAGTCCACGAGGCCGGAGGAGATCTGCTGACCGTCCAGCATGGCCTTGAGGGTCACTTTTTCGCCGCCGCGCACGGAGGCGGGGCCGGTGATCTCAAGCTGGTTGCCCTGCACGGGGGGCTTGGGCTGGCTGGGGGTGGAGGGGATATCCGTGCCGGTGGTGATATCGGTACCGGTGGTGATATCCGTGCCGGTGGTCACGGCCTGCGCAGCGCCGCATGCCAGCAGCATCGCCACAAGCAGCACAAGGGCGGCAGCGCGCCTGAGCATGTTGTTCATCATCTATGGATCCTCCTTTGTTGATATGGCGGAAAGATTCTCCTGATTATACCACATCCTGTGGCGGCGCACAAGGGAAAGGGGACGATATAAATGTAAAATCCGCAGAAACACCCGGCTTTCCGGCAGGGCGGAGGCATGAAAAAGCCCTGCACGCAGCGCATGCAGGGCAGGGAGATCAGGCGTTCAGCGTCCGGCTGACGGGGGAGAGGCGCGTCTTTTCCAGCGCCAGCACCACCGCCGGAACGACGACCAGATGGATCG
The DNA here is from genome assembly GCA_015056155.1 of Clostridiales bacterium. GTDB lineage: Bacteria > Bacillota > Clostridia > Christensenellales > Aristaeellaceae > UBA11524. The sequence goes on from SVGU01000019.1 coordinate 27,445, forward strand.
CCGCCGCGACGGCCGTGTCCACGAAATAGGCGGTGACAAAGGCCACGAAGGTGAAGGGGGCGCTGCTGCCGATGACGCCGCCGGCGATCAGCAGCGCCTTGGCAATGCCGCCGACGATGCGGCCCGCGACCATCGCCAGCGCCAGCGATGCGACCAGCACCACCGGCCGGGGCGCGCCCATGCCGCTGCACAGACGGCGGCACAGCCACGGATATACAAGGCCCGTCAGCACGCCGTAAGCGCACAGCTCGAAGGTCATGGGCATCGCCATGGGGAAGGCGGGCATGCCGAACAGCGCCATCCGCAGCAGCGGCAGCACCGCGCCCAGCACGCCGCCCCACAGCCAGCCGCAGGTCAGCCCGCAGATCAGGACGGGGATGTGCAGCGGGCTGATCAGCTTGCCGATGGTCTGCAGCTGGCCGGTCAGAAAGGGCAGCACCAGACCAAGGGCCAGCAGCACCGCGGTGATGATCATCCGGTAAAGCGTATCGTTTCTGCGCATGGTAAGTATCCTCCTGCAACAAAAAAGTCCATGAAGAAAGCACCGGCCTTCTGCCCGGAAACGCTTCCTTCATGGAAACAGTGAAGCCATTGTAGCACATTCGATTGGACTCTGTCAACCCAGCAATAAAGCCCCCCCGGCGGAGCGAAGAGACCGCATCCCATATCGGGATTGGCAAAGACACACATTGCAGGAGAAGTCCAAATCAGGATTCAGATGGAGTAACTCCCGCACCCCACCGCAGGGGGGCTTCGACCCGCTTATCCGGCCGCCTCCCTTTACACCAAAGGGAAAGACAAGTCCGGGCGACGCGAGAACTCTGCGAGCTCCGCTCGCAGATTCGAGCCAAAGCGAACGCAACAAGGTACATGAAGATTTCGTTCCCACGCTGCACAAAAGTGCAGCCGTGATCCGCCGTGCTCTGCACGGCGGGCGCTCAACTCCACACGGCGCTGCTGCACGAGTGCGTCGCGGGGCGTCTGTCACGCCCCGTGACCCCCGCAAGAAAGCAGACCACAAACACTCCCCAAAACGGGTCAAGGGTCGAAGACCCTTGCAGGGTCCCGGGACAGAGTCCCGGGCCGCCGGAGGCCCCCGTCACACCGCAAACCTCAGCCTGAGGTCATCCCTCTTCACCTTTGACCAGTCGAAGAGGGGGATGAGCTGTTCGAGGGTCATGGGGCGCGGTTCGTCGGTGAGGCCGGAGCTGAAGGCGAGGACGCCGATGAGCTCGGGCGGGGAGAAGCGTTTGGCGAGGGCGGTCAGGTCGAGGTCGCGGTCGCGTTTGGCGAGGCGGCGTCCCTGTTCGTCCATGAGGAGGGGGATGTGGATGTATTCGGGGTGGGGGCAGCCGAGGAGGCGCTGGAGCCAGAGCTGGCGGGGGGTGGCGGAGAGGATGTCGCGGCCGCGCACGACCTCGGTCACGCCGCAGAGGGCGTCATCCACGACCACGGCGAGCTGATAGCCGAAGAGGCCGTCGGAGCGGCGGAGGATGAAGTCGCCGCAGTCCCGGGCGAGGTTCTCGCGCTGCGGGCCGAAAAGCCCGTCGGTGAAGGCGATCTCATCATCCGGGACGCGCAGGCGGATGGCGGGGGCGCGGGTCTTCGCGCGCTCGGCGGTCTCCTCCGGGGTGAGGGATGCACAGGTGCGCCCATACACCACCTGCGTGTCGCCGAGGTTCGGCGCAGCGAGGCTCATCAGCTGCGCCCGGGTGCAGAAGCAGGGGTAGGTGTGTCCGGCGGCGGTCAGGCGGTCGAGGGCGGCCTGGTAGACGCCGGTGCGGTCGGACTGGTAGAGGGGCTCCTCGTCCCAGGTGAAGCCGAGCCAGGCAAGGTCGTCGATGCACTGCCGGGCAAGGCTGCGGGGGCAGCGCGGCACGTCCACATCCTCGATGCGCAGCAGAAACCGCCCGCCCTTGCTCCGGACGGAGAGATAGGCCAGCATCGCGCAGAGGATATTGCCCGGATGCAGCCGTCCGCTGGGAGTGGGCGCAAAGCGGCCCACGGGAATGACAGACATGTGGTGTCCCCCTTCATCGTTGTGGTGATTCGGTGCTCTTACTGTACCGCAAGTGCGCGGCAAATGCAAGCGGAAAGGTACCGGTGCGGATGGAAAAAACGGCGGCGAAATGGTCGGATTTCCTGCGTTTTTGACTGGGAAAGGTAGACAATTATGCTGTGATGTGGTATAATGTACATTGGTATATTATAGGAGAGCTCTGCCGGTTTCCAGGCGGGGCATGCCGTTCCATATATATCTCACAGCAGACGAAACGAGGGATCACCGGTTTGAGCGTTTACTGTTATGAATGTATGATGCATAACCTGCCGGAAGGCCAGCGCACCTGTCCCAATTGCGGTGCGCGTATTCCGTATACCGGCAAGGATCCGCGAGACTGTCCTCCCGGCACGGTGCTCAACGGGCGCTACCTGCTGGGCAAGGCCATCGGCCGCGGCGGCTTCGGCGTGACGTATATCGCGCTGGATATCCGGACGCAGGAGCGCGTGTGCATCAAGGAATACAACCCCAAGCAGATCAGCCAGCGAGACCCGAACAATCCGGTCATGCTGCTGCCCACGGGCGGCGGCGAAGCGCAGGAGGACTACCAGAAGTACAAGAAGAGCCTCCTGGCCGAGAAGGACCGCCTGATGCGCCTGCGGGATATCCCGGGCGTGGTGAAGTGCTTCGACGGCTTTGAATGCAACAACACCGCATATGTGGTGCTGGAGTTCCTTGAGGGCTGCGACCTGAAGCATTACGTGCTGGACAACCGCAGTGCCCGCGGCCAGCTGAGCATCATGGACAGCGTCGATATGACCTGCAACATCCTGATGACGCTGTCCCAGGTGCACAAGCACAAGATGCTCCACCGCGACATCAGCCCGGACAACGTGTTCCTGCAGAACAACGGCGTACTCAAGCTGATCGACTTCGGCTCGGCGCGAAATATCAACGTCGGCGAGATGACGGGCTTCATGAAGCCCGGCTATGCGGCGCCGGAAATGATCCTGGGCGACAAGCAGGGCGACTATACGGACATCTATTCCGTCGGCGCGGTGCTGTACTTCCTGCTGGTGGGCGAGAAGCCCCGCACCGGCAGCGACAGCAGCCGCCTGCTGCCCCCGCCTAACAACCGCACCACGCCGGAGCTGACTGCCATCTTCAACAAGGCCACCGAGCGTCAGCCCTCCGACCGATACCAGACGGCGGACGAGATGCTGGCGGACCTGCAGCAGGTCATGGCCCTGTACGGCATCCAGCCCATCAAGCAGGCCAAGACCCGCTCACCGCTGGGCCGGAACCTGCTGATCGGCACGCTGTCCATCACGGCGGTTGGTCTGATCGGCCTGATCGTCATGGCCGGCATGGACAGCGGCAGCCAGGGCCAGCAGCCCGCGCAGCCTACCGCGACGGTCAGCACCTATGTGACCAGCACGCCCGTGCCGGTGAGCATTACCGAGGAGCCCGTTTCTGTGGCGGCGATCACCGATACCCCCGTTCCGGCTGTGCGCCGTCTGGTGGGCGCGCCGGAGGGAGACCTGCGGCTGTTCGCAGGCCAGACGCTGACCATCAACAGCAGCTTTGGCGACGGCGAGCGCTTCGACGCCCGCTGGTGGTCCCGGAACTCCGCCAGCGCGGCGGCCCAGGGCCATGGCGACGGCCATGCCGTCATCACCGCGAAGGCGGAGGGCAAGGCGGAGATCACCTACTTCGACGGCTCGCGGAACCGCAGCTTCATGGTGGAGGTGCTGCCCTATCCGGAGCTGAAGCAGGACGGCGCATCGGCGCAGGTCGGCTTCCTGACCCAGAGCGGCGACCACAGCTATACCCTCACCCTGTCCAAGGGCGACATGACCGCGCTGACGCTGGACCAGCATCAGGGCGTGACGTATGAGCTCATCCTGCTCGAGGGCGGGAAGAGCGGCAGCGTCCGGCTGCTGGACAACCGGACGGTGAGCATCTCCGCAGCGGCGGAGGGCGAGAGCGTGTTCGGCATCCGCGCCAGAGGCGTCGCGGTGGAGGAGGAGATCATCCGCCTGACGGTCAACGTGGGCCAGCACAGCATCACCGGCGGCCTGGAGGCCGAATACACCATGATCGAGGGCGGCAGCCTGCGCATCCCGATCCGCTTCACCGACGGCGCGACGCTGGATCTGTCGAAGGTGAAGAACGATCACAAGGCGCTGAAGATCAGCGTCGATCCCAAATATCCTGAGATCATGATCGTCGAAGGAACCCAGGCGGGCGTCTACGACGTGACGATCGAGGGGCAGGACGTGCGCTTTGCGGTGCTGAGAGCCTCCGGACTGCAGACGAACGAATGGGTGAAGGCGGACGGCGGTGATTATGCCGTCACGCTGCCCGTGAATGAGACGCTGACGCTGAATCTGACCGACTGGAGCGCGGAGCATCAGTACGTGGTGGAGCGCATCGGTGCGGGTGACGCCCGCCTGGCTGTTTCCCAGGACGGCACGGCGCTGGAGCTGACCGGCGCCAGCGTGCCCGGACAGGGCGAATTCAGCGTTTCCGCCAGCGGCGTGGAGCTGTTCCGCCTGAAGGTGAACACTGTTTCCCGCGGCGTGAACACCAGCTTCAAGCAGGAATACCGCATCTTTACCGACCAGATGTTTGAACTGGCGCTGGACTATGCCCACGGCATGTCCGCCGCGCCCGAATGCACCGTCAGCCCGGCGGGCATCCTCGAAGCGGCGCCCGTCGACAGCGGCCGCAAGCTGCTCATCAAGGGCCTGAAGCCCGGCACCGCGCGGGTGACTGTGGACGGCAAGAGCTTCGATGTGGAGGTCGTCAGCGGCGCGATGGGTCTGTCAGCGGCCGAGGGTCTGACGCAAAACGGCAATGTGTATACGTTGACCATGGTGGAGGATGACCAGACGAAGCTGGAGATCGGGAATTTCTCCTCCGGCTGCAAGCTGGTCTCCGACAAGAACCGGACCTCCTCCGCTACGCTGACCCGGCAGAACGAGACCCTGATCGTCAAGAGCTCCGCCGCGGGCGAGAGCACCTTCGTGTTCCGCACCAGCGGCATGGAGGAGAACCGGGAGCTGTTCACGCTGAAGGTGGTCGTCGAAAAGGCGCCGGTGTACGAGCTGGCGCAGAAGCCCCAGACGCAGTACACGGTCTTTGAGGGCGCGACGCTGGAGATCCCGATCCGCTTCGGCGCGACGGGCAGCTTCCCGCTGGAAATGACGTACGACGCGAGCAGGCTGACCATCACCGAGCAGGCGGACAAGCTGATCGTGACGGCCAAGCGCGCGGCCGGTCAGACTGGCCTCACGCCCGTGACTGTCCAGTACCGCACCAGCAGCGAGCTGGCGACCAAGTCCAGCTTCACCGTCCGGATCGCGCCTGCGCCGGCAATGATCCTCAACGGCGATACGACCGCCTCGAAGTACCTGGAGGAAACGGACGGGGGCTACACGCTGTATCTGTCGGCGGGCGAACAGGCGTCGCTGAAGATCAGCGAGGTGAGCGGCGTGGAGTATAAGCCGGTGCTCAAGCAGGGCTTCGGAGCGACGGATATCAGCGCCGCCAACGGCCTGCTGAACGTGTCGGCGGTCCGCAGCGGCGAGAGCGTGTACGGCATCCACACCTCCGGCATGAGCGAGGACGGCGAAGTGATGCAGCTGCGCGTGGTTGTGGCCGGCCATATGCTGACCTCCAACCTGTCTGCCAGCGGCTACAACATCATCGCCGGCGGCGAGCTGAAGCTGACGACCCTGTTCAGCGACGGCAAGACGCTGGACGTGCAGAAGGATGTCAGGCAGCTCAGCGGTACGGCCCTGACCTTCCGCGCCGACCCGGAGAACAGCAGCATCCTCATCATCTCCGGCAGCCAGACCGGCAGCGCTGAGATCGAGATCGGCGGCAAGCGCGCGGTCGTCAACGTCATCAGCGCGCCCCGGATGATCGCCCAGAGCGGCGTCTCCCGGGACAGCGACGGCTATGTGCTGACCCTGCCTGTGGGCGGGTCCGCGGGCATCCCCATGACCGGCGTGACCCCGGCGCACCTGTTCATCGTCGATCCGATGAGCGAGGGCAGCGCGCAGGTGACCTTCAACCAGCAGAACAACACGCTGGCGATCTCTGCGGCAAACGCCAATGAGGAGCGCAGCTTCCGCATCATCTCCAACGGCACGGTGCTGTTCAACCTGCGCGTGCGCACGGTGGTGCCGGAGCTGCTGACGAGCTTCAATGCAAGGACCTGCATCCTGACCGGAAGCAGCCTGAGCATTGATCTGGAATACACCGACGGCATCCTGGTGGAGCCGAAGGTGGAGATTTATGAAAACAACAGGCAGGTGACGCAGTCCACGGTCGTGTGGACGAGCATCGAGGACGAAGGCCGCCGGCTGGTCATCGAGGGCCGGAAGGAAGGCGCTGTCCGCCTGACTGTGGACGGAAAGTCCTTCGAGGTGATCGTACAGAGCGCTGATATCAGCCTTGCGCTGGCGGACGGCGTGGTCCAGGAGGGCCTGGGCGTCTATACGGTCACGGCGCCGCTGAAGAAGAGCATGGCCCTGCAGCTCAACGGCCGCGACAGCAGCAGCGTGTACGGCATGAAGCCGGAAAAGGGCGACGCCTCCATCGCGCAGATGAAGGTCAACACCGACAAGAACCGCATCGAGATCTTCGGCCTCAAGCCCGGCGCCACCGTCTATGAGATCATGAGCGAAACGGACGGCGAGGAGCGCGTGCTGCTGACGGTGAAGATCATCGTGGAAGAGCCGCCCAAGCATGTCCATGTGGAGCAGAAGATCCCCGCCGTGGCGGCGACCTGCACCGCGACGGGCCTGACCGAGGGCGTGAAGTGCGCGGAGTGCGGCGAGATCCTGACGGCGCAGCAGACCATTCCCAGGAAGGACCACCAGCAGGAGGTCCTTGCGGCGAAGGCGGCGACCTGCACCGAAAACGGTCTGACGTCCGGTCTGCGGTGCTCCGTCTGCGGCGAGATCCTGCTGAAGCAGGAAACCATCCCCGCGACCGGACACACGGTCGTGGAGCTCGCGGGCAAGGAAGCGACCTGTACCGAGCACGGTCTGACGGCGGGCGAAAAGTGCTCCGTCTGCGGCGAGATCCTGAAGGTGCAGAGCGCCATCATCAAGAAGGGCCACCGTCAGGTGACGATCCCCGGCAGAGCGGCGACCTGTACCGCAACGGGCCTGACGGACGGCGTGAAGTGCTCCGTCTGTAACGAGATCCTGACGGAGCAGAAGGTCATCAACAAGCTCGCGCACCGTGAGGTGGAGATCCCGGCGGTGGCCGCGACGGCGACCCAGACCGGTCTGACGGCGGGCGTGAAGTGCGCGGACTGCGGCGAGATCCTCGTGCCCCAGCAGGTCATCTCGGCAAAGGGCCACAAGGAAACCGTGATCCCGGCTGTGGAGGCGACCTGCACCACGACCGGCCTGACCGAGGGCGTGAAGTGCGCGGACTGCGGCGAGATCCTGCTGCCCCAGCAGGTCATCCCGGCGAAGGGCCACAAGGAAACCGTGATCCCGGCGGTTGCGGCGACCTGCACGGCGACGGGCCTGACCGAGGGCGCGAAGTGCGCGGATTGCGGCGAGATCCTCGTCCGGCAGGAAACGACGCCGATGGCAGCGCATACGGAGACCGAGATCCCGGCCGTGGCAGCCACCTGTACCGAATCCGGCCTGACGGCGGGCAAGAAGTGCGCTGTGTGCGGTATGGTGCTGAAGGCGCAGGAAAAGGTCGACGAGCTGGGACACTGGCTGCGGACGTACACCGTTGCTCCCACCACGGAGGACATCGGCTACGATCATGAGGTCTGCCAGCGCGAGGGCTGCAACTACTATCACAGCTACAATTACAAGGCAAAGCTGCCGAAGGTTCTTGGCTTCATCGTTTTCGACGCGAGTGATGCACCTGTTGATTACGATCTGGTTCAGGATGTGTACGGCGTGATGGAGATTACCGCTGCTGGCGAAGCTGACGGCACCTATCCCCTGCGCAAGCTGTACTTCAGCAGGGAGCTGATCAAGGAGCTGTACGAGCGCGATGTAAAGACGATCATCTTCATTGTAGATGACAACGAGCTGGAGTTCTCCATCGACCTGTTTGAAAAAGCAGAGCTTCCCGCAAATGCTGCTGCTTTCTTATTCGTCGTTGATGGTGAGGATGCGTATGTGCAGATCGAAGCCGGCGATGAGCTGATTGATATCACCGCCAGGGTCGAAGACATTGCCCTGAACGGTGAAAAACTGAAGGTACGCCCTGCGTCTTCCGTAGACGTCCTGCCCACGCTGGCGGCGGATGCGCAGCTGGAGACGGAGAAGAACGGCTACAGCATCAGCCTGCCCATCGGCATGGAATACACGCTGAAGCTGAAGAACGCGAACCGGAACCATGACATTTCCATCGTTGCCCAGCAGTCTGGCAGCGCGGCGCTGACGCTCGGCGCGGACAAGGCAAGCCTGATGGTGGCGGCCGCTGCCGGCGAGGACGAGAGCGTGTATGTGGTCAATTGCAACGGCACGGAGCTGTTCACCCTGACGGTGAATACCGTGACCGGCGAGCTGACGAACAAGTTCAAGTCCGCCTACACCATCTTTGTGGACGGCACGGCGGAGATGGAGCTGAAGTACGGCCATCATTTCCCGGTGAATCCGGAGGTCGTCGTCAGCAACCCCAACATCATCAGCGCCAGCCTGGCCGACGACGGTCATACCCTGCTGCTGACAGCCCTCAAGGAAGGTATCTCGGACGTGACGGTGGACGGCAAGTCCTTCCTGATCAACACCTGCCTGGCCAATGTGGGTCTGGAGCCCGCGACGGGTCTGACGCAGGAGAACGCGAATACCTACCGGCTGGTTGTCAGGGCGAACACCTCGGTGACGCTGAAGCTGACGAACTACGACAGCAGGCTGTTCAGCCTGAGGCTGAAGAAGAACGGCTCCGAGATCGCTGCGATCGATGACAAGGGCGACACCCTGGTGATCGACAGCGTCAAGCCCGGTACCGCCGTCCATGAGGTGTACAGCCGCGGCAACGCCGATGAAGCACAGCTGTTCTTTACCCTGATCGTTGAGGTGGTGGAGTAAGCGCGTCCCTTCCGGACGCCGCTTGCCCCCCGCCTGCGGTCGGGTGCATACAGGCAGGGAAGGCCAATCCCTGCTCCCAAATCACAGTAAGAAGTAGGAGGACAGATCATGAGCAGATGTCCTAATTGCATGAATGAACTGGTGCACGACAGGTGTACCGGCTGCGGCTATCCGGCGGTCGAGGTGGCCGTCATCCGCGGTGCGATGCCGCCCGATACGGTGCTGATGGACCGCTTCGAGCTCGGCTATGCACTGGGGGCGAGCCATCAGTCGATCGCATACATCGCCTACGATCGCCTTCAGGGGAAGGCTGTGCTTGTTCTGGAGTTCTTCCCCAAGCAGATCTCCATGCGCAAGAAGCTGCAGGTCGCGCCGCGCAGCCATAACGAGCTGTACATGGACGCGTGCCGCCTGTATCTCACCAGCGAGCAGGCGATGCCCATGCGTCTGATCCATACCTTCGCCGACAACAACACGGCCTACCGCGTCTATCAGCTCAACGGCAGCGCCGCCAACGCGGTGGACGAGGCGGATCAGATGCTGGACCGGCCTTTCCTGTTCCGCAATGCGGAGGGCAAGCCGATCATGGCGGTCAACGCGCTGCCGATCCCGGCCATGCCCCAGACGACGCCCTGGAGCCTGTCCCGCAAGCTGACCAAGGAGCGCACGCGCAAGAAGGTCAACGGCATCGCAGCGGTAGCCCTCGCGGGCGTGATCGCGGTCGCCGGCGGCTTCGTGTACATGGACATGACCCGGGAGTATCCCGTCACCATCCGCGTGAAGACGGATTCCCCGATCGTGGAGGCGAAGCTGGGCGACGAGGTGCTGCCTGATGTGACGCCTGACCCCGACGGCTATGTCGTCTATACGCAGAGCCTGCGCAAGGGCGAATACCCCTTCCGGGCGAAGAACGCGGAGAAGGAAAAGACCGACACGCTGAAGGTGACCGGCGCGGAGGACGCAGCCTTTGAGGTGGCGATCCCCACCCCGGACCCCAAGGCCTACACGGCGGACGAGGCGGACTGGTACTTCCGCAAGGACGGAAAGACCTCCATCGTCAAGGACGGCCGGCTGGCCGAGGTGGATGAGCTGCGCCTCGCGGCAACGAAACCGGAGCTGTATGAGTTCCGCGTGGAGGCCGAGCCGGTGGACGGCATGAAGCTCGCCCTCGTCCGGGACGACGGGTTTGAGCAGGAGCTGGAAATGAGCGCCGCCGGAACGACCTTCAGCGTCACCGAGGGCGTGTACAGACTGTATCTGTACAAGGACGGCGAGCGCATCGCCGAACCTTCCATCCACATCCCCGGCAAGGAGACGGTGAAGCAGTTCGATACCCGCGCGTATCAGGTGTATCACGATTTCCTCAAGGACCGCACGCCGGAGGAGCTGTACTACATCGGCGACGCCTGCAGCATTGAGGGGCTGGATGTGCCCTTTGCGGAGATCAACAAGTGGGCCGAGGATCTGCCGGAACTGTTCGGCCAGTTCGAGCAGCACGACGTGTACATCGCTCTGGATAACGGTGTGCCTGCAGATGCGCAGGTTGCCCTGAACGGCATCGCCTGGCAGCCGGGCGACCCGATCACCGTCAGCAAGACCGGAACGGAGCTCGATTATGCGATCAGCGTCGGCGGTACGGAATGGGACGCGGGCCGGATCGCGGCGAATAACGAGTCGGTCAGCCTGGGCGGTACCAAGGCAACGGAGGATATCAGCAGCTGGGACAGCATTACCGGCCTGGCCGAGCACAACGGGGCGCATTACTGGATCGGGCAGGAAGGCCGGATGCAGAAGATGACGGAGGAGCGCTGGCAGGAGCTGCAGAGCGATATGGCGCTCTATCCGAGCCTCCGGGAACGCCTGGACAAGCCGCTGCTCAGCCCGGTCATGAAGGTGAACAGCAGCGTCAATCTCGCGGTGGTCGATCGCGTCCGCCTGGAGGGTATCGACCTGACGCAGATCGCACCCGGCACGTACCAGTTTGACGCCCTGCCTGGGGGCGACTATGATGTGGAGGTCTGCCTCAAGGGCGGCGATCGGGTCCGCGAGAGCCTTGACATCAAGGCAAGCGGCGAATATGAGCTGATGACCAGCGACGCCCGCGAGATGAAGGTGATTGCGGAACTGATCGGCAGCAGGAAGCCCATGCTCATGGAGACCTCTGGCGGATATCAGTACCTTGGCGTGGAGGAGGACTACCTCTACAAGGTGCCGACGCAGGACGGGATCATCGACAAGACGCTGACGCCCGAAGTGCTGCTCGCCTTTGCGGACCGCTATGAGTCGATCATGAGCGCGCTTCCCCTGCATGATGTGCAGCTCAGCGTCGATCAGCGCATCAACCCGCGGCTGATCCGGGCTGTGTACATCAACGGCACGGAGGTCGGCTTCAATCAGGAAACGTACCGGCTGGACGTGCGGAAGCTCAGCGCCGGCGACTATACGATCGAATATGAGCTGGACGACGGAAAAACCGCCGCGCCGCACACGTTGAAGGTAGCGGGGATCGTCCGGGATGATACCCTGCTGAAGGCCGAGGCGGATGCGGCGTTCAAAGCGCTGCGGTACTGGAGCGCGCAAGAGGGCTATCGTGCGATCAACAGCGACAGCGAAGACTGGCTGACGAGGGAGACGCAGGAAGCCCGGATGAACGACAGCGTTGTTCTGTCCATGCAGGTGAATCCCGAAAACTGGGGCCACCTGACCTACACCCTGGAAACGCAGGGTGCGGCGGACCCGCTGATTCTGCGGCCGAATGAACACGGCATGATGACCGTGATCATCACCAGGGATGACACTGCCGAATACGAGCTGCTGGTGGCGGAGTCGGACAAGTCGATGCAGAAGCGTACGGTCAGAAAGTTCACGACGAACGACTCTGACGTGATGGATCTGGACAAGGACCTGCTGGCCGTGGCCGCCGATCTCGGCGAAAACATGGCCGTGATCAACCTGCCCGTGGACAGCCGTCTGGCGGATAACATCAGCGTGTATGCCGAGCTGAAGGACGCGACAGGCAAGGAGCACCTGGTGGACCTGAAGAAGGTCATTGATGAGCAGGGTACGGTCAGCTATACCGCTGGTGATAAGACAGTCGCCTATGGCGATTATCTGGTTGTGGTGAACATCGACTACTCTGCGAACAGCGCGGTGTACCATGATTCGTACTGCTACGTGGCGTCGATGTACGAAGACGGCACGATGAAGCTGATGACGGCGGACGCGGCGCCCCGCGAGGTCTCGGCGCTGCTGGAAGACGTGGCGGACCGGGCAGTTGCGGATCTGCGCTTCTTCGGCAATGACCGGAAGAAGCTGGCTGTGCTGGCTGGCAATTGCGACATGCTGAGCGCGGAAGCCTTCCAGGCGGAGCAGAACGCGGTGCAGGAATACAAGCTGTTCTTCCCCAATGTGTCTCCCGCGAAGGATCTGCTGTTTGAGCTGCGCCCGGCGGGTGACAACACGAACGTCATCAAGATCGACGTCAAGACGTACCGCAAGGCCGGCTTTGAGAAGGGCCTGCGCTATGAATCCCTGTTCCTGTCCGAGGGCACCTACGAACTGACGGTCAGGAAGACCGGCTCGTCGAAGGTGTACAAGATGGGTACGATCATCATCGGCGATGAGCTCGAGGTGAAGTCGTCCACGGGCGTCCTGACGACGGACAAGAACAAGCCCTTCGCGATCACCATCGTTGAGGAGTTCTGGTACGAGGACAAGCTGAACATGAAGGAGTATCTGGGCAGCGGGTCCAGCGGAAACGAAAGCAACGATGAAACGAATATGAATCAGGGCGACGGCGCTGGTGGCGGCACTGGCGGCGGCAATGGCGGCGGCGCTGGTGGCGGCAATGGCGACGGCACTGGCAGCGGCAATGGCGGCGGCGCTGGTGGCGGCAATGGCGGCGG